>JBJDYM010000329.1:0-46347 GCA_051867315.1 Faecousia sp.
TCTGCACCGCCCGGATCAGCTCCTTCAGGGTATAGCTGCCCAGCCGGGGGTCCACTCCCACATTCACCGTCAGGGCGAAATTGCGCAGCGTCCCGCCTCCCAGCACCTTGCGCAGGTTCACCGGTACCGTCACCTTGGCCCACCGGCCCCCCTGGGGCAGCTTTGCCAGATCCAGAATGGATTGGAGCATCACCGCGCTGAGCAGGGCGGTGACAGTGCCGCCGTATTCATGGGCCAGATTCAAAAGGGCCTGCTCTTCGACGGTGGCGATGGTCAGGTGGAGGAAGCCGTCCTCCTCCCGCGTGCCCCGCAGGCGCAGGGAATTCTCCTCCTTCCGGCTCAGGGGGATCTGACCCGCCGTGCGGGTGAAGCTGTCCTCCAATTCCTCCTGTTTGGGCGCTTCCCGAGGGTCCAGCACTCCCTCCGCCGCCGGGATCGATATTCCGTGGCGCAGGGACAGATAGGCGGCGGTGAGGGTTTTTAAGTACACCATACCGCCGCTGCCGTCGGTCAGGGCATGGAAGAACTCCACAGCGATCCGGTTCCCGTAATACAGCACCCGCAGGCAGCATTTGCGCAGCTCCAGGCCCGTCATATGGATCAGCGGGCAGGCCCCGTCCCGGCGCACCCGGGGGGCCCGGGTCAGCTTTTGCAGGTAGTACCAGAACACGCCCCGGTGGAGGCTGACGTACATGGAGGGAAACCGGGGCAGCAGCGCATCCACCGCCTGCTGTAAAATTGCAGGGTCCACCGGCTCATTCAGCGTGGCTGAAACCCGGAAAGCATTGGTCCAGTCCCGCCGCCGCACGGCGGGAAAAATCAGCGCCGCATTGTCCAGCCGCATCCAGTCCGCCACAGTCGTCCCTCCTTCCTTTTAATATGCTTATTATACGGGGATTCCCGCAATTGTCAACGACGGATCAGCACTTTCCCCCCGACTGCCGGTGCCACTGTAAACGATTTTTTCTCTGGAGGCTCTTGACAAACTGATATTGCTGTATATAATGTATATATACAGAATAAACGGAGGTGACCCCATGACCGTACTGATTGACAACAAAAGCGGCATCCCCATCTATGATCAGATCTGTTCCCAAATCAAAAGCCAGATCATCAGCGGTGCCTTGCAGGAAAACGAGATGCTCCCCTCCATCCGGGCGCTGGCCAAGGATCTGCGCATCAGCTTCATCACCACCAAGCGGGCCTATGAGGAGCTGGAAAAAGAGGGCTTCATCTACACCGTTCCGGCCAAGGGCTGCTACGTAGCCCAGAAAAACACCGAGCTGCTCCGGGAAGAAAACCTGAAAAAGATCGAAACGCACATCGAGCAGATCATCCGTCTGGCTGCCTCCTGCAGCCTGACCCGGGCGGACCTTCTGGAAATGGTAAAACTGGAATTGGAGGACATGGCATGAACGCGCTGGAAATTAAAAATCTGACCAAAACCTTCCCCGGCTTTTCTCTGGATCATTTAGACCTGACCCTGCCCAGCGGCTGCGTCATGGGGCTGATCGGTGAAAACGGCGCGGGGAAAAGCACCACCATCCGGCTGATTCTCGACATGCTCCGCAGCGACAGCGGCACCGTCACCATTCTGGGACGGGACAGCCGGGAGAATCCCCGCCTGACCAAGGAGGAGGTGGGCGTGGTGTTGGACGAAATCGGCCTGCCGGAATGCCTGAACACCCGCCAGGTGGGCAAGGTCATGGCAGGCGCCTTCCGCACCTGGGACCAGGGAGAATACGACCGGATTCTGCAAAAATTCAATCTGCCGGAAAACAAGCCCTTCAAGACCTTTTCCCGGGGCATGAAAATGAAGCTGGGCATTGCCATTGCCCTGTCCCATGGGGCAAAGCTCCTGCTGCTGGATGAGCCCACCGGCGGGCTGGACCCGGTGGTGCGGGATGAGGTGGTGGAGCTGTTCAGCGACTTCACCCGGGACGAAAGCCACTCCATTCTGATCTCCTCCCACATCGTCAGCGATCTGGAAAAGCTGTGCGATTACATTGCCTTCCTCCACAAGGGAAAGCTTTTGCTGTGTGAGGAAAAGGACCAGCTGCTGGCGGAGTACGGCATGCTCCACTGCACCGCCGAACAGCTGGATGCCATTGAGCCCCAGGCAGTGATCTGCCAAAAAAGCTCTCCCTACGGCATCCAGGCCATCGTCCGCCGCCAGGCCGTGCCGGGTAGTCTGTCCCTCAGTCCCGTCAGCATTGAAGAGCTCTTTGTATTCATGGTGAAGGAGGATCGGTAACATGAAAGGCCTGTTATTAAAGGATTTTTACATGGCGGCCAAATACTGCCGCACCTATATTCTCATCGGCGTGGTGTTCATCGCGGTGTCCTTCGCCGGGACGGACGGCGAGAAGATGTTTTTTCTGTTCTACCCCTGTTTGTTCTGCGGCATGATCCCCGTGAATTTGCTTGCCTATGACGAGCGCAGCCGCTGGCTGGAATACAGCGGCACCCTGCCCTGTTCCAAGGCCCAGATCGTTTCGGGCAAGTATCTTGTGGGCATCATTGTCCAGGGAGCCATGCTGATCGCCGTGGGCATCGCCCAGGCGGTGCGGATGAACCTGGCGGGCAGCTTCCGTCCGGGTGAATATGCCTTGATAATAGCCGGTATTTTCGCCATGGCCACCATTACCTCCTCCATCAGCCTGCCGTTTATGTTCCGCTGGGGGGTGGAAAAGGGCAGGATTGCCTACTCTGCCATGATCGGCTTCGTGTGCGCCGGAGGCTATCTTGGTTCCGTGTTCTTTTCCTCCGGCACGCAGCTGGCCATCGGCCAGGGGGCGCTGCTGGCCGTATTCTGCCTGGCAGGCATAGCCATTTACACCGCCTCCTGGCTGGCCTCCATTGCCCTTTATCAGAAAAGGGAAGTGGTTTAACGCAGTATATCGCACCGTCACTGTAGGAAGGCGATTCGCCTCCCGCCAGGTATCGATTTTTGAGTGGTTGGTTGAATGCTGCAATGTCCGGCGTGGTTCGGATTCGCCGGACATGGTTCATTTTCCAGGTTTGTACTGTACGGGAGGATAGCCTCCCCTGCCGTGGCGTGCTTTAACACGGCAATTTCTGCATCCGGCTCCGTTCCACCGGCGGAAAGGGGATTTTTCTCTTGCGTTTCCCCGAAAGCAGGACTATAATGGAACCATCCAATAAAGAACGAAAGGGGTTCCCTGTTATGAAGCGTTCCGAGATCAACAAGGCGCTGAAGGAGCTGGAGGCCATGTGCGCCAAGCATTGCTGCTACCTGCCCCCCTTCTGCAATTTCACTCCCGAGCAGTGGCAGAATATCGGCCACGAATATGACGAGGTCCGTGACTGCATGCTGGGCTGGGACATCACCGACTACGGCATGGGCAATTTCGACAAGTTCGGCTTCTCCCTGATTACCATCCGCAACGGCAACCGCGCCATGGCTGACAAGTACCCCAAGGTCTACGCCGAAAAGCTGCTGTATCTGAAGGAGGGCCAGTACGCCCCCAATCATTTCCACTGGTACAAAACCGAGGACATCATCAACCGGGGCGGCGGTAACGTGCTGATCCGGGTGTACAACAGCCTGCCCAACGAGGAAATTGACTATGCTTCCGACGTCACCGTCCATACCGACGGCCGCACCTACACCGTCCCCGCCGGAACCCAGATCCGCCTGACCCCCGGCGAGAGCATCCATGTGCAGCAGTACCTGTACCACGACTTCTCCGTGGAGGAGGGCACCGGTCCCGTGCTGCTGGGTGAGGTCAGCCAGTGCAACGACGACAACACCGACAACCGCTTCAATCCCCCCGTGGGCCGCTTCCCCACCATTGAAGAGGACGAGCCCCCCTACCGGCTGCTGTGCAACGAATACCCCAAGGCGAAATAAAGAGCGCTGCCGGGGCGGAGGTTGACATTTCCAATTCCCTATGCTAAAATCCGAATCAGGGGCGGTTGAGAGACTGCCCCTGGTTATTTTTTGATGGATAAGGAGCGGAATGCTTTGAAAAAATGCTTATTATTGCTGGCACTCTGTTTGCTGCTGTGCGGCTGCGGCGCCGGCCAGCCGAAGGAAACGATTCCCACGGAGACGGAGGCGGTAACGCTGACGCCGCCGGAAACCACTGCGCCGGAGGCCACCGTCCCGGAGACCACCCAGGCGGCCCAGCCCCCGGTGATCACCAAGGACCCCACTGGGGAAAAACTGTCCCCCGGAGGCAAGACCTGGTTCGTGGCCCATGCGGAGGGCGCCTCCTTCCTGACCTGGGAATTCCTCTCCCCGGACGGAGCGGTGTACTCCGTCACCGAGGCCATGAGCCTGCACCCCGGCCTGCTGCTGGACAGTTCGAAGGAGGATACCGTGGCGCTGGAAAATGTGCCCCTGTCCTTGAATGGCTGGTGGGTCCGGGCCCGGTTCGACGGCCCCGGCGGCTCTGCCACCACCCAGGCCGCCCTGATCACCGTGACCCAGAGCGAAGGTGCCTACGACAGCGTCATTGAAAAGTACCGCACCGCCATGGCCCATAAAGACGAGAGCAATGAGGTACCCGCTCAATACGACGTGAGCGAAATGATCTTCTACGCCGCCCACGTGGGCTACGCCAAAAAGGACCTGGACGGCAACGGCACCGAGGAGCTGATTGTGGCAGGAATCGGCTACGACATTCCCGAAGAGCCCTTCCTCTTTGAAATCTTCACGTTGGACAATGGCATCCCGGTCAGCGTGGGAAGGTCTTCGGCCCGCTCCCGGCTGTTTCTCATGCAGGACAGCAAAATCTACAACGAGGGCTCCAGCGGCGCGGCCAGCAGCAATTTCAGCGTGATGCAGCTGTCCGGCTCCCAGCTTCGCTTCCTCAACGGCCTGTACACCACCGACACCCTGGCCGACGGCAGCCCCAGTCCCTATACCTATTACTACACCACCTCCAACCAGTACGGCGACCTGGCCCTGCTGGCAGGAGACAACGGCATGGAGGAAAAGGTGGCAAATACCTTCCTCACCAGCTGGCGGGATTCCGTCACCTTGCCGGAGCTGTGTCTGATTGCCTGACCATAAAAAACGATGCAGGAACCCCATCCTGCATCGTTTTTGTATTTATAACACAATTTTTGCGCTGCTGCCGCCGGAGCGGTCCTTGGTGACCAGGATCTGCCGGTCGATCCGGTTTTTCAGTTCTCCCACGTGGGAAATGATGCCCACCAGCCGGTCGCCCTCGGTAAGCCCGGACAGGGCCTTCATGGCCTGATCCAGGGCCTCGTCATCCAGGGAGCCGAAGCCCTCGTCCACAAACATGGTGTCCAGCCGCACCCCGCCGGAGCTGGACTGGATCACATCCGACAGCCCCAGGGCCAGAGCCAGGGATGCCAGGAAGGATTCGCCGCCGGACAGGGTCTTCACGCTGCGCTGGCTGCCGCTCCAGTGGTCGATGACATCCAGCTCCAGGCCGCTTTGGCTGCGGTTGTTCTCCGCCTCGGTACGGCGCTCCAGCTCATACTGCCCATCCGTCATCACCCGCAGCCGCAGATTGGCCCGGCGGAGGATCTGGTCAAAATAGGTCATCTGGATGTAGGTTTCCAGCATGATTTTCTCCTTGCCGGGGAGGTTGCCGTTGGCGGTGTTGGACAGGGTGCGAACCCAGGCGTACCGGCTCTCCAGGGCAATCAGCTCCGCCTGCCGCTCCCGGATGTTTTTCAGCGCCGGGGCATTGGCGGCGATCCGGCTGTCGGACCGGAGCTTCTCCTGCTGCAGCTGCCGCCGCTGGGCCAGGGCGTCATCCTGGCTCACCTTTTCCGCCTCCGCGTCGATTTCCGGCGCCGCTTCCAGCTGCTGTTTTAGCTGCCCCGCGGCGGAGCGGATGCGGATGACCGCCTCGCTGCGGGCGCGGTATTCCTGCTCCGCCCGCTCCAACGCCTGGCTCAGGGCCGCCCGGGCGCTGCATTTTTCCGAAAGAGCCTGACGGGCCAGGTGCTCGGTTTCATAGGCCAGCGTTCCGGCAAGGACCTGCACCTGCTGCTCCAACGCCGCCAGGGAGGCAGCCTCCGCAGCAAGGCGGTTTTCCAGCGCGCCGTTTTGGGCAGCCCGGTCCTGGGCAAGCTGCTGCAAGCCGGGCAGAGCATTCTCCAATTTCTGTTTCTCCCGGAGCTTTTTTTGCAGCTCCAGAAGTTTGCCGTCCAGCTGCTCCAGCTGCCGGGTCAATTCCGGAAGCAGCTTTTCCGCCTGCGCCCGAAGTGCTTCCGCCCCGCCCTCGAATTGGCACAGCCGGGAAAGCTGCCGGGCGGTCTGTTCCAGCACGGACTGGGCGGCGGCGCGATCCTGCCGGGCCTGATCGCAGGCCCTCCGGGCATTTTCCAGTGCGGTGCGCAGCTGCTCTGCCCGGCCGGTGCAGCGGTTGCGTTCCGCCTCCGCCTCCTGCCGGCTGCCGTAGGACAGCAGCGCCGCCTGCTCCTCCGCCTCCCGGGTACGGCCCGCCAGCTCGGCTTTTCCGGCGCTGAGATCGGCTTCCAGTGCCGCCGCCCGGTCGGACGAGCCGGCAAGCTCCCGCTCCATGTCCGGAAGACGTGCCTCCAATTCCTGCTTGCGCAGAACATTTTGGTTCTGCTGCTTCCATTCTTCTTCCAGCCGTCCAAGAACCTTCCGGTTTTCTTCCAGCCATCCCGGCAAGGCGGCCCGGGCGGCCTCCAAATCCTGATCTGCTTCCAATTCTTCCAGGGAAGCGGCAAGCTGGCTCAGCATCGAATCCCGCCGGGCCTTCAGTCCGGCGCATGCTTCGCTGTCGCGCTGCATGACCTGCCGGGCCTGGTCGGCCTGGTCCCTGGCCCGGTTCAGCTGGGCCTCGGTGGGGGCGTTTTCCGATTTGCAGGCGGGGTTTGGATGATGCAGCGCGCCGCAGACCCGGCAGGGCACTCCGTCCTCCAGCTCCTGGGCCAGAATGCCCGCCTGCTCTGATAAAAACGCGGCATTGTATTGGAAAAATCTCGCCTGGGCCTCCTCCGCCTCGCGCAGGGCGGCGCGGTAATGATTTTGCTTGTCCTCCAGCTGCCGGGTCAATGCTTCCAGCTCGGCGAACCGGTTTTGCAGCAGCTGCAGCAGCCGTCCCCGGCCCTGGGCCCCGGCTTTTTCCGCCAGCAGCTGTTCCCGCCGGGCCGGGGCATCGGCCAGGGCATCCAGTGCCTGCTTATCCAAATTCACCCGGAGCCGCAGCCGGTCCGCTTCGGCCTTTCGCCGGGTCAGCGTCTGCTCCTGCTGGGCCAGCTGGGCCTGTAACTGCCTGGCGGTTTCCCGCTTCTGCTCCAGCAGGGCGTAGCCTGGCAGTTCGGATTTTAGCAGGGCCGCGCGCTGCTGAAAAGCATCTGCCTGCTCTGCCTCCGCGTTCCTGGCTTCCAGCTGGGCGTTCAGAAGCTGCACGCTGCCTTCCAGCTGGGAAAGCCGGGCGGACTGCATTTGATAGCTTTTCAGGGTATCCAGCCGGGCGGCGGCATCCTTTTTCTGTTCCAACAGCCTGAGCTGGGCCTCCCCCGCATCCTTTAACGCTTCCAGACGTTGGCGGAGGACTGCCAATTCTTCCTCCCGGCGGCTCAAATCGGCCTTGCCCCGGGTAAGCGCTTCCTGCCGGGCTGCCAGTTCCCGGGTCAGTTCCCCCTGCCGCTGCCTTTGACGCTCCAGCTCCGCGTACCGGGGCAGATCCGCTTCCAACAGAGTGATTTCCTGGGTCAGCTGCTCCTGCATGGGCTTTTTGTCCAGCTCCCGGGCCCGGGCCTGCTCTGCCTGGACAAGCAGGGCATTTTCCCGGGTCAAATCCTGCTCCAATTGGGCAAGAGTTTCCCGGCTTCGCTGCTGCTCCTGGGCCATGGTAAGCCGGGTGTGGATGGATTTCAGCGTCTCGTCCAGCGTGTCCAGCCGGGCCTGGAGCCGGAGGGAGCTGCTCTTATCGTCCTCCAAAATCTGCGCAATCAGGGCAGTGGTTTCCTCCATGGGCAGCTGCCCCGCCTGGGCCAGCCGAAGCTTTGGCGCCAGCGCGCTTTCTTCCGGACAGAGCACCCCGGCAATGTACTGCTGCACGCTTTTCCGGGCGTCGCTGCACCGGTCGTTCAGGGCGCCGGACTCCCGCTTCAAGCTCTCCTGCAGGCGCTGGTACAGGTCCGTTTTGAAAATTTTCCGAAAAATCTGCTTCCGGTCCTCGGTGGGGGCCAGCAGCAGCTTGAGAAAGTCCCCCTGGGCGATCATGGCGATCTGCATAAACTGATTCCGGTCGATGCCCAGGATGTCCCGGATGGCGGCGTCCACCTCCCGAGGCCTGGTGATGGGGCTGCCGTCCGGGAGAATCAAATGTGCCTCCGCCTTCTGAGCGGTGGTGCCGGTGCCATGGAGCTTGGGGCGCTGGTATTCCGGCGACCGCCGGACGGTATAACGCCGGCCCCGGCAGGAAAATTCCAGCTCCACAAAGGTGGGCGTCTCCGGGGCGGCGTATTTGGAGCGGAACATGCCGGGGCTGCGGTTATCGCCGCTGGCCTCGCCGTAGAGGGCGAAGGTGATGGCATCGAACAGGGTGGTTTTCCCCGCGCCGGTGTCCCCGGTGATCAGGTAAAGGCCATTGCTTCCCAGGCTGTCCATGTCCAGCACCGCCTGACCGGCATAGGGGCCGAAGGCGGAAATGGTGAGTTTTAAAGGTCTCATGGGCAAGCCTCCTCTGTCCGGGCAATCAGCTCTTCCAAAAAGACCAGCTGCTCCGCCGTCATGGGCCGGTTGTTCTGCAATTCATAAAAGTCCGCAAAAAGCTCCAGGGGGGAACGGGAGCGCTGCACATCGGCTCCGGTGATTTCCGCGTTGGAGCGGGTGCGGGCGTTGTCGTAATCCAGCTTCATCAGGCCATGGTAAAGGAGCCGCAGCTTGCCTACCGCGTCGGGGATGTCCTCCTCGTCCGTCAGGGTCAGATGGACATAGTCCTTCCGCCAGGGGGTGTTTTCCCCCTGTGCAGTCAATTCTTCAAAGCTGCCCCGCAATTCCACCAGCTCGTGCAGGGGCTTCAGCGGAACGGTGCGGATGGTAAGATTTCCCTTTCCCTTCAATTCCGCCACGGTGACGGATTTCTCATCCTTTGCCTCGGAGAAGGAATATTTCAGGGGTGTGCCGCAGTAGCGGATCTTCTCGCTGCCGCAGTGCTGGGGGGAGTGAATGTGACCCAAAGCCACATAATCGAAGGCCCCAAACACGGCGCTGTCCACATTGTCCGCCCCGCCCACGCTGGTCTCCTCCGAATCCGACCGGGAGGCCCCGGTGACGAACTGGTGGGTCACCAGAATGTTCCGCGCCCCTTCGTCCAGATTCATATGCCCGACGGCGGTGGCCAGCGCCTGGGTATAGGTGTCGGTGGGCTCCTCCGGGAAAAACCTTCGGACATGGAGGGGCTTGACGAAGGGCAGCAGGTAAAAATGCACCGGGCCGAATTCGTCCTCCAGCGTCACGGGCTCCACGCTGCCGCTGTAAACCGGGCTGAGGTGAATCCCGGAGGCATCCAGCAGCCGGGAGCCAAAGGCGATCCGCTCCGGGGAATCGTGGTTGCCGCTGATGACGAAAACATGCAGCCGGAGTCTGGACAGCCGGACCAGGAACTCGTCAAACAGTGCCACCGCCTCCACTGAGGGGACGGCCTTGTCGTAAACGTCCCCCGCAATCACCAGAGCGTCGGGGTTTTCCCGCTCCACAATCTCCAAAATCTGATTTAAGATATATTCCTGATCCTCCCCCAGGGAAAATTCATTGAGCCGCTTTCCCAAATGCAGGTCGGATAAATGGATCAGCTTCATGGAGGCCTCCTCTTTTGAAAATGAAATGCGCAGATAAACGCCCATCGGGGCGCGCAGTACCAAAATTTGGAAATACACAAAGTATTCCCTCAATTTTGGTACTTTCGGCTGAGCCAAAATCCCTCGCCGTCAGCTCTTGCCGATTTCATCAGAGCTTCCCTAAAACGACTTACTTGATGGTTTGGGCAAAAGATCCGCCCAAGCCGCAAAAGGGCCGTTTTTAGAGGCGCCCGACCATTTAAGCGAGAAACACCGCCGCCAGGGCGTACACGGCGATGCTGATGAATACGTACAGGGAGCTCACCGCCGCAGCGTAGGCGCTGGCCTGGCGGGTGCGCAGGAAGGACTGCATACTGAAGGTGGCAGGGGCGGACATGTAGATCACCACCGCCAAAAGCAGCAGGTCATCCCCGGGCATCAGGGCCCGAAGCCCCGCCACGGTAAGGGCAATGGCCCCGGCCTGGACCAGGAACCGCAGGGCAATGGTCTGCAGACAGGGCTTCCAATCCGTGATGTCCGGCTTCAGGCTGTAGCCCACCACCAGAAGGATCATGGCGGTCATGGGAGCAGTGAGCAGCTGCTGGGCGGAGAGGTAAGCTGCTCCCAGCGGACCGGCAATCAGGGCCTTGATAATGCCCGTCAGGCCGAAAACCACACCGGCGGCGCTGGCAATGAAGGCGGGGTTGCGCAGAGCGTCCCGCAGGAGGTTTTTGGCGCTGGGCTTGGTGCCGGTCTCCATCTCCTCCAAAAGGCCCATGTAAATGCTGAACCCGAACAGCAGCCCGGGGATATCCAGCATGGCCATCCGGGACAGATTCTCGCTGCCGCAGAGGTTGGCATACAGGGGATAGGCGATCATGCCGCCCTCATACAGGCAGACCATGAAAGGAATGTACTTGCCGTAAGCCCGGGGCAGCAGCCGCCGGAGCAGAAAGCCGACAGCGAAGGTCAGCAGCTCCACGGCGAACACCAGCCCCACCACCACGGCGGTTTTGGCAGAGTATTCGGCGGTGGACAGGGCGTGGAAAATGGCCACGGGCAGAATGACCTTGGTCACCAGCTTTTTGATGTTTTCAATACCGGCTTCGGTGAGAAAGCCGCTGGAGCGGCACCAGACGCCCACCCCGATCATCACGGCGATGGGCAGCAGAATGGTCAGAATTTGCACCATGATTCATTTCCTTTCCCCATTTGGAGCATCCCCAGCAGCTTGTCGTCGGCAAAGGCCCGGACGGAATAGGCGGCATCCAGAATGGCATCCACATTATCGGCGTCATTTTCAATTTCCTTGGAAAAGAGCTGGGCAGTCTCCGCATAGTCCCCGCCCAGAAGCCCCACCAGCAGGCAGGAAATGAGGATGAATTTCACCCGGCCGGTCAAATCGTAATCGCTCACCGCCTGGAGCCAGTAGCGCTCCACCAGGTACCGGGCCAGCGCCGTAGTCCGGGCCGGAAGCGCCGGAGCGTGGGGCCGGCGCAGCAGTTCCGCCCACCGGTCTGTGAGAATCTCCAGTCCCTGGAAAAATCCCAGGAACCCCGGAATGTCCGGCTGCTTTGCCAGGGACAAAGCGGTTTCCTGGGCCGCTGCCGGGTGAAATTCCTCCGGCGCCGCCCCGTCCAGCTGAGCCTGGGCCTGACAGCCATAGAAAAGCAGCAGGGTCAATGCATCCGCGGGATTTGGAAACTGCTCCAGCAGCGCCAGTGCCCGCTCCCGGGTTTCCAGCAGAATGTCCATGGCCTGATCATCATAATCCCCCGCTCCGGCGCCCTCTTCCTGAAAGCGGATGGGCGGCGCGGCGGGGGCGGAGAGGATCAGCCGGGCAGCCTCCGGACAGCTGAGCTCCAGCCCCAGCTCCGCAAAGCCGCCGTAGTCATGCCGCAGCCGGGGAAATTGACGGCACACCCGGCAAAGTGCCTCTTCTCCCAATTCCGCCTGGATGCGGCACAGCCCATCTTCCCGCCACATGGGGCAGCGCCCGTCCTGGATGGTCATGACGGTGCCATCGCCGGTCGAAAGCAGCACCTGACGGAGCCGGTCCCCCAGAGGGCCGGACAGGGCGCGGTAGCGCGCGGCGGCAGCTTCATCCACATCCACGTCCCACTCCTTGCAGCAGCTGTCCGGGCAGCGGCCGGCAATGCAGTGAAAATCATCGTAATAGGCTGGTTTTGTAACATTCATCCTCTGTTCCTCAAAAAAAGAGGGCCATTCCAGGGGAACGGGCCCTCAAGGGTGTTACTCCATTTCTGCATTCAGCTGCTCCGCCATTCCGGCGGCAGTCTGCACAGCCTGACGGCTGCCGGAGACGGCCTGCTGCAGCTGGTTCAGCTGCTCCATCATCCGGGCGGAAACGTCGGAAAGCTGGCTGACAGCGTCGTCCATCTGGGTAGAAATTTTCCCCAGAGCATCAGCGGTCTGATGACCCACCTGACGGGCCCGTTCTTTTGCCACCCGCTCCACCCGTTCGGCCCGGCGATAGGCCTCCAATTCGGACTCGGAAGGAGTGATCTGGACCGCGGCAGTGGGCTGGGCCAGCGCGGCGGTGGCCTCCTGCAGGCTGCGCTCCAACACGGCAATCCGGTGCTTCAGGGTGTCGTTCTCCGCCTGAGCGGCGCTGAGCTGCTTTTCCAGCTCGGAGACCCGGTTGGCGTCCAGCGTATCCTGCTTGCCACGCAGATATTCCAGCTCATTGGTCAACTGAGCCACCTGGGCGGCATGCTTATTGTTGATGAATTCCATATAGCGGACCACGTCTTCCCGGTTGAAGCCGCCCAAAGAGGTGCGGAACTGACTGGGCTGTTCCATCATGAAAAACCTCCTAGAATGTGCATTTTTCTGAATTATATCACAGGGAGGGCAAGAAAACAACATCAAATCCAATGAAAACTGCGGCACAAACCTGAAAATATTTTCCGTCTGCCTCTTTACAAAACCGGATTTTCCTGCTATAATACTTGCGCTGAAAGCAAATGCGCCAGTGGCTCAATGGATAGAGCATCGGATTCCGGTTCCGAGGGTTGGGGGTTCGAGTCCCTTCTGGCGTACCAAAGAAGAATAATCCGAACCTTATCTCAGTAGGAGAAGGGTTCGGATTATTTTTGTACTTGGGACTCGAACGATAAAGTGCAAATGTCCGGTGGACATTTGCTCGGCGGCGGCTCGACGACGCCGACACCATAATGTATCGAGTCCCTTCTGGCGTACCAAAAACGGGTTATCCCATTCGGGATGACCCGTTTTTGATTTGCTGGGTGGGACTCGAAAGGGCGGCGGCAGCGTAAGCTGCCGTAAAAACAGTCCGGTGGACTGTTTTTAGCCCGTGGGAGAGTCCCTCCGGTTTGAGACGCATCCCGGAGGGATGTGGATCAAATCGGAGTATGTCCGATTCAGAGGTTCCTTAGTTTTCTTTCGGTTTAGAATGGTGTGGTAATTTATTCCCGGATTGCTTGACGAATGGAAAAAAACACTTTATTGTATTGTAAAAAGGGGGGCGCGGCTGTGATCAATATTTTGGTGGCCGATGACGATAAGAACACCCGGCTTTTGATGAAGGCAATTCTGGAGGCAGAGCATTATCATGTGTTCACCGCCGTGGACGGGCAGGACGCCTTGGAGGTGCTGGACCGGGAGCACATCGATCTGGTGGTGCTGGACATCATGATGCCCAATATGGATGGGTACGATTTTACCGCCACCCTGCGGGAAAACAACAATACCCTGCCCATTTTGATGGTTTCCGCCAAACAGCTCCCGGAGGACAAGCACCGGGGCTTCCTGGTGGGCACCGACGACTACATCACCAAGCCCATCGACGAGGAGGAGATGCTGCTGCGCATCAAAGCCCTGCTGCGCCGGGCTAAAATTGTCAGCGACCGGCAGATCGTGATCGGGGATGTGGTGCTGGATTACGACTCCTTCACCGTCTCCCGCCCGGGGCAGGTCCAGGAGCTGCCCCAAAAGGAATTTCTGCTTTTATATAAGCTCCTGTCCTATCCCGGCAAGATTTTCACCCGGATTCAGCTCATGGATGAGATTTGGGGCATGGACTGCGAAACCGGCTGGGAGACCGTGACGGTTCATGTCGGAAGACTGCGCAAACGGTTTGAGGGCTGGGAGGAATTCAGCGTGGAGTCCGTCCGGGGACTGGGCTACAAGGCGGTGAAAAAGGAATGAAACATCAAAAAAGAGGCTATTCCCTGACCCTTCTGTTCGCCCTGCTGACCTTCGGCATTCTGGCAGCCTCGGTGGCGGTGGCGGCGGCGCTGAGCTATGTGCTCACCCGGTTCGGCATTCTGCCCATCCAGGCGGATCGCTTCCCGGAGAGCCTGCAGCTGCTTATTTTTGCGTCCGTTGTCAGCGTGATCGTGGGCACGCTTCTTTCCATGCTGGCAGTGCGCATTCCCCTCCGACCCATCAACTGGCTGATCGACCAGATGAACCGGCTGGCGGACGGAGATTTCCGGGCCAGGGTCCATTTCAAAAAGCCCATCAGCATGATTCCCGCCTTTTTGCAGGTGGAGGAGAGCTTCAACAAAATGGCTCAGGAGCTGGGGGATACGGAGATGCTCCGGCAGGATTTCATCAACAATTTCTCCCATGAGTTTAAAACCCCCATCGTCTCCATCGCCGGGTTCGCCAAGCTGCTGCAGCGGGCGGATCTGGACGAGCAGCAGCGCGCCGAGTACATCAACGCCATTGTGGAGGAATCCGGCCGGCTTTCCAGCATGGCCACCAACGTTTTGAAGCTGACCAAGGTGGAAAACCAGACCATCCTCACCGGCGTGACGGAATACAACCTGTCCGAGCAGCTGCGCAGCGCCGCCTTGCTGCTGGAACATGACTGGACGGCAAAGAACATCGAGCTGGACATGGAATTCTCGGAGGTTATGATCCGGGCCAATGAAGAGCTGATGAAGGAGGTTTGGATCAACCTGCTGCACAACGCGATCAAATTCTCCCCGGAGTACGGCCCCCTTCAGGTGCGCATCTTCCAAGAGACGGATGCCGTTCGGGTGACCATCACCAACAGCGGTGAGATCCCGGAGGAGGAGCAAAAGCGCATCTTCCGGAAATTCTATCAGGCGGACCGCTCCCATTTCTCCGCCGGAAACGGAGTGGGCCTGTCCATTGTGAAAAAAATCGTGGAGCTGCACCAAGGCAGCGTTCAGGTAGAGAGCCAGGGTGGTGCGGTGATCTTTACGGTGACGCTGCCAGGTGGGGAGGAATGGAAATGACACGGGCGTTCTTTTTTGTGACCTTGGGCTATCTGTCCGGCAGTGTGCTCTATGCCCGGGTATTCTCCAGACTTATGGGGAAGGATATTCTGGGAAAGAGCAAGGACGAAAACCCCGGCACGTCCAATGCTTTTCAGTACGGCGGCTTCTTATGCGGCCTGGGGACGCTTCTGGGAGATCTGTTCAAAGGGTTTTTCCCGGTGTGGCTGTTCCTGCTGGGGCCGGAGGCGTTGTCCGCCCCGCCTCTGGCGCTTTCGCTGGTAACGGCAGCCCCGGTGGTTGGGCACGCCTTTCCGGTATTCTACGGCTTTCAGGGCGGAAAGGGGATCGCGGTGAGCTTTGGCTGCCTGCTGGGGCTGCTGCCACGCTGGAAGCCTCTGGCCATTTTTGTGGGGAGCTTTCTCTTTTTCTCCCTGGTGGTGCGAATCACCCCCCATTTCCAGCGAACCATCGCGGCCTATCTGGCTGCCCTCGTCTGCCTTGTCCTTTCGGGCCAGCCGAATGAAATCATCCTGGGCTTTTTCCTCATTGCCTGCGCGGTCTGCCTGCGCCTGCACATGAGCAGGGAGCCGCGAGAGGCCATGCAGGTGCAGCTGCTGTAGCCCCGGAAATGCGGTACTGTAGCAGCGCGGCGTGATCGGTCACATTACACCGGCTGTAAACACACTGTAAAATCAGCAAAGAAAGAAGAATCATTTTGGAAGCTTTGGTTTTATCCTGCGGCACCGGCGGCGGACACAATTCCGCTGCGGCAGCCGTCCAGGAAGAATTTCTGCGCCGGGGACATGGAGCCACACTGCTGAACCCCTTTGAGCCTTGCGGCGGGAAGGTGGCCCAGCGGGTGGACAATGCCTACATTTCCGTGGCCCAGGCCGCCCCCGGAGGCTTCGGCGCCATCTATGCCATTGGGAACGCCTATCGTCACCTGCCCTGGCGTTCCCCGGTTTATTTTGCCAACGCTCTTGCCGCCGAGGCGCTGGGGGAATACCTTCGCGCCCACCCGGTGGATGTCATCGTGATGACCCACCTGTTCCCGGCGGAAATGCTGACCTGTCTGCGCAGCCGCGGCGAAACGATCCCAAAAACCATTTTCGTCACCACGGACTATACCTGCATCCCCTTCATGGAGGAAACCGATTGCGATGCCTACGTCACCCCGTCGCCCATGCTCACCGGGGAATTCACCGCCCGGGGCATCCCCCAGGAGCGGATCTACCCTCTGGGCATTCCCGTGCGGAGCAGCTTTTGCACCGGGCTGACCCGGGAACAGGCCAAGGCAGCTTTGAACCTTGCGCCGGACAAGCGGTATCTGCTGGTATCCGGGGGCAGCATCGGCGCGGGAAAGCTGGAAAAGGCCATCGAGCTGCTGTGTGATGTGACGGCGGGCACGAATTTCCGCCTGATCGTCATCTGCGGAAGCAACGCCTCCGTGTGTAAGCATTTGGAAAAACGCTATGGCGCCCAGGCGCAGCTGATCGGGAAGACCGACCGGATGGCGGAATATCTCCGCGCCTGCGACTTGTATTTCACCAAGCCCGGCGGCCTGTCCACCACCGAGGCGGCGGTGATGGAGGCGCCTCTGGCTCTGCTGCCTCCCATCCCCGGCTGTGAAACCCGCAACCGCGCCTTTTTCACCGGCACCGGCATGGCCGCCGAAGTACAGCTTGCCCCCAGGGAGCTGGAAAACACACTGGCGCTATTGAACAATCCGGAAAAATTGGAGCACATGCGCCAATGCCAGCGCAGCTTCATCCCAAAGGATGCCGCCCAGCGAATCTGCGACCTGGCCGGGGCCATGGTCCCGGAGGAAGCAGAATGATATGATCATAAAGTTCCAAACGGCTGGTTCTTCTACCGAACCAGCCGTTTCTCTATCCATTTTTCCATTTGGCGCATGGATCAGGCAAAGAATCCCCGCCGCGTGCGGCGGGGATGGGGTTATCGGATGGTATTGCGGTATTCGTTGGCGCTCATGCCCTCCAGCTTTTTGAAGGTCCGGGCGAAATGGGCGGTATCCGCATAGCCCACCATTTCCCCGATCTCGCCGATTTTCAGCTTGGGGTCAGCGAGCAGCTCCTTGGCCTTCTGGATGCGGATGGAATCGTTCCAGTCCGCCCGCAAGCCCTTACAGATGCCGTTGATGCCCACCTGCCGGGCGGAAAAGTCCAGAATCTTCTTCATATGCTCATAGACCGTACCCTCGCCCCCATCGGCATAGGTCACGACCTGATCCACAAAGCCAAACTCACCGGTCTCCCGGACATACTGGACGATGGAGGACACCAGCCACAGCGCATCATCCGCGCAGGCGTCCTTCAGGCCGTGGACGATCTGGCTCTTGTCCGGGGTGGGAATCACGGTGGGGGATTTAAAATCCGTCTGGGGTGCCTGGGGCTCGAACCACCTTGGCTCAAACAGATGCAGGCCATAGCCCTGGGTGGTCAGGGCCCGGAGCAGCTCGATGAGGCGGCTGCGGCATTTTTCCGGGTTGGAATGGGGCACCATCATGGCGTCCTGGGCCGTGTCCCGGTAGCCCAGGCCCACCCGACCGCCCACCTCGATGAAGGAGGTGAAGCGGGAGAACATCACATTGATCTCACTCTGGCAGTGGTATTTGATGTAGCTCAGACCATGGCGGCAGGAATAATGCTCCTTGGGCTTTCCCACCGGCTGCCAGGAAACCGTCCAGTAATCCCCGGACTCGTCGTCGCGCAGATAGATGTAATGGCCGGGGCCGTCCATGGGCACGCCGTTGGGCCGGAACCGGGTAATTCGATGATACTCCGAGGACTTGTACAGCACATATCCTCCGGCGGTGTGGTTGAACACACCGTACAGATCCTTCAGGCCGATATAGTTGGTCCAGGAAGCCGGAAGATCAACGCGGTCAATGACATATTCCCGGTGTTCATTGTCAAAATATCCATAACGCATAGAAATACCTCCTGCATATTTGGGCATCATTACAGATTAAGTATAACGGAAGTGCTTCACTTTGAAAAGGCCTAAAAATGCATCTTCTTGTCTTTCGTTGTACTTTTGGAAATTTGATTTGCCGCCGTCCCCTCCCCGGCGGCCCGCTGATCCCAAAGAAAACAGGCCAGGAGCCTTCCGTTTCCGGGAAGCTTCTGGCCTTTTGCCATGGGACTTTCTGCGCAGCCCCTTGCAGGGCCAATTTCGCATTTCATACTATTATCTGATTGAAAGCGCAAAACAAGACGGCAACGCAGTTTTGCACAAATCAGACGGAAAGATTGTGAGGTTCCTTAGTATCATGATTCCCCGGGGCGTTGGCAGCCCCCGGAGGAGGAATCGTCGTTTACCTGTAAAATAACACAGTGAAGCAGACGGACAGCGCCAGGCAGGCCAGCCCCACCAGAAGCATCGCGGATTTCAGAGGGGACCTGCCCTCCGCCGCCCGCCGTTCCTTTTTCTCCTGGCAGAAGAGAAAATAGCTCTTTTTTTCATCCGTCCGTTCCTTGCGGAAGGAAAACAGGCGCACCAGTGTATAAAAGGCAAACTGGATGCCGTAAAAATTGCCCGCCTCCTGAATGAGTACCAGGACTCTGCACCCAATGTAGAGGACGGAAACGGTGAAAAAACCGTCGCTCAGATATCGCAAGGCCGGCACTGTTTCGCTCCCGCTTCGTTCAAAGCAGGCCACACCCAGCACGATGGCGGCGGCCAGGGCCACCAGGACCGCATAAGTAATCAGGCTTTTTTTCCAATTCATTGCTTTCCCAACTTTCTGAGATAGGCTTCCAGCTCCCGGCTGCTGCAGCTTACAAAATGGCCGGGCGTCACTTCCCGCAGCACAGGCTGCTCCTGGGAGTAATCGTGGGCCTCACTGGGAACATAGACCATGCGCCTGCGCTGCTTTTCATAGTGGGGATCGGGCAGGGGGATGGCGGACAGCAGGGAACAGGTATACGGATGGAGGGGGTGGGCAAAGAGCTCGTCGGAGTCCGCAATTTCCACAATCTTGCCGAAATACATCACAATGATCCGGTCGGAAAAATACTTCACAACCGACAGGTCATGGGCGATGAAGAGAATCGTCAGCCCCAATTCCTCCCGAAGCTCATTGAGCAGATTGATGACCTGGGCCTGAATGGACACATCCAGGGCGCTGACCGGCTCATCCGCGATGATCAGCTCCGGGTTCATGATGATGGCCCGGGCGATGCCGATGCGCTGCCGCTGACCGCCGGAGAACTCGTGGGGATAGCGGCCGGCGTGCTCCTTCACCAGGCCCACCCGCTCCAGCACCTCAAACACCTTCTGGTCAATATACGCGTTATCCCGGATTCCCTGGATTCTCAGGCCCTCCGCGATAATCTCCCGAACCGTCATCCGGGGATCAAGGGAAGCGATGGGGTCCTGAAAGATCATCTGGATTTTGGTGACGATGTTTTCTTTGGCCGCCGCCTTCAGTTTGGCGCGGCGCTCAGCGGAGAGCTCCGAAAGCTTTGCGGGGTCCGCCGTTTTTTCCAGCTGGTCATAGTCCTCGTTGATCTGCTTTTCCAGGCGCTTGCGGTAGAGTGCGGCGCAGTTTCTGTGGTCGTTCTGGGCGGACCGGATCAGCGCCCTCTGCTCTGCAATGAAGGCTTTCAGCTGCTCCTTTTCCGCCTGAATTCCATTGGCGTTGCCCTCTTTTCGAAGCGCCTTGATGCGCTCACGGGAATCCTGCCGGGCCCGGGCGATGGCATCCGTGTAGGAGCGGGTACCGGCCACAATGCGCTGGCCCTTGAAATACACGTCGCCGGAGGTGGCGTTGTTCAGCCGGATGATGGAGCGTCCCGTGGTGGTCTTGCCGCAGCCGGACTCGCCTACGATTCCAACAACCTCGCCCTTTTTGACGGTGAAGCTGATGTCGTCCACCGCTTTAAAATCCTGTTTGCCGAAGTATTGCTTCAAATGTCTGACTTCCAGGATGGTTTCAGCTTCTGTCATAGCCCCGGCCCTCCATTTCTTTCATTGCTTTGATTCGGTCGGTTACGTTCTTCGGCGGATCGATTTTGGGCGCGTCCGGATGCAGCAGCCAGGTGGCGGCGTAGTGGGTATCCGATACCTTGAAAAACGGCGGTTCCCGTTCGAAATCAATTTTCATGGCATATTGGTTCCGCTCCGCGAAGGCGTCTCCCCGGGGGGGATAGATCATATTCGGCGGCGTACCCGGGATCGCCTCCAGCCTGTCCTTGGTATCCAGGGACGGCATGGACGACAGCAGCGCCCAGGTGTAAGGGTGCTTCGGATCGTAGAATATGTCGTCCGCGGTTCCGTACTCCACGATTTTCCCCGCGTACATCACCGCCACCCTGTCCGCCATGTTTGCCACCACGCCCAAATCGTGAGTGATGAACAGGACGGAGAGATTGCGCTTTTTCCTGATGTCGTTGATCAGCTCCAGGATCTGGGCCTGGATGGTCACATCCAGTGCCGTCGTCGGCTCGTCGCACAGCAAGATTTCCGGGTTCGCGGCGATGGCAATGGCAATCACGATTCGCTGACGCATGCCGCCGGAAAATTCGTGGGGATACTGGTTGAATCTGCGCTCCGGGTCCTTGATGCCCACATCCTTCATGATCTGGATGGCCTTGTCATAGGCTTCCTGCCGCGTGACCCTGGTTTCCGCTTCCTTCCGCTTTTCTTCCAGATAAGAAAGCATCTCGTTTGCCAGTGCGTGATAGTCCTTGCCGCTCTGATCGGACAGCTCCCGGCGGTAGCTGTCCAGCAGATCCGTCAGGGCCTTGCGGATGTTCCGGCCGGTCAGCTCCAGATCGATCAAATTGGCAGGAATGACCTTGGCGGAGCTCTTTTTCCAGCTTTTTTCAGCTTTTTTTGCTTCCCGGGCAACCCGTCTTTCTTCCCTGGGATTGTTTTTGAGCCCTTTGAAATACCGCTCCAGATTCACATTCATGGAGGTGCGGAAGGTGCAGGCGCTGCTGTTTTTCCGAAGCGCCAGCGGATCAACGGAGGCTTCCACCAGACCGGCCAGCCGCTTGGCGGTTTCCCTTGCGGCACTCTCATCCAAAGGCTCCGCCTGAAATACGGGAAGTGCCTGGGAAAGGGCATCCACGGCCCGCTGCTTGGCCCCGCGGGCCTGGGCGTCGGAGACCTGCAGCGCCTTTGCCACATTCTCAGGCCGCAGCCCGGTGTCCGGGCAGCCTGCTTTTTTCATGCAGGAGACCAGCGTTTTTTTCAATGCCCGCAGCTCGGCTCCCGCGTTCTTCCGCCGGGTTTTGTTGTTCAGCAGCGTTGCCTCCGTCATCTGCTTGCCGACCTTCATAATGGGGTCGAGGGAGGACAGCGGGTCCTGGAAAACCATGGTCAGATCATTGCCCCGGATCTTGTTGAACTCCTCTTCCGAGTATTTCAGCAGATCCTCGCCCTTGTAAATGATCTCGCCGCTTTCGATGATGGTGTTGGCGGCGTTGATCCCGATGATGGATTTTGCCGTGACGGACTTGCCGGAACCGGATTCGCCCACGATGGCCAGGGTTTCCCCCTTATACAAATCAAAACTGATCCCGCGCACGGCCTTGACATTGCCGCTGCCCGTATGGAAGGACAGGCGGAGATCTTTCACTTCTAATACTTTATCCATGGGTTCCTCCTTTACTCATCCGCACCGCGCAGCGAGGGGTTGAACGCGTCTCTCAGTCCGTTGCCGAAAATGTTGAAGCAGATCAGCAGCAGCGCCAGAAAAACCGCCGGGAAAAAGACGCAGTGGGGATAGGTGGACAGAGTCTGCTGCCCGTTTTGCAGCATGGAGCCCAGACTGGTGGTGGTTTTGGAATTCAGGTTGACGATGCCCAGGTAGGAGTAGGTCGCCTCGGAAAAAATCGTATAGGGAATGGACAGCACGCAGGCCGTGATGATGAAGCCGGAGGCGTTGGGCAGGATATGCTTGAAAATCAGCCGGCTGTCCTTCGCACCCAGGGTCCGGGCCGCCATGACGTATTCCTGCCCCTTGAAGCGGTAGAACTGGGCCCGAACCGTGGAGGAGGTGCTGATCCAGCCGAAGAAAATAAAGCAGAAGAACATGGCAAACATGGAGCCCATTTTTCTTGCAAAATAAATCTGGAACAGAGTCATAAACACCAGGCTGGGGATTTCGTACAGAATATCCTTCACTCGCTCCATCACCAGATCGAAGGTGCCGCCGTAATAGCCCTCCAGGGCGCCGATGATGATGCCCAGAATCAGGTTGATGATGGCCGCCAAAACGGAAACCGTCAGCGAAAGCCTGGCGCCGGAGGCCAGACGCACGCAAATATCATAGCCGTATTCGTCCGCGCCGAAGAGGAAACAGGCTTCCTTTCCGTTTTTGTATTGATACCAGCTGGAATACAGCGTGCGGATCTGATAGGAGCTGCCGCCCATCTTGCTGACATAGTAGGCATAGCCGTCGGCGCTGCTGTCGTCTGTCAGATAGATGTTTTGCAGCTGTCCGTTTTCATCCCGCTGCGCCACGCCTTTGGCGTTGGTCAGGAACCAGGCGTTGGGATCGGTCTTGTAGTTCACACACTTGATTTTCTTCTCATTGATCATGGGATACAAAAGCTGGATGCCGGTTTCCTCCTGGTAGTCCAGCACATCCTGAAATTCCTTTTCGGTCAGGTTGACGCTGACATAGCCCACCCGGGCATAGGAATCCACGGAAATATTATAGACCGTCTGCAGCCGGTTGGCCACATTCTTTTCCTCGGTGCCGTATTCCTCCGCAATGGCGCCGGGGATGGCGGAATAATAGTCATAGGTCTGCTGGTTGACCTGCTTGTCCGAGCAGCCGTTCCAGAAGCCCAGGTCAAACTTGGTGCTGAGCTTGGGCAGGGCGTAAGCGTAGTAGCCGTCCTTTTCGGAAACCTGGTAGTCGGAGACAAACGGGGTGACGATCGCAAAGATGACCATACACAGCAGGATGAAAAAGCAGACCACGGAGCCTCCGTTCCGGCAGAAGCGGATCAGCGCATCCTGCAGAAAGCCGATGGGCTTTGTCTCCAGCTCCTTGTCGTGGAGCCGCTTTTCTCTCTGGACGAAGGTAAATTCCTCCGGGTCAATGTGTTCATAGTCCTGATTATAGCTCATTGGTTTTGTTCCCTCCCATCCGAATTCTGGGATCAATGAGTCCGTAGCTCAGGTCGAACAGAATGCCTGCTGCCAGACCGATCACCACATAGAACATGCTGATTGCCAGAAATACACTGTAATCTCTCATATTAATGGAGGCCAGATAGGTCTTTCCGATTCCGGGCACGGCAAAAATCTGCTCAATGATCAGCGAGCCGGAAATGACATAGATGACCTGGGACAGAAGCGAGGGCAAAAGGGGAACCAGAGAATTGCGGAAAGCGTGGCGCATGGTTGCCTGACCGCGGGTCAGGCCCTTGGTCCGGGCCAGGAGCATGTATTCGGAGGTGAGGGTCTCCGTCAGCTCCGCACGGATCATACGCATGTTTCCGGCGATGTTGCCGAAGGACAGCGCCAAAACCGGCATGATGACGGAATGGAGCATCGGCCAGCTGAAGTAGTCGGTACCGCTGTTCATCACCAGCGGGCACCATCCCAGCTTGAAACCCACGATGTACTGCAAAAGCACGGCGTAGACAAAGGACGGAATGGAGATGAAAATCATGATAAAAACGTTGATTACCTGATCCTGCCATTTGTTTTTGAACACAGCGGCAATCACACCGAAGAGAATGCCGAGGGGAACGGACACAATCAGCGACAGCACATTGACATAGAGCGTTGCCGGGATCTTGCTGGCCAGATATTCCTCCACCGGCTGCAGAAAGGTACCCACCGTGGTGCAGAAGCCCCAGTTAAAGCCCGTAAACAGGTTTTTCAAAAAAATGCCGTACTGGACAATGATCGGGTCATAATATCCCCATGCCCTGCGCATATCCTCCAGCTGCTTTGCGTACCCTCCGGTTACCGCCACAACCGGGTTGGGCAGCATACGAATCAGCACAAACAGCATCGTCATAATGATAAAAAGACTCACTATGAATAGACCGATCCGTTTGCATACATATTTAAACATCTGTCTTGCTCCTTGCTCTAAGATGCACGTTAAGGAAGGACAGCCTTTCGGCCATCCCTCCTAAAAGTGCGCTGGGTCATGATCCGGTGATTGCCGCGGCGGTTTGCGGCTTAATAGCTCAGCTGGTTGCCCTGCTCCGCGCAATACGCGGCCCACTGATCATCATCCATGGTGTAGGTCATGAACTGGATGCCGCCCCGTCCCACGATGGAATTGATATATTCTTCACTGCCGTAGACGATCCGGTGAGAGGCCAGCGCCGCGCCGCAGGAAGAGAAAATGGGGATCATGTGGTAGTTGAGCAGCAGGCCCTTCTCCATGCCGGCCAGGATTTCGTTGCGCACATCCAGCCCGGCAATGGCATAGGTTCCGTTGTACAGCTCGTTGTACCAGTCGTAGAAGCTCATGGTGATCTCCTCACCCTGGACACTGATGGTCAGATCCTGATAGGGATCAAAGCCGTACTCCATGATGTAGCTGGGGTCCGTCCAGCAGATCATCATGCTGTAGGGGTCCATTTCCGCGCCGCCCCAGGCGCCGTTGATCATGTCATCCTGGCCATTCTGCATGGAGGTGTAGTAGTCCTGATCCTCCACCAGGAGGAACTTGATCCGGCCCTCCAGGCTGGTGCCCTCCGCGGCAGCCAGCATGGCGTCCTCAATGTAATCCACCATCTTCTGGTTGGCAGAGTCGGTGCTGTAGACATGGTACTCAATCTCCACGATATCCGTATCGGAGATGTTGCCGTCGGCATAGCACTGGCTGTAGGCGCTCTCCAGCAGCCGGGCGGCCTCGTCCTTGTTGTAGCCGGTCAAATCATCCACGCTGTCAACGCCATAGACCTCGCACAGGGTTTGCTGGGCGAATTCACTGTCCCGGTAGGCCAGGCCGGACATGGGATCGCAGATATATGCGTCGTTGAGCAGACCGAAGGCCGGGTCGGAGCAGGCGGTGCAGCTCATGACGTAATCCGTCCGGTCGAAGGAGAGGGACATGGCCTTGCGGAAGTCGATATAGGTCAGAATGGTCTTGTTGACGCCCGTTGTCTCTCTGCTTCTGAGAATATCAAAATCGGTGTTCAGAGCCAGATAGTAGGTGTTGCTGGTGGGCGTGTAGTAGACGTAGTCACTGGTGCCGTATTTTTCCATATCGTCCGCAGCCAGGCCGACTACGTCCAGGTTGCCCTGCAGGAACATGGAAAGCTGGGTGGTATGCTCGTCAATCTGCTGCAGGACGATGTCCGTGGTCTGGTACATGCCCTCGTAGCGCTCATCGGCGTAGCCGAACCAGCCCTCATTCCTTTCAAACACAATCTGCTTGGACTCCTGGTAGCTGACCAGCCTGTAGGGGCCGTAGGAGCTGAACCGGTCGACGCCGGTGCCATAGGCGGACTTGATGATGCCGCCGGTCTCCGTCTTGTTGGCCTCGTACAGGTCCTCCTTTACCAGGATCAGGTTGTCCACGTTCATTTCAAAGTCAAACAGGGTGCTGGGGTTTTTCAGGACCAGGGTAAAGGTGTACGCATCGTCCTGCACATAGCCCACCTGGTCCCAGGAAATGGGCTCCATCACGCCGTCTTCGCAGAAGATGTAGTTCACCAGATCCTCCGCGCTTTCACCGCCCCAGGCATCGCTGGCGGTGACGGAGGAGATCGCGTCAAAGGTCTCTTCGGTCAGGGCAATGTAGCCGTCGGCGTCCGCCAGCGCATCCAGCGCATAGAAGGTGTCCGCATCCATGTAGCCGCCGAAGTCCCACAGGGAGTAGCCGCCCAGCCAGTCCAGGCCCTTTGTCCAGCCGATGTAGGCCTTGTTGCCGCCCAAGTCCGCATACTGGCCGTCCTCACCGGCGGTCAGCTCCGCAGTGGTGATGCCCAGCTCTGCGGCCAGGGTCAGCTTGGTCCCGCCGGCCTTGTCGCTGTTATAATAGTCCTCCGCGTTGGCCAGCGCGGTGCCGCCCTGATAGAACAGGGAAGCCCGGTAGTTTTTCATCCCGGGGTTCAGGAACTGCTGCAGGGTGTATTCCACATCCCGGGCGGTGATGGGCGTCCCATCCTCCCAGGCGGCGTCCTGACGCAGTGTCACCTGCCAGGCATACCCTTCCGTGGCGTCGGCAGGTACGCCGTAGGTCCCGTTTCCTGCGTAATCGGCAGTCACATCCACAGGGAACTCGGATGCCAGTTCACAGACGATGTCGTAGCCGTCCCTGGTTTCGTTCATCCAGAAGCCGTAGAAGGGGGTTACGGTATAGCCCAGCATGTCATACTCCGAGGAGATCTCCCAGTCCGTGGGGGACCAGGTGGATACACTGGAATAGGTCCCGTGGTAGGTGTAGGTTCCGCTTTCCGCAGATGCCCTCTGGCCGCAGTTTGCAAACAGCGTGATCAGAAGGGCGGCTGCAAGCAGCGCAGCGATCCGTTTTTTGTTCATACAATTACCTCCTTGTCATTTTCTTGCATGTATTTATGAATCAAAGCCGCGTTTGCAGCCAATTCATCAGATCCTTCAGGCTGTCTGCCTCAAAGGGGTTGCGGAGTCCGGCCGTCTGAAGAGCCTCCGGGAAATTCTGATTTCCGGAAGCATGGCAGAAGGTGAGATAGCTTTTCCAGGCGCCGTCGGGGTCTTCACACATCCACCGGTAATATTGCAGGGCACAAACCTGGGCCAGCGCGTAGTCAATGGCGTAAAACGGCCACAGGAACGTATGGGGAATTCTCTGCCAGCGGGAGCCCACCCGGAGCGAATCCTCCCCGGTATATTCCCGGAAGGGAAAATAGTCCTGCTCCAGCCGCGCCCAGACGTCGTTGCGCTGCTGCTTTGTAAGCTGGGGCTGCTCATAAATGATCTGCTGAAATTCATCCTGCTGGCACTGGTAGAGAATTCGGGATACTGCCTGTTCCAGATGCATTCTGCGGTAATCCGACCCCCGCTGACCGAAAAACAGCTCCATCGAGGGCGCGGTAAAGAACTCCATGGACATGGCGTGGGTCTCCGCCATTTCCGACGTATACCAGCCCCGCTCCCGGATCTGCTCACCCCGTTTGAGGTAAAAGAAGAAGCCGTGCCCGCCCTCGTGGCTCATGATATAGGCGTTTTCACTGGTGCCGTCGAAGTTGGCAAAGATAAACGGCGCACGGTAGGCTTCGAATTGGGTGCAGTAGCCCCCCGTCTGCTTGCCGTCCCGCATGGCCACGTCGTAAAGACCGTTGTCCAGCAGAAAATCGATGTACTCCTTCGTCTCGGGGGAAAGGCTGCCAAACATCCGCCGGGTCATCTCCAGGCAGAACCGGTCATCCCCCAGGGGGATGGGGTTTCCCTCCGGGAAGAAGACAGCATTGTCGTAAGGATACAGGTGCTCCAGGCCAAGGCGCTTCCTGCGGCGCTCGTTCAGCGCCGCCCCAACGCCAACCAGATGGGTTTTCACCTGGTCCCGGAAGCGTTTCACATCCTCCGGGGTGTAGCCGATGCGGTTCATACGCAGGTAGCTCAGCTCCACAAAGCTGGGGTATCCCAGCGCTTTTGCCTGACGGTCACGGTTTTTGACCAGGCTGTCATAGATATCCTCCAGCTCTCCCCGCTGGGCCTCCCAGGAGGCCACAGCGGCGTGGTAGGCTTTGCGCCGGACCTCCCTGTCCGAGGACTGCTGATCCCGGGCAAGGCTGCTGCGGCTGACCTGACGGCCGCCGTAATCCGCCTTGGCGTTGGAAACCAGCTGGTTGTATTGGCGAAGCAGCGCATTTTCCTCCTGCTCCAGAGGAATGAGGCAGCTGTCATGGCCCTCCAGGCCTGACCGGATCAGGGAAAACGCGAAGGAGCCCATGATGGTTTCAAAGCAGGAAGAAAAGGGGGACTCCGCCAGCAGCCGGTTGAACCGGTTTTCCAAATCTGAAATCTTCGGCCCGATCTCGTCGTAATACGCCTGCTCTCCGGCGTAAAACGGATCATTCACATCCATGCCGTGGCGGACATAGCACAAATCCATCGGCGTCATCTTTTCGGCCAGCCGGTTGTGCTTTTTCAGAACTGCCAGGCAGTCATCCTCCCCGGAAACAGCCTGTACATCCCGAAAAAGCGCCTGATAGTCCGCCTCTACTGCTTCATAGGGGATTCGCTCATAGGGCATATCTTGAAAGTGCATGAAACTACCTCTCAGAAAATGGGAATCAGGAACGGGGTCAGCTCAGCGCCTCCGCCGTTTCGCGGATGATGGCCGCAGCCTTGTCGCAGTCGGCCTGCGTGATGATCAGCGATATGGAAAATTATTCAATATAATTATAATCAAATGCAGCTGCATAGTAAAGTCGGAAAATGTACCAATGGGGATGGGCTGAAAGGCGTACCTTTTTTGCTTTTTGGGGGAAAAGACAATGGATATTATGATTCACAAGCTGTTCGCGGAGGTCGCAGAGACCAGGCGCTTTACAAAAAAGCGGCAAGCGCATGGGGGATTCCCAGCTGCTGATTTCATTCGATAAGCACATGATCGTATTGGATTTTTGCCGGGCGAACAATGAAAAGGAGCCCTCCGTTTTGGAAAGCTCCTTCTATTTTTGCGCTTTGACCGCCTGCAGCAGGGCGGTTTTTTCATTTGGAAGAGAACCGTCCAGTACCTGCTCCAGAAGGCGGTTCAGGCAGTCGCCAATCTGCCTGCCGGTCAGGCCCAGCGCCATCAGGTCATTGCCGTTTACGGCAAGAGATTTGAGGGTCAGACGGCCCTCCTGGGCGTCCAGCTGGACAAGCAGCGCCCGGAGGCGGGGATAGCGGTCACTGTTCTCGTGCTCGCTGGTGCCCTTGCCCTTCATGTCCGCCTCCTGGAGACAGAGCAGCCGCTCCAGGTTCTCCCGGCCATAGCGGGAAAGACTGCGGCGCAGCAGGTTTTCCTCCGGCTGGAGCACGGTCATGTGGTGGTCAATGAGCCACACGGCCGCCTCCCGCACCGCGCTGGGTGCTCTCAGCCGCCGCAGAATGGTGTCCGCCATCCGGGCGCTGACCTGGGCGTGGCCCTTGAAGTGGCCCCGGCCGTTTTCGTCCCGGGTGAAGCAGGGCACCTTGCCGATGTCGTGGAGCAGCGCCGCCCAGCGCAGCGCCAGGTCGGGGGGAACGGCCCCGGTGACATAGGCAGTATGGGTGAACACATCATAGGCATGGTGGGGGGAATGCTGCTGGAAGCCCACTGTGGGGGCCAGCTCCGGGATCACCTGAGAAAGAATGGGGGCAAAGCGCAGCAGGTCCTCCGCTCTCGCCTTCAACAGGAAGCCGGACAGCTCCTCGTACACCCGCTCCCGGGCCAGGCTGTCCGTCAGCGCCGCCAGGGAGACCATGGCGGCCATGGTTTCTTCCTCCACCTGAAATCCAAACCTTGCGGCAAAGCGGATGCCCCGGAGAATCCGCAGCGCATCCTCCCGGAACCGGGTTTCCGGCGTTCCCACGGACCGCAGCACCCCGGTCTGAAGGTCCTGCATTCCGCCGAAGGGGTCCGCATACCCCCGGGTGGGAGAGAAAGCGATCGCGTTGACGGTGAAGTCCCGCCGGGCCAGATCCTCGTGAATATCCGCCACGAATTCCACCCAGTCCGGGTGGCGGTTGTCCCGGTAGCTCCCCTCCCGGCGGAAGGTGGTGATTTCGATCTCCGATTCCGGGAGCAGCAGCTTTACGGTGCCGTGCCTGATCCCCGTTAAATCCTGGGGAATGTGGGAAAACACGGCGGCGGTCTGCTCCGGCAGGGCGGCGGTGCACAGGTCATAGTCCTGGGGCGCGAGGCCCATCAGGTGATCCCGCACGCAGCCGCCCACCAGGTAGGCGGCGAAGCCGGCGTTTTCCAGGGCCCGGATGCAAGCTTCAATCTGCTCCGGCAGCACCATGGCTCATTCCTCCGCCGGACGCAGCCGGGCCATCTCCGTCGCCATCCACACGGCGGCAGCGGCAAAATAGGGAACGTAGATCCCCTGGGACACGGCAGCAGCACAGAAATACACCGCCAGCAGGCCGATGGCGAATTGATGGGGCTTTGTGGGCAGTCCGGCGGCCCGGGCCATGCGGTAGTAGGCGCTCAGGGTCAGGCACAGCACGGCCCCCAGACCCAGAACATAATTCATCAGCTGGGGCACCTCGCTGAAGCTCTGGTAGAACTCCATCAGATGCAGAATGCACAGCACGCAGGGGCTGACCTCCAGCAGGAAATGGGGCGTTTTCCCCAGCAGCCGCAGTACCGCTGACGCGATGAGCGAAATTGCTGTGGCAACGCAGAAGATTTGATAAATCAGCACCAGAGCGGCGGGGCCCTTAACGGGCTCCAGCAGCAGCATCAGCACACCGGCGGCGAAGATGCCGCTGCTCAGGGCACCGGCAACGGGGCTGCTCTCTCCCATCCGGGCCCGGCGGGGCAGCAGAAAGGCTCCCAGGGCGGCGCAGACGGTGAGCACCCACAGCAGGATCTCCGGTGCCGCTGCAAAGGGCAGCAGGCCGGAGACCGGGTCCTCCACATAATGGGAGAACAGCCACCGGTGCAGTCCCAGCGCTGCCAGGCCCAGCAGCAGATAAATGGGCGACAGCAGGCAGATATATTTCTTGTTTTTCATGGCAAAGTCTCCTTATTCAACGATCCATTTGATCACCATGGCAGCGCCCGCCAGCACCGGCTGATGGAGCAGGTAAATCAGCAGCGACTGTCTTCCCATGGCGCACAGCAGCTTCGCCGGCTGCCGCTGGGGGGAAACACCGGGGAAGCGGGTCTTCTTTTCCCGGTAGAGCACCCGGCCCAACCCCGCCCCCAGCAGGAAAAAGCCCAGGTTGGGAAGCAGGGGGAAATAGTCCGAGGAGCGGAACCACGCCGGGCAGAAGCCCAGGGGGATCAGCGCCCAGGGGGCATCCAGATACAGCTGCCCCAGAATCAGTCCCAGCATCGTCAGGGCCGCGCCCAGAAGGGTAATGCTCCAATTGGGCAGCTTCCGCAGCCAGTGCCACAGCACCATGCACACCCCCAGACAGTGGAGCACCCCGAAATAGATGAGGATGCTCTGATCCGCCAGACCCAGCAGATACATCCCTCCGGTAACGGCGGTGCACAGTAGCCCGCAGGCGAACACCTGGAGGCCCCGGCGCAGGCACCGGCTTCCCAGGGTGGCGCTGACGCCGGAGATCACCAGGAAGATGAAGCCGCAGTTGTTCTTGACGAACAGGTACCACGCCGGCTCCTGCCAGGCGAAAACGCCGCACAGCTCCACCAAATCATAAAGGAAATGGACGATGAGCATCCCCAGCAGGGCCAGCCCCCGGGCAGCATCCAGTTCCCAGATGCGGTTTTTCATCAAGCCTGCCCCGCGCTGGCGTTGGCTTCCTCCTCCAGCACCCGGTAGGCCACCTTGCCCACCAGAGTTTTGGGCAGCTCCTTGCGGAACTCGATCTCCCGGGGCATGGCGTACTTGGCGATGTGCTTGGAGCAGTAAGCAAGCAGCTCCGCCTTCAGCTCCTCGGTGGGCTCCACCCCGGGCATGGGCACCACGTAGGCCTTGACCCGCTGCACCCGGTAGGGGTCCTTCACGCCGATGACACAGGACAGCAGCACCTTTTCATGGCCGTCGATGATGTTTTCCAGCTGGGAGGGGTAGACGTTGTAGCCGGAGGTGATGATCATCCGCTTCATCCGCTGGCGGAAGTACACAAAGCCGTCCTGGTCCATGTAGCCCAGGTCGCCGGTATGGAGCCAGATGCGGCCGTCGTAGTGGCGGCGGAGGGTGGAGGCGGTTTCCTCGGGGTTGTCCATATAGCCCATCATTACAGTCGGGCCGGAGACGCAGATCTCGCCCTCGATATTGGGCTCCACCTCGTTGGTGGTGCCGGGCTCCACAATTTTATAGAAGGTATCCGGGAAGGGCACGCCGATGGAGCCGGCCCGGGCGTAGTCCTTGGGAGTCAGGCAGGAGGCGGTGACGCATTCGGTGGTGCCGTAGCCCTCCCGAATCTGCTCAGAGCAGCCGTGGGCCTTCAGGAAGGTATCCACCTTCTTTTTCAGCTCCGGGGAGAGGCTGTCGCCGCCGGAGAAGATACCCCGGAGGAAGCCCAGGTCCGCACCCTCCAGCTTGTCCGCCCGGAGCAATGCCTCAAACAGGGTGGGCACGCCGGGGATCAGGTTGGGCTTCTGCTTGACCAGCACCTCGGCATAGGTGTTCACATTGAATTGGGGAATCAGAATGCAGGTGCCGCCGGCAACCAGAGGGGTATGGATGCCGATGCCCAAGCCGAAGCCATGGAACACGGGCATGACGGAGAGCATCTTCATCCCGGCAATTTCCTCCTTGGTAAAGCCGGAGGCGGCAATGGTCTGCAATGCCAGGGCGTTGAAATTCAGGTTGGAGAGCATAATGCCCTTGGTGGTGCCGGTGGTGCCGCCGGAATAGAGGATGGCGCCGCAGTCGTCATACTTGCCGTCTTCGGCGGGCAGCACCTGACTGCGGCCTGCGGCCACCATTTTGTACCACAGGGTATAGCCTGTTTTCGGCAGCTTCTTAATGGCCCGGGCGCCCTTGGTCATGGGGTAGAGCAGGCTCAGCGGGGCGGGCAGCTCGTCGGCCACCTTGGCGATGAGGATTTCGCAGGGGTTCTCCAGCTGGGGTATGATCTCCGCGACCTTGTAGTAAAACTGGTCCAATGTAAGGATGGCCTTGGATTTGGAGAAATTCAGGTAGAAGGCAATCTCCTGGGCGGCGGACAGGGGGTGGATCATGTTGGGCACCGCCCCGATCCGGTTCAGGGCATAGAAGCAGTCCAGGGCCTGGGGGGTGTTGGCCATGCAGATGGTCACCCGGTCGCCCTTGCGGATGCCCATGCGGTAGAGTCCCTTGGCGGCGGCCTCAACACGCTGCATGAATTCGGGATAGGAGGTCTTCTTGCCCATGAACACATAGGCGGTGTGGTCGGGGTTCTCCCGTGCGGCCTGGGCCACCATCTGATACATGGTCAAGTGGGGGTAGTCCAGAGAAGCGGGGGTGCTTCCGTAATATTTCAGCCAGGGGGAAGAGGAGGACAAGCCCATAATTGCAGTTCATTTCCTTTCTGTATGACCCCGGAAGGGGGGGAATGTTAAATATTGTATTAGTATACCACGAAATTTCCTGTATTTCTACCCCCTAAAAACCGATTTTGCAGAATTCCTCCCGCTCTTGCAAATTGGGCCCGGATGTAGTAGGATAATCAAAAAGGAAAGGAAGCGATTTCAGTGGCAGAATATGAACTGGTGCGGGAGATCAAGAACCTGTGCCGCAACAACCAGATGCGGGATGTGTTTTTCGACGAGGTGGAGTGTGACGACCCGGCGGAATATGTGAAAAGCGTGCTCAAGGGCACCGACATCCAGGTCACCGCCCAGCATAGCGGGGACAGCGTCACCATCCACGCCGTGTGCGACGGCCTGATCCAGAAATTCGTTTTTACGAAAATCTGACTTCCCCCATGCCCTTCGCCGGCAAACAGGCAAATGATATCCGCTCAAACCGCAAAAGGGCTGTTTTGAATCAGGCAGTACGTCAGAAGATGCCCCGCACGAAAAAGTGCGGGGCATCTTCTGCAATATCGAAAAGGAGAAAAAGAAGGATTATCCCATGTAGGCTTCCAGCTGAGCCTGGGCTGCGGCGACGAATTCATTGATGCCGGCAGCTTCCAGCTTGCTCAGGAACTCGGGCAGAACCGCCTCGGGATCGACCGCGCCGGACATCAGGTTGAAGGCGTACTCAGCGTAGACATTGGCCAGGGCAGCGCTCTCGGTATCCAGCTCAGAGCTGTCGAAGATGAAGCCGCCGTAGGGCAGAGCCTCGGCTGCATCATAGTAGGCAGCGAAGCGATCCCAGTAATCCAGGCCCTGGGCTTCCGTAGGAGGCAGAATCCGGAAGCGTTACATAGAGCACCTGCTGCCATTTGGAAGCGCCGTCGATGGCGGCGGCCTCGTACTGGTTGGCGTCGATGCCGGTGATGGCCGCCAGGTACAGCACCGTGGAATAGCCCACATTTTTCCACAGGTTTGCAAACACCAGCAGATAGGGCCAGGGTGTTGCGGAACATGATAAAGGCGGAATCCGTTTTGAACAGGTACTCAAAATTTTTGAAGCCCACCCATTTGCTGTTGATCAGGTTGCTGATGAACGAAGGATTCCTGGGATTGATCTTATAGTCCTTGAATGCCAGAACAATACCGCCCATGGGCAGGTAGCGCAGCAGCAGCAGCCAAATGGCGGCGGGGGCCACCATCGTCAGCAGCACCAGTGTTTTCTTATGCTTTGCCAGCCGCCCGGAGGCAAGCCGGTTCGGCGCTTCCTTCAGCGCATTGCGAGCCATCATTCCCCTTCCCTTCCTTTGCGTGTATAATATGACAAAAAAGTTGCTTGATATCCGCTCCTGATTTATTTATATTCTAGCATCGCCTTGGTTATAAGTCACGAGATGCCGTTGCTGTTTCTTGCTTTTCCTTGTTCATTTCGCCATATCGCCGCAATCCGTCAATCAAATAGCAGCATCCACACAAAGTCAAACGGTTGGTTCTTTTTACTGAACCAGCCGTTCTCTATCCATTTTCTGCGGGCCGCGCCCTTGGATGCAGTTTCCTTTTTCCTGAATTTTTTAAACTATTACGGCGCCGGTTTCCGCCCCAGCTGCCAGAAGGCAACGGCGCTGGCGGCGGCCACATTTAACGAATCCACTCCGTGGGACATGGGGATTTTTACGGTGTAATCGCAATTGGCGATGGTGCTTGGGGCCAGGCCGTCCCCCTCGGTACCAAGAACAATGGCCAGCTTGCCTTCTGCTGCCAGGGCGGGGTGGTCGATGGGGACGCTGTCATCCGTCAGGGCCATGGCCGCGGTCTTGAAGCCCAGAGCGTGGAGCATCGCCTGCCAGTCCTGGCCCAGATACGTCCAGGGCACCTGGAACACCGTGCCCATGCTCACCCGGGCGGACCGGCGGTAGAGCGGATCGGTGCAGGCCGGGGTGAGCAGCACCGCCTCCATGCCCAGGGCGGCGGCAGAGCGGAAAATGGCTCCCATGTTGGTGGGATTCATCACATCCTCCAGCACCGCCACCCGGCTTGTTCCGGCGAGGACCTCTTCCGGCTTCGAAAGGGGCGGGCGGTACATGGCGCAGAGCATCCCCCGGGTGAGCTGAAAGCCGGTCAGCTGCGTCAGCACCGGCAGGGGGGCCGTATATACCGGCACATCGCCGCAGGCTTCGATTGCCTCCATGGCCTCCCGGTTGCAATGGCCGCGCTCCACCAGCAGGGAAACGGGCCTGCATCCGGCGGCCAGAGCCCGCCGGATCACCTTGGGGCTCTCGGCAATGAACATGCCCTTCTTCGGCTCAAACCGGTTCAAAAGCTGGGCCTCGGTCAGCCGGGCGAACACATCCAGCTCCGGGGCATGAAAATCCATGATTTCAATAAAGTCTCTCATAATGGGACTCCTGGCAGTTGTATGACGTGGAATGCAGCGCATAGATGGCATTCCATCACGTTTTGACGGGATTGCTACTGCGTTATGTCCTCCCTGACCGGCATGAGCGCTTCCGCTGCTTGCGTCACCTCCGGTTCCATCACCGGCTCTGCGGCGGGTTCTGTGGCAGGCTCGGTGGCCGGTTCAGCAGCAGGCTCAGTGGCCGCTTCCGTGGCAGGCTCGGTGGCCGGCTGTGTGGACTCTGTCTGGGCGATGGCGGCGTCCGCCTCTCCGCCGATGCGGATTTTGGACCAGTCGGTGACATTGCACTGGCCCTTGCCGTTGCTGCCGGTGGCCACCACAGTGCCGTCAGCCTTCAAGCCCAGGGTATGGTCATCGCCGCAGACAATTTCCGTGATGTCCGTCCAGGAGGAAACGTCGCAGGCGCCGTAGAGCATGAAGCCCGTGGCCACCACGGTGCCGTCCACCTTCAATCCCACGGTGTGGTCGAAGCCGCCGTCAATGGTGACGATGTCCCGCCATTCACCCACGTTGCACTTGCCGTTGCCGTTGGCGCCCACCGCGATCACAGTGCCGTTGCTGCGCAGGCCCACGGTGTGGTTATAGCCTGCGGCAATGGCGGTGATGTTGGCCCATTCAATGATGTCGCACTGGCCGTTGGCGTTTTCACCCACGGCGACCACAGTGCCGTCGGCCCGCAGGCCCACGGTGTGATAGCCTCCGGCGGCGATGGCGATGATGTCCTTCCAGTTGCCCACGTCGCACTGGCCGTCTTTGTTGTAGCCCACGGCCACCACGGTGCCGTCGGACTTCAGGCCAACCGTGTGGTTGGCTCCGGCGGATACGGAAACCAGATCCGTCCAGTCTCCTACGTCACACTGGCCGTATTTGTTGTAACCGGCGGCCACAGCGGTGCCGTCGGCCCGCAGGCCCACAATGTGGTCGGCCCCGGCGGACACGGAGAAGATGTCCCGCCAGGTGCCGCTCTCCTCCACCCCCTCCTTGGAGGACCCGACCGTGATGACCGTTCCGTTTTCCCGGACGCCCACGGACAGGGAGCCGCCGGCGGCGATGGATTTGCGCAGGTGGGCGGAGTCCCGCACGGCGTTTTCAAACAGGCGGCTCCTGCATACCTCCAGCACCCGCTCGGGTGCGTCCTGGTAATCCCCCAAGGCGGTGAACAGAGCTTCCGCCCCGTCGTAATCTCCGGCCTGGTAGAGGCTTTCCGCCCAGCGGTAGTTGGTTTCCTGCACCCGTTGGGGCGCGTCCTGGAACTGCCCCAGCTGGGTGAACAATGCGGCGGCGTCTGCGTATTCCCCTGCCTCCAGCAGGGTTTCCGCCTGGCTGTAATACAGCGCGGAGCGAGTCTGGCGCACCTGCTCCAGCTGCTCAGGAGAATCCCGATAGTCGCCCAGCTCCAGGAAAAGGGCCTCCGCATGGTCATAATTCTGGTTCTGGAACGCTGCGGCGGCGTAGGCATACCGGGTTTCCAGAGCCAGAGCGGCGGCGTCCTTATAGTCGCCCAGCTCCTGGTAGATGGTAATGGCAGCCTCGAAGCTGCCTTCCTCTGCAAGTGTCCCGGCCTGGACATAGGACATCTCCATCCGCACATCCTTCACCCGCTGGGGGGCGTCGGAATAGCTGCCCAGGGCGGCAAACAGTGCCTCCGCCTCGGCGTAGCGCCCGGCCTCCAGGTGGGTTTCGGCCTTTTTGTAGCGCACCTCCAGCACCCGCTCCCGGGCATCGGCGTAGGTGGTCAGCGCCTCAAAGGCGGCCTCCGCCTGATCATATTCGCCCATAGCGAGGAGCGCCTCGGCCTTTTCATAACGAATGGCCTGAATCCGGTCATCGGAGTCGGAATATCCGGCCAGAGCGTAGAACGCGGCGGCAGCCTCATCATATTTGCCCTGGGCCAGCAGCTCTTCCGCCCGGGCGTAGCGGACGTCCTGAATGCGCTCCGGGGCATTGTCGTAATCGCCCAGGGCCTTGAAGGCGGAGATGGCCTCCTCAAACCGGCCCTGGGTCATCAGCTCCTCGGCCTGGGCGTAGCGGGCCTGCCGGCTGCGTTCCTTCGCATCGCTGTAATCCCCCAGGGCATCAAAGGCCGCGGCGGCCTCCTCATACCGGCCGTCGGAGAACAGCTTCCCGGCCTGGGTGTACCGGTTGCCCGGTACGATCACCCGGGCGATCATGGCCCACAGCAGCAGAAGCAGAATGGCGACGCCAAGCAAAAGGCTGGTCAGGCGGGTTTTGTTTTCGGTTTTCAGTTTTTGAAGCATTTCATTCATGGGTCATCCTTCTTTCAGGAAAGGGAGTCCTCTCAGGACAGGTAGAACACATCCATCAGATCCCGCATGGCGTAGTAGTTGTCCAGCTGCCGCCAGCCATTGTTCACATTGGGTGTTTCCAGATTGAATTTCATGGTGGTATTGGGCAGCGCCTCCCGCAGCCGCTGGGGCGCGTCGGAGCAGGGCAGGCCCTGGCTGCCCTCGATGCCGCTCCACCAGAGATTTTTCAGCCAGGTCATTTGGAGAATCGGTTCGGGGTCGCCATAGGTCTGGCCCAGGTTCAGATCCTCCAGGGCGGTGCAGCCAAGCAGTGGGGAATAATCCGTGATTTTCGTGGTAAAAATCTCCAAAAATACCAGATTTTTTAGGTTAGACAAGGGAGAAATATCGGTAATGGCGGTTTCCACAAGAATCAGGTATTTCAGGTTTGGCATGTAGGCCGCCCATTCGCAGGTTTTCACGGTGGTCATATGGCCGATGTCGATGGCCTCCATATCCGTGCAGTAGCGCAGGGGATACAGGTCCTCCTCCCCCACCACCATATCATGCTGGTATTTATAGGGATAGAACCACTTGGCATCGGTGCGGATGTCCACATTTTTGATCCGCACGGACCAGACGAAGCGGATGTCCTCATAGCGGCGGTTCAGCGCGTCCATGGTCTCGTCGTCCAGACCGCAGCCGCACATGACGACCCGTTCCAGATTGTAAAAGCAGGGCAAAAGATCTTCGATCTGGCTGGTGCTTTCCACCTGCCAGCCGGAAACATCCAGCTCCTCCAAATCGGTCCGGAAGGTCCCGTCGCCGATTTGGAGCTCCCACAGGAATTGGCAGCGGGGGTATGTACCGGCCAGCTGAAGCACCTGCTCATCCGTCAGGGAACAGCCCAGAAGATTGACCCGGCTCAGGTTGGGCATGATTTCCACAAGATGGCAGATTTCGTCAAAGGTCACCGCCCTGCCCTGCAGGTCCAGTTCCGTGGCGGCGCTGTCCACCCGCATGTCCCCCAGGGTAATGGGCCAGCGGAAGAAAATTCCGGGGAAGGAGGCCACCAGCCGGTCCATGGCCTCGCCGTTGGGGATCTGCCCGGTAAGCTCCACCCGGGTCAAACCGGGCAGGTAGGGAAGCAGCCGTTCCAGCTCGGCGGCGTCGGCATCGGAGACGGTGATGGATTGGGCATCATTGGGATATTCCTGCGCTCCCACCAAAACGGTATACTGCACCCGGCAGTTCGGATGGCGGTCCCCGAAATCCAGCAGGGCGCCATACTCCCGGCAGCCCGCCGCGTTGAGCTCGGTCAGATTGGGAAACAGCTCCAGCGCCTGCCAATCCGCTTCCGTCAGGTCACAGACCGTAACCGCGGCAGAATCGGAAGCCACGAGCCCGCCCTGGAGGGGAACGTTCCAAAGAATATCACAATCCGGAAATGCCTGCGTCAGCGCCTGATAGCCGTCCAGAGAAAGAGCCTCCTCCCGCAGATCCAGCCGGGTGCTGCCCTTCTCCCAAAAGCCTCCGGCCACCCAGGTGTATCGGGTAAACAGATACGTGCAGGCCCCTGCCAAAATCAGAACCAGCAGCACAATGAGCACCACCAGCCCGGTCAAAACCGGCTGCAATGTCCGCTTTTTTTGTTTTGCCAAAGAGACGCGCTCCTTTCCTGCCTGGACCGGCATTTTTCTTTCCCCTATTTTATCATATTTGCCCCGCTTGTCAATCGGGCAAAGGCAGGAGGCGGCGGAAAGAAACGGAAACAAAGACGCAGGGCTATTTTGCAGGCTGCTGTCGGATTTCCGCCGTCAGACGAATTGTTGTAAGTTTACACCGCACTCAACTGTGGAGAATATCATCCTCCCGCGCAGTACCAGCTGCCTACATAGCATCCAGTCCGGCGAATTCGTACAATGTCGGACGTTTTACCATTCAACCAAAAACGCCGGTCTTGTTACCTGGCGGGAGGCTGATCGCCTCCCCACAGTGGCTGGGCAGTCATCAGAACACGCTTCCATTCAACGCACCGATAAATTACATTACCGTCTTTTCGTCTTTGCAAAAAACCGGATGGATTTGGAAATACTCCTTGCGCTGAATTCCATTGGGGAGTATAATAAATCTCATCTGCAATCAACCTCAGAAGGGAAGAAAGACCATGAAAGTCCTATTGCAAGATCTGACCAAAATATTCCCCAGCCGAAAAAAAGGCGGGGCGGACACGGTAGCCGTCAACAAATTCAATTTCGAGATCCCCGACGGCAAGCTCATCGGCCTGCTGGGCCCCTCGGGCTGCGGCAAAAGCACCACCCTTTACATGATCTCCGGCCTGCAAAAGCCCACCTCCGGCCGCATTTTCTTCGGAGACGACGATGTGACCGACCTGGCGGCGGAGAAGCGGGGCGTTGGCCTGGTGTTCCAGAACTATGCCCTGTACCCCCACCTGACGGTGCAGCAGAACATTCTGTTCCCCCTGGAAAATTTAAAGGGCAGCGACAGGCTGAGTAAAGAGGAAATGCGCCGCCGGGCCATGGAGGCGGCAAAGCTGGTGCAGATCGATCAGCTGATGGACCGCAAGCCCAGCGAGCTCTCCGGCGGCCAGCAGCAGCGGGTGGCCATCGCCCGGGCCCTGGTGAAAATGCCCCGGGTGCTGCTGCTGGACGAGCCCCTGAGCAACCTGGATGCCCGGCTGCGGCTGCAAACCCGGGAGGAAATCCGCCGCATCCAAAAGCAAACGGGAATTACCACCGTCTTCGTCACCCACGACCAGGAGGAGGCCATGAGCATCTCCGACTGCATCGTGGTCATGAAGGCCGGTGTGGTCAACCAGATCGGCAAGCCCCAGCAGGTTTATGACGATCCGGTGAACCTGTTCGTGGCCAAATTCCTGGGCACTCCCCCCATCAACATCTTCTCCGGCCGGGTTTCCGGGGGCAAGCTGCTTGTGGGGGACGATGCGGTTCTGGAGCTGACCGGCGTAGCGGACCGGGACGTGGTGGTCGGCATCCGGCCCGAGGGCTTCCTCCCCGATGAAGCCGGGGGGCTGCAATGCCGGATGGTGAATGTGGAGGTCATGGGCCGGGATGTCAGCGTGGTGTCCACCCATCCGGCCTTCCAGGGAGCCGCCATCCGCTCCATCATCGCCTCCGACGCGGGAGTGGACCGGGAGGCGGAAACCATCCGCTTCCGGTTAAAGCCGGGGAAGGTCCTGCTGTTCGATCCGGTCACCGAGGAACGCATCCGCTTCCAGGTCAAATAAGGAGGCGTCAGAATGGAATACAAAAGCAAAAAAGGCTGGCTGTACCTGCTGCCCGCCGGAGTGTTTTTGGGTGTGTTCATGGTGTATCCGCTGATCGACGTGTTCATCTACTCCCTGGAGGAAGGCTTCAATTTCGCCTCCCAGACCTATTTTGGGGTGGGAGCCTTCAATTTTTCCTATGTGCTCCATGACCCCTATTTCCTTCAGGCGCTGAAAAACACCTTCATCCTGGTGATCATCACCGTGCCGGTGTCCACCGGACTGGCGCTGCTGATCTCCCTGGCGCTCAGCTCCATCCAGAAGCTGAAGGACCTGTTTCAGACGGTTTTCTTCCTTCCCTATGTGACCAACACCCTGGCGGTGGGTCTGGTGTTTATGATCCTGTTTAAGAAGACGCCCTATTCCGATGGGCTTGTCAACCTGATTCTCAGCTGGTTCGGCATGGCCCCGGTGGATTTCATCGACGGGCCCTACTGGGCGAAGATGTTCGTGCTGTGCTTCTACACGGTGTGGATCGTGATGCCCTTCAAGATTCTGATCCTCACCAGCGCCCTGGCCTCGGTGAACGAAACCTACTACAACGCCGCCCGGGTGGACGGCACCTCCCGGCTTCGGATGTTCACCAAAATCACCCTGCCCATGATCTCCCCCTCCATTTTCTATCTGGTCATCACGGGCTTTATCGGCGCCTTTAAGGCCTACAGCGACGCGGTGGCCCTGTTCGGCGTGAACCTGAACAACGCCCAGATGAACACCATCGTGGGCTATGTCTACGACATGCTCTACGGCAATTCCGGCGGCTACCCCTCCTACGCCTCCGCCGCGGCCATCATTCTGTTCTCCATCGTGCTGACCATCACCTGCATCAATCTGCTGGTCAGCAAGAAGCACGTGCATTATATGTGAGGTGCCCCATGGATAAGAAACATCAACCATTGCAAAGACTGGGCGGCGGAGCGCGCCGGGCAGCGGTGTATGTCCTGCTGATCTTCTGGGCGCTGATGGTGCTCTTCCCCTTTTACTGGATGCTGCTGACCTCCGTGAAAAGCTACAGCACCTACAACAGCGAGTACGTACCCAAGCTCTTCACCCTGAGCCCCACAGCGCAAAACTATGTGGACGCCTTCCGGGCAGTACCCCTGGGCCGGTATTTTCTCAACACCATCCTGTTCACCGTGATCACCACGGCCATCATGCTGGTGGTGACGGTGCTGGCAGCCTTTGCCTTTGCCAGACTCAATTTCCGGGGGAAGGATCTGGCCTTCACCGTGTTCCTGTCGCTGATGATGATCCCCAATGAGCTGGTGGTAATCACCAATTACGTCACCGTCACCAACGCGGAGCTGCGCAACACCTTTTTGGGGTTGATTCTGCCCTCGGTGACCTCGGTATTCTATATTTATTTATTGAAGGAGAATTTCTCCCAGATTCCCGACGAATTGTATTACGCCGCCAAGGTGGACGGTACCTCGGACCTGAAGTACCTGTGGAAGGTGATGATTCCCATCTGCCAGCCCACCATTGTCACCGTGACCATCCTCAAGGTGATCGAATGCTGGAACAGCTACGTCTGGCCCCGGCTGGTCACCACGGACCCCAACCATTTTCTGGTGTCGGTGGGCATCCAGGAGATCCGGGAGAACGGCTTCGGCCGGGAGAACATCCCCGCCATGATGGCGGCGGTGGTGGTGATCTCCCTGCCGCTGATCGTCCTGTTTTTGATTTTCCACAAAAAGATTATGGCCGGTGTGGCAAGAGGAGGCACCAAGGGATGAAAAAGCTTCTTTTTGCCCTGCTGACGGCGGCGCTGCTGACCCTGACCGGCTGCCACGGCGCCCGGGAGCAGCTGTCCTTTCAGATCCCGGAGCAGTTCGACACCGAACGGCAATTTGAAATCACCTTCTGGGCCAAAAACGACACCAATGTGACCCAGGCGGAAATCTACAAAAAAGCCATCGCCGATTTTCAGGAGATTTATCCCAACATCACCGTGAATATGCGGCTGTACACCGACTACAGCCGGATCTACAACGATGTGATCACCAACATCTCCACCGGCACCACCCCCAATGTGTGCATCACCTATCCGGACCACATCGCCACCTACCTGACCGGCGAAAACGTTGTGGTGCCCCTGGACGAGCTTTTGGTGGATGGCCGTTTCGGCCTGGGGGGCAGCCAGGTGAGCTTCGATGCTCCCAAAAAGGACGAAATCATCCCGGAATTTTTGGAGGAATGCAGCTTTTCCGGCCACTGCTACGCCCTGCCCTATATGCGCTCCACGGAGGCATGTTATGTTAATAAAACCTATGTGGAAAAGCTGGGATTCCAGCTGCCGGAGGTGCTGACCTGGGACTTTGTGTGGCAGGTCAGTGAGGCCGCCATGGCGAAAAATGAGGACGGGACCTTCCAGGTTAACGGCCAGAAGGTGCTGATTCCCTTTATTTACAAATCCACGGACAATATGATGATCCAGCTGCTCCACCAGCTGGACGCCGGGTATTCCGACGAGAACGGAAACATTCTGATCTTCAACGACACCACCAAGGCTCTTCTGGAAACCATTGCCGCCCACGCCAAAACCGGAGCCTTCTCCACCTTTAAGATTTCCAGCTACCCGGCCAATTTCCTCAACGCCGGGCAGTGCATCTTTGCCATTGATTCCACTGCCGGGGCCACCTGGATGGGAAGCGATGCTCCCCTGCTGGACATCAGTGCCGATGCTTTGGTGGAATTTGAGACCGCGGTACTGCCCATTCCCCAGTTTGACACGGAAAACATCAGCATGATCTCCCAGGGCCCCTCCATGTGCCTGTTCAATAAGGAGGACCCCCAGGAGGTGCTGGCCTCGTGGCTGTTCATGCAGTATCTGCTGACCAATGAGGTGCAGATCAGCTACTCCTGCACCGAAGGCTATGTGCCCGTCACCTCCAAGGCCCAGGACAGCCCCGAATATCAGGATTACCTGGCCCGGGAGGGAGAGGACGGCACGGAGCACTACGCCGTGAAGCTCCAGGCCGCCAAGCTGCTGCTTCAGAATCCGGACCGTACCTTTGTCACCCCGGTGTTCAACGGTTCGGCCTCCCTGCGTTCCGCCGCCGGAGAGCTGATTGAAACCGTGGTGAAATCCATCCGCCGGAAGCAGACCGTGGACGAGGCCTTCCTGGAAACGCTCTATTCCGACACCGCCTCCTTATACCGTCTGGACCAGATTTCCGCGGACAGCCAGTCCGGTCCCCGTTCCCTGGGGCCCCTGCCCGCCGCCGCCATCGCCCTGCTGGCCGCCCTGGCCCTCTGCTGGATTGGAATCCTCGCCTACGTGGCGAAGGAAGCCCTGAAAAAGCGTTGGAAACGAAAATAGCATTTGCTTATTCACAGCAAGCAGACAAATTGTGGTTTGGCGATTCCGTCCGCACCCGTAGGGGCGGCCAGGTTCGTTAACTGAGTGTTCGCATGAATGGTACAATGTTGGACACAGGTACGGATTCGCCCAACCCGGCATCACATGGCGTGTTTGTTCCGCGCGGGAGGATGATATCCTGTCCTACAGTGGCCGGCGTGATAAACCCTGCGGAAAGAAGCGGGAATATCTTGCTTTTTCCCGGAAAACCCATTACAATAGCCTGCAGGTGCGGCAGGAAACAGGTTTCCATTACAGAGACAATTTTTTCAGGAGGTTTCCCATGGGCGCAATGCGAAAAGAGAAAGACACCTTCTATTCCGAGCTGATGAAGCTGGTGGTGCCCATTGCGGTGCAGAGCTTCATGCTGGCCCTGGTCAGCGTGACGGACGCGGTAATGCTGGGGCGGCTGGATCAGCAGTCCATGGCCTCGGTATCCCAGGCGGGCAACGTGCAGTTCTTCCTGAGCCTGCTGGTGACCGGCTTCAGCATCGGCGTGGGCATCATGGCCGCCCAGTATTGGGGCAAGGGGGACGGCAAATCCATTGAAAAAATCGCCCCCACGGGGCTGAAAATCATTCTGGTGCTGGGCGGCGCGGTGACCCTGGCGGCGCTGTTCGCTCCCACCACCCTGATGACCATTCTCACCAGCGACCAGGCCCTGATCCCCCTGGGGGCGGAATATCTCCGGGTGGTGGCTCCCTCCTATTTCCTGTGCGGCATTACCCAGGTCTATTTCGCTCTGCTGAAAAATACCGGCCACACCGCCGAAAGCTCCACCATCAGCTCCGTGGCTGTGGTGGTGAACATCGTTCTCAACGGTGTGTTCATATTCGGCTGGCTGGGAGCCCCCGCCATGGGCATCCGGGGCGCGGCGCTGGCCACGGTGATCGCCCGGCTGGTGGAGCTGGTGCTGGCCGTGGTCGTCACCAAGCGCAAGGGCAACGTGCAGCTGCGCTGGCATGGGCTGCTGGAAAAGGCGGACAAGCTGCTGTTCCAGGATTTCCTGCACTACACCATGCCGGTGATCGGGGCCAGCCTGGTTTGGGGCATCGCCTTCATGTCCTACTCCGTGGTGCTGGGCCACATGGACGGGGACGCGGTGGCTGCCAATTCCATCGCCTCCGTGGCCAAGAGCTTGATCTCCTGCCTGATTCGGGGCGTGGGCGGCGGCGCGGGCATCATGATCGGGAACCTGCTGGGCGCCAATCTGCTGGACAAGGCCAAGGCGTACGGCGCCCGGCTGACCAAGCTTTCCGCCATTGTGGGTGTCTGCACCGGCGCGGCCCTGGTGGCTCTGACCCCCGTGATCATGCGCATCACCGAGCTGACCCCCCAGGCTGCGGAATATCTGAAAATCATGATCGCCTTCACGGGCCTCAACGTTGCGGCCCAGTCCATCAACCATGTGGTGCTGGACGGCATCTTCGGCGCCGGCGGCGATGCCAAATTCGACATGAACACCAACATCATCTTCATGTGGTGCATCTGCGTGCCCCTGAGCCTGATGGCCGCCTTCTGGTGGAACCTCCCCGCCCCGGTGGTGTTCTGCCTGTGCAACATGGACGAGATCATCAAGCTGCCCGTGGTGTTCGTCCACTACCGCAAGTACATCTGGCTGAGAAATATCACAAGAGAGATGGCATAATTTTTGAACTGCGCCCCGTCAAGCAAACCGTGAAATCATGAATGAAAAGCTCACAGCGCTATAAAACCCATCCAATATGTGCACTTGCTCCGGCAGGCACACATATTGGATGGGTTTTGTTATGCCGCCAACAACATGGCGAGCTTCTCCATGGGCGTAAGGATGACGGGATTTCTCCGGACGCGCCGCAGTACGGGATTCCACCCTTCCCTTTTTTAGGGAAGCTCTGATGAAATCGGCAAGAGCTGACGGCGAGGGATTTTGGCT
>JBJDYM010000330.1:0-1803 GCA_051867315.1 Faecousia sp.
ATGACCTGGTCCGGCGGCCCCGGCCATATCAACACCTTCAACACCCCCGGCATCGTGTCCCGAAACAACACCGAGCTGAACAATAAGACCAACAACGCCGGTCTGCTGGACTATTATGATCTGACGGTGGAGACAAACAATCTGCAGGACGGCAGCGTGGTCTCCCAGTTCAACCACCCCGGCACCACCTTCGGCTTCTTTGACAGCTTCACCGGCTGGACCGCCGAGCGCGACGAGGTCATGGCCCTGATCGAGGTCGGCAACGGCGAGGGCGCGGTCGGCTCCAACGGCTACTTCCCCAGCTATGAGTATTACGACATGGCGCTGAGCATGGGCTGGCATGTGGCTCCCACCAACAACCAGGACAATCACAAGGGCTCCTGGGGCAACTCCAACACCTGCCGCAGCGTCATCCTGACCGATGATTTCACGGAAGACGGCCTGTACGAGGCAATGGCCCAGCGGCGTGTGTACTCCACCGAGGACCAGAACCTGTCCGTGGTCTACACCCTCAACGACGTGCTTCAGGGCGGCATCATCGAAGGTTTTGCCGAGGACACGATCAAGATCTCTATTTCCCTGTCCGACTCGGACAGCTCCGACACCATCGGCGCCGTCTCCGTTATCGGCGAGAGCGGCAGAGTTCTGTACACCTTTGACCGGGTCGGCTCCAACACCGCCGAGCTGGAGGTCGAGCTGGACAACACCAGCGCCTATTACTACATCCGAGTGGTGGAAGGCGACGGCGACATCGCCGTGACCGCCCCCGTCTGGGTCGATCAGGTCGCCGCCACCAAGACCAACGTGACCGCCTCTGTCACCGATAAAGGCAGCGCGGTGGAGGAGCAGGCTGATCCTCTGACTGTAACCATCGGGAACAGCGAGGAATCCGCCATCACTGTCACCGGTTACACCATCTCTGTGGACGGCACCGTGGTGGAAACCAAGACCGTCAGCGATTCCGTCGCTTCCGGCGAGAGCAAGTCCTACACCTATGACTGGACGCCCGAGACCTACGGTACCCATGCGGTGAAGGTTGTGTTCAATATCACGGCGAACGGCGAGAGTAAGACGGTGGCCGCCAGTAAAAACATTTATGTCAAGGGCAAAAATTATGACACAGTAGTCCCCATCGCCGAGGCCAAATCGGGCAGTGAAAAGGAAGAGTTCACGGTGGAAGGTATCGTGACGTCCAACGCTTCCGGTTATGATCAGAGCACGGCGTTCTTCGACTGCATCTACATCCAGGACGAAACCGGCGGCCTGAACATCTTCCCCGTGGCGGGCAACTACCAGGTGGGCCAGAAGGTCCGCGTCCACGGCGCGATCACCTACTACAACGGCGAGATCGAACTGAATCTTTCCGAGGACTATGGCGGTATGATCGAGGTGATTTCCGACGCGATCAACCCGCCCACACCCGCCGAGGTCAGTTGCAAAGATGCCATGGCAAGCGAGAACATCGGTCTTCTGATGCAGGTGTCCGGCACTATCACCAGGGTCCATACGGATTCTGCCGGCGTGATCGACCGCATCTATGTGGATGACGGCTCCGGTACGGAAGCCTGCCTCTACATCAACGGCTACATCAAGAACTCCCAGACCGGCGGCGACGGCTTTGGCGGTGCTGAAGCGAAGGTTGGCAATACGATCACCGCCATCGGCATCGGCTCTGTTGACGTGGACGAGCTGGGCGAAGTGGAGTATTTGCACCGTCTACGTGTCCGGGACCGCGCCGAACTGGTGTGCGCAAAGGCAAGCGAGCCCAGCGGCCCGGATATCCCCGTAAATCCCGGTACACCC
>JBJDYM010000330.1:1903-3558 GCA_051867315.1 Faecousia sp.
CCCGGTACACCCAGCACTCCCAGTACTCCGGACACACCCGATCTTCCCTCCACACCCGCGCAGCCGGAAGGTAACGCGCTTCCCTTCACCGATGTGGCCGGGGACGCCTGGTACTACGCCGATGTTGTGTTTGTGTATGAAAACGGCATGATGGAGGGCACATCCGCCACGACCTTTGCGCCCGATCTCGCTTTGACGCGCGGCATGGTGGTTACGATGCTCTACCGGCTGGAACAGGAGCCCACGGTCTCCTTTGCGGGCGTCTTTGCCGATGTGTCCGCCGGTCTCTGGTATACCAACGGCGTGGAGTGGGCCGCTGGAAACGGCATCGTCAACGGCTATCCGGACGGCGGTTTCGGTCCCAACGACCCGGTGACCCGTGAGCAGCTGGCGGCGATCCTGTATCGCTACGCTGCGTGGAAGGGCCTGGACGTCGGCGTCGGGGAGGACACCAACCTCCTGTCCTACACGGACGCCCTCGCGATCAGCCCGTACGCGGTGGAGGCGATGCAGTGGGCCTGTGGCGCGGGACTGCTGAACGGCGCCGGCGGGATGCTGATGCCGCGGGATTCCGCGACCCGTGCACAGGTCGCAGCCATCTTCACCCGTTTCCTGTCCAAATAACGCAGGCTGATCCCGTTGATCAAGCTGAAACTCCCCGCCGGACATGTTCCGGCGGGGAGTACCCTATATCAGGAAGGAGCTCACCATGAGCAAAGAAACAAAGACCCATCGGAGCAAGCGCGCCTATGAGATCGGCGCAGCGGCCGCGCTGCTGGCGCTGCTTGTTGTGTGGGCAATGGCGCTGCAATGGACGCAGCCGGATCGGGAACTGACCGCCGCGCAGAAACGGCTGTTCGCGGTGGCCCGGGTCACGGATGTTCTTGCCGACAATGCCGCGCCGGATGCCTGGACGGAAGGCCGCCGCATCGGAGAACAGTACCTGGAGGTCCAAATCTGTTCCGGACCGTACAAGGGCACGGTTCTGGAGACCTACAACTATCTGAACGCCTACATGAACGTGGACGCGAAGCTGGGCAGCCGCATCATTGTCCGCCTGGACATCGACGATCAGGGCGATCCATATATCGCGGCCGTTCCCAGCTATGACCGCGCACCCATGCTGCTGGGGCTGATTCTGGTCTTTGCGGTACTACTGGTTTGTATCGGCAGAAAAAAAGGCGCGATGGCATTAGCGGGTCTCATCTATACGCTGGCCTGCCTGTGGTATCTGGAAGTGCCGATGATCCTGCGCGGAGCAAGCCCGGTCCTGACGACCATTGTCATTGTGGCGCTGACAACGGCAGCGTCCCTGTTCCTGCTGACTGGTTTCAGCAAAAAGACGCTGTGCGCCCTGCTGGGATGTGTGGGCGGAACGTCGGTCGCGGCACTGTTCGCGGCGCTGGCCGGAACGATCTCTCCGCTCAACGGCTTCAATATGGCCGAGGCGGAAGAGCTGGTCCTGCGCACAACGCAGACAGATTTACAAATCAGCGGCCTGTTTGTCAGCGGGATCCTGGTGGCCTCCCTCGGCGCGGTCATGGATGTGGCCATGTCGATCGCTTCCTCCTGCCATGAGCTGTATGTGCTGAACCCAAAGCTGTCCCGAAAGAATCTGTTTCGATCGGGCATGAACATCGGCCGCGACGCTATGG
>JBJDYM010000331.1:0-12067 GCA_051867315.1 Faecousia sp.
AGGCGTCAGATTGTGGCTCTGAAGATCGTGGGTTCGAGTCCCATTATCCACCCCAGATAAGTTACCTGGCTTGATACTTTTGTCAAGTCAGGTAATTTGCTTTTTACAGCACAAAAAAGTTGGAATTAAGCCCGTAAATGAGGATAATTCCAACTTTTTGATTTTTATGTGGCTTGTTGTCGCAGGCTGCGCCGCCTTTTGGGAAGGAAAACAGCAATTCTATCGTTCATTTACCGGCTATCGTTCAGGCAATCAAAACCGCCGAAAGAACGCTGGATACTTGGGCAGCTTTGGGGCTTGTTCTTCTCCCGACATCAGGTGTACAATAACCATCCAACGAAGGCTCGATGTATAACAACGGCAGCAATTTCGCAACGAGCGGTATATTGAAATCCTCCTGTTTCAGATGTATGATGTATTCGGAGGTGGACAAAATGATTTTTTCTGAGAAGCTTCAATTGATCCGCAGAAACAAAGGCCTGACCCAGGAGGAACTGGCACAGAAGCTGTCCGTATCCCGTCAGGCGGTGGCAAAGTGGGAGGCGGGGCAAGCCTACCCGGATATTACCAATCTTATCAGTATCAGCAATCTGTTCCATGTGACCGTGGATTATCTGGTGCGGGATCAGGCCTGCATGGTAAACTGTGTTCCGAAACAGAATCCGAATATTCAGAAGCTCATTGAATTCCGCTTGGAGGCAAATGTTAATACCTACGCAGCCTATATGAACGAGATTGCTTCCACCCGGCTGGATTCCCACGATTTCTCCTACTCCAACGGCCCCTATACCTACCATGATACCTATGTGGGCGGGGAGCAATTTGGCGGAGAGGAAGCAGTTTGGCTTGATGGGAAAGCGCAGTATGCCATGAATTATTTCGGCCGTGTGCTGGGTCAGCAATTCAGCGGTGATTTCCTCAAGGAAGCGCTGCGCCATGCCAATTACGAGATGCCTTACCGCGGCCCGGAATACTACCAGTCCGGCGAATACACCTACAAATGCAGCGTTGCGGGGGGAATCTGCTGGTTTCAGGGTTATGAAGAAATCTACTGGAACACGGAGAAGGTCTATGAATGCTATTTCCACGGCGGGCTGTTGAAATAAACCAGGTTCTGTGGAATTCCGCAATCAAAACGAACAAATATCTCCATTTCGAGATTGTGTAAAGGACTCAGGTCAGTCAGTGGGAAAAAGCATCCTTGCCGAATTGACTTTTTTGAGAATTATGCTTATCATCTGATTGTAAGCTTCCCGTGCAAAATGAAGTCATACGGAAAGCTGGCAGGAAACATATCCCGGAAGGAGCGCCATGCTTGACGAGATGAAGAAGGCCAGGAAAGAAAAGGTCATTTGATTTTGCAAATTTCACTTGATTTTGCAAACACTCTTTGCTAAAATTGGTTTATTGAAAGGCGGTGTTTGCTTGTTAACTGAAGAACTAATTGAATTAGCAAACAAAGTTTGCAAGCAGAAGGCAGAAGAACAAACAATAGAGCTGAAAGCTGCTCATACTGACTGCCCGAAGAAACTATATGATACCCTGTCCAGCTTTTCCAATCAGGACAGCGGCGGCGTACTGATATTTGGCATTGATGAAATCCGGGACTATCAGGTTGTGGGCGTATATGATGCCCAGGATTTGCAGAAGAAAGTGACGGAGCAGTGCCTGCAAATGGAGCCGCCGGTGCGCTCTGTGTTTACCATCGCCCAGTTCCAGGGGCAAACCATCGTCTCGGCGGAGATACCGGCCATGGACATTTCGGAACGGCCCTGCTACTATCGCGGCGCGGGACGCACCAAAGGCTCCTATGTCCGCGTTGGGGACGCGGATTTGCCCATGACGGATTACGAGCTGTACAGTTTCGAAGCATTCCGCAGGCATCTGCATGATGATGAACGTCCGGCAGAGCGGGCAGCCATGGCCTTACTGGATGAAGAGGCCATCCAAAAGTTCATTCAGAAAATGAGCGTGGATCGCCCCGGTTTTGCCCGACTGTCCCAGAAGCAGACATTGGAAATGCTGAACATCACCAGAAACGGTGTTCCCACCCTTGCGGCGGTGATGAACTTCGGGCTCTATCCCCAGGGCTTCTTCCCCCAGCTGAGCATTACGGCAATCGTTGTTCCCGGAACCCAGATTGGGGATGTGGATGAGGATTCTGCCCGGTTTATCGACAACAAGCGTATCGGCGGCACCATTCCGGAGATGGTGGAGGAAGCGATAAACTTCTGCCGGCGGAACATGAAGGTAAAAACCATCATCGATAGGGAAACCGGTATACGCCGGGATAAGACGGAATACCCCATCGAAGCCCTTCGGGAAGCAATCCTCAACGCGGTGATTCACAGAGACTACAGCATTCACACAGAGGGAACGCCCATTCAGATTGATTTCTTTACCGACCGGGTGGAAATCCACAGCCCCGGCTGTCTCTATGGCAGGATGAGCATCGAGCAGCTGGGCATCGCAAAGCCGGATCTTCGCAACCCCGCACTGGCAATGATGGCGGAAACCCTGACCGCCGCGGAGCATCGCTACTCCGGCATTCCCACCATGCGCAATGCCATGAAGGAATATGGCCTGCCGGAGCCCAAGTTTGAAAATCGTCGTAATGAATTTGTGGTGACCCTTTATAATCAGACGGAGTCCAGTACCGCCGTACCGGCACAGGAGGCTCCCGAGGATTTGCTGCAATTCTGCCACCAGCCGAAAACCCGCCAGGAAATTGCCGACTACCTGGGCGTCAAAACGGTGTTCTACGCCATGCAGCACTATGTCCAGCCGCTGCTCACCGCCGGAAAGCTGGCAATGACCATCCCGGAAAAGCCCAAAAGCAGGAACCAGAAATACTACACGGTGTAACCTCACTGTACCTGTGGCGCATCTCCCGGAAAGCAGTGCATTGTATCAACTTACCATACCTTTGCCATAAACAAAAAGCACCCCTTCGCGGGTGCTTTTTGTTTATGGAATTTGGTGCATAATGGGACTCGAAAGGCCGTTCCTTAGGATTTATTTCATTTCACTTGATGCGGCAGCATCGAATTTCACAATGATCGCAGGTCCTGATACTATTATCTGATTGAAAGCTCACAAAGATTTCCGAGGATGGTTTGCACAAAACAACGCAGTTCTACACAAATCAGACCGGAAAGATTGTGAGGTTTTCGTCAGATAATCGTATTATTTCACTGCTTTCCATACCAGAGGAAGAAAAAAGCCCGGAAGCGTCCTTTCCGGGCTTTTGCAATTCTTCGGCTTTAACCGATGCTGGAAATTTCAAATATTTTGGCGGTGACGGCCAGGGCGATGGTCTCATATTCCGACCATTTCTGCCGCTGGTGGCGCTTTGCATACAGCACATAGCCGTCGGGCTTGCCATCTTTCATCATCCGGTAGAAAATGGCGGCTTCGATTTTCCGGGCTGCCAGCTTTTCATACAGCTGGGGGAAGTCGTCCTGAATCAGATATCTGCCATCCATCAGGTAAAGGCCGTTTTCGTCCACCTGATCCAGGAACGGGTCCTCCACATCCAAAAACTCCATATCTTCTGGGCGAAGTCCCTCTCCCTCCGAGGTCCAGCGGAAGCCGATGTTTCCGTGATTGTAAATGCAAAGGACCTCGCTCAGGCGGAAGGATCTTCCGATCTGGTCAAACACGTAGTCGTTGCAGCTGGCCTGCTTGATCAGATATTCGGACAGCATATACTGCAAGATCCCGATGTTGTTATACTGCTTGATTGGCTTTTTCGGGCCGGGAGCCTCATGCAGGTTGCTGTTGACATAATCCTGGTGCAGCTCCGGCGTATAGATCAGGTAGCGGTTGCGTCCCTTTTCCTTGGCAAGATAGAGCATCTTATCCGCCAGCCTCATGGTGTCCTCATAGGATGCGGCGTGTTCGGGATAGGCCGCGGCGCCCATGGAGCAGGTCAGGGAAATGCCGTCCAGCTTCCCCTTGTATGCAAGCTCCACGTTGGTGCGGATTTCCCGTAGGAAGGGCCGAAGCGCCGCCTTGTTGGGAATATCCTTTGTGACGACAAGAATCTCGTCGCCGCCCAGTCTGCCCACAACGCCGTGTTTTCCCATGGCCTTGTTGATGATCTCCGTGAAGGCTACCAGCACCGTATCTCCGAACATATGGCCGTAGGTGTCGTTCACCATTTTAAAATTATCCAAATCCAGAATTACCAGATAGGAGGCCAGTTCCGGGTGGCTGAGCCGGTGCTTTGCGTATTCGGTGATGGCCTTCTTGTTCAGCATATCCAGCATGGCATCCTTGTCCGATGCCCGCCGGAAACTGAGCTCGGAGGGCGCGCCAAGGCTTTCCACGATGCCGTAGCAAACCCGACCGCCTGAGGGGGCGCTTTCGGTTTTGCAGCGAACGGAGTACCGGGTCTCCTTCACCCGGAATTCATACTGGAAGGACGCCGTTCCCTCCTGCATATCCCTGCAGAATGCCTCCGTCTTTTTGGAACGCACCCCGCCTTCCTCGCCGCAGGCCCGGAGCAGCCATCCGGATAAGTTCCCTTCATACAGGACCCGCTTCTCTCCGGGTGTAACCTGAAATACTTCGAGGGCATCCGTATCAATCACGTAACGCAGCTGCGTCAGATTGGAAAGGGAAAGATACTGAACCAGTTCATCGGAATTGTATGTCATGCCGGAACCTCCATCTGTCCATTGAAAGGACGTTGCGTTTGGCTAAAAACCACAAGCATTATAGCATAGTATTCCCGATATTTCTACACTTTAATGAAATTTTTTTAATTTGAGCTGCCATATTAAGAGCCCGTACCGCGCAGGACATGATACCCTCCCACAGCTGCGCGGATGCGCCTGCGTTTATGGGCGGTATGCTGCCGCTGTGCGTTCAAAGGCGTCTTTGGCAGCCTGGGCGGAGGTTTGAAGGATTTCTTCCAGTGTGGGAGCTGCTGCGGGGGCGTCGGTGACCGTCCCACCGTCAAGCGCGCTTTCGGCGTCCTGGCTGTCCTGGGTGGATGCTGCTGCGTCATCCTGGACCTGGCTGCTTTCCAAATCTTCCCCATGGAGCAGCCGCAGAATTTCCACAACGGTCATGTCCGGGGTGCGGGCGTCGAAGGCCGGAATGATGCTCCCTGCGCTGTCGCCGGAGTGGACGAAGCAGGCCCAGAAGAAGTATTCCTCCCAGGTGGCGTTCCCGATGAGGGCGTCCGGCTGGGGCGTGTTGTAGCAGAGCGTCATTGCGTTGTGCACTGCGTCATTTTCAGCCTGCTCAAGAATTTTACCTGCGGCAGCGATATGGTCTTCAAAGGATTTGGGGGAATCCGCAGTGCCGAAAAGCTGCTCCGGAATGCTCAGCGCCTGGCTCTGGACCGGGACAACGGCCTCTGAGCTGGGCTTCAACAGGAAATAGGCGGCGGTTCCGGAGCCGATCAAAACAAGCAGCGCTGCAATGATGGCAACGATGATCAGGATGAGGCGGGACGACGGTTTCTTCCCGGAGCCGCCGGTTTTGAGGAAGGCCTCCAGCGTGTCGGCGGCCAGCGCGTCCGGCCTGTTGGGGCCTGTTTGCGCGGATGCCAATGCCTGGTTCAGGATGGCGGAAGCCTCCGCGTCGCCTGCCTTTGCAGAGAAAACGCGGAACAAATACTGATAAACAGCGGTGTATTGCCGGCTGTCCGCGCCCCGGAAGCATCCGGGCAGCACCAGCCTTTCCAGCACCTGCCGGGGAAGCTCACCCTCCCGGGGAAGCACTTTGACGCAGGGCAGCATGTCACGTCCGGTTAAGGTGCCATGGGAGGCGAAGGAGAGCAGCAGCTCTATGGCGCTTCCGGCATTTTCACCTTGGAAAACGGCGGGCTCGAAGCTCAGAACCTGCTGGAGCTGCTTGCAGGGATAGGCGTCCTTTCCCAGCTGGACCGCGATGCTGGCGTTGGGGAAAACGCCGGAGGCGGCAATGCTCATGCCTTCGACGACGCCCCGGATATCCTGACCGGTGGCGGGAAGCGGAATGGATATCTCCGGGAACTGGCTCAAATCCTCCACAATCTTTTTGCAGAGGTTTCCGCTCAACCCTGCCAGAGAAACGGCGTTCAGCTTTTGCCTGAAGCGAATTTCAAACGCGGAAGCATATTCCGGATAGGTTGCAGGCTTTCTCCGGCGGATCTCCTTGCTGAACAGCTCCCTTTGCTTTTGCTCCAGACCGACGTAATCCGGGTCAAACAAAACACCGCACAGATCAAAATAGGATTTGGAAGCAGCAGCTTTTCGCTGGAGCTCGTTGAATTTGGTGTTGGAGGCATTCCGCATGCCCTGGCGTTCCTCCACGAACGCAATGATCTCCTGCCGAAGGGAATTCAGCACCGGCTGATTCTCGATTGCTTTGGCAAATTCCACTGCCAGACGGATGCTTTCGTCCAGGGATTTTACGCTGTCGGTGGGGAGCGCCTTGATTTTCTGGAACTCCGCCGTTTTTTCCTGAAGCAGCTGATTGGCCCAGGCCTGGTTCAAACGGTTGACGAAGTGCTCCAGCGCCTCCTTCAGCTGGCGGGCTTTTTCCGCTTCGGCGGGATTGGTGCTGGTCAGGTGGGGCTGGATTCCCTTGGTGATGGTCTGGAGCTCGCTGCGGACCGCCGCCCGGTCCGATTTCTCCGGATCAACGGAGGAAACCAGACGGGACAGGGATTCTTCCAAAACAAAAAGCTGCAGCAGCTGCTTCTTGTCCGGGGAGACCAGGATCTCGTTCTCTCTGGAATTGGCGGACACCAGCTCCAGAATCTCCCGATAGGATGCTCCGCTTTGGCGCATCTGGGACAGGAAAGCCTCCCACAGCCGGTCTTTCAGGGCGGGAAATTTCCCGCAGAAGCCGGCCATGGATTTGTATTCGGAATAAATCTGGGCTGCATCCTGGGTGCATTGCCGGCTATAGTAGCCGGCAAAGGTCTCGGGGTCCAGTTCCTTTGCGATCTGCTGCTCGATTCTCTCCCGGGAAATGGGGGGATATTTGCCGGCATTTCGGAAGAACTGGCGCCAGGCAGGTATTTTTTCATCCAGCGACCCCTGCATGAACTGAAGCTCCAGGCATTCGCCCAGGACGCTGTAGTCCTTGGCGGTGACCCGGGCCAGCTTTCTTCCGTCGTCCTTTCCGTCCGCGTTCTGCTCCGCTTCCATATTGACCAGCCTGAGGTACTCTTTGCGGCTGGCTTCCTCCAGATGGCACAGATATGTCAGGAAGGAATCCAGCGATTTCCGGTGGGTGCCCTCCTGCAGCAGCTTGTTGATGACGGCCACGCTGGAGCCGTTCAGGAACATGGTGTTGTTGTCGGCCAGGGCTTCGGGGATGAAGCCGATGGAGATCTGGGGAAGCTCTCTGGAGGGATTGGAAAGATAGGAGGTAAAGCCCGCCTGCATGCGCAGCGCGTAGGGCATGTAGGAGTACAGCTTCCGGACGGCGCTGACCACATAGCGGTTGTAGTCAGCCTCCCGGGGGACGGCGATGCGCAGAATGGCGTCGCATTTTGTCCACCGCAGGACCAATGCGGTCAGCACTGCGCGCATGGTGTCCGGGGCGATTTCAATGTCCATGGGTTCAAAAGCAGCGCTTTTATTGGGGAAGGGCACAGAGGTTTGCCCTGCGGCGGCATTCAGAATCTCCTCCTCGGAGTAGAAGCCGGTGTTCAGCACGGCGTCGTAACCGTCGTTCAGCAGGCTGCTGTTCCAAACCCAGCCGATGCACTGGGTGTACCGCCCCACGGACTTGGACGAGTGCTGCCTGGCGGCGTTCATCAGGACCAGGACGGGGGCGGAGCGTTCGTCGTCGGCTCTCAGTGTAAAGCAGGACAGATTGTTTTCAACGGAGGACTGCAAAAAGTCATCATTTGCAAAATAGCGCTGCATTTTCTGGCGGATCGCTGCCGGGAATGAGCATCCGCAGGGAATGTCCTTATAGACCTCGCGGATAATGGAATTTATGTACAAATAATCCATAGAATCATTTCCTTTCGTGGTCAATGAAGGTGACGGCGTAGCGGGCTGTCTGCATCAGCAGGTTCCTCAGAATATCGCTGCGCATCACGGCCTCATCAGGGACGGTTTTTCTTACATTGGAATTGGCTGCCTGCCGGAAATCACAGCGAACGATTTCCCGGGTGTCCTGCTCAGAAACCACGGAGCCGAGGAAGCTCCTCCTGGTCCAGTGGACCTCGTGCACCACAGGCAGGGCGCCCGTGATGGCCAGTGTCCACACAAGGGGGAACAGCTCGTGGAACGGGCAGGGCTCGGAGGAGTGGCCGTTCGCGGCGTCAGACGCGGGACGTCCGTAAGCGGACAAAACGGCGTAAAAGCATTTGTCACAGTTGTTTTCCACTGCGGCAATCAGGCCGGCGTTTTTGTCTCTGATGAAATTGCGCACCAGCTGCCCGGAAGCGTAGAGATTGCGTTCGTTGACACCGCACAGCGTATTGCTCTGGGCGCAGAACAGACTGCCCAGATCCTGGGAATTGTACTGGTTGACATGAGTGTCGCCCACCGGGAAGAGCCGATAGGATCTGGTCTCCTGCACGTCGGTGTCGGATACGCAGAAGTCCGGCTTGGTGACGATGACAATCGTCGGCGGCATGGCCTTTCCGATTCTGGCGTCGAGCTGACTCTTCAGCAGACCCAGATTTGCCATCAGGGTAGTGGGATTGGAGCGCTGAATCATCTCGTATTCCTCCGAGGTGGCCTTTGCCAGTTCCTCGATGACCTCCGGATCGGGAGCCAAATTGACACCGGACAGGCGAACCGTGGCCTTGGAGGTGACGAACCAGATGCAGTCCAGATTTTCGTACAGGCGGGAGTAGCCCGCAAAAAACTCGGGGGACAGCAGTCCGTCTTCGCCGGTCCAGAACTCACCGGCCATGTCCACCACTGTGAGCACCCGCTCGGTTTTCTGGGCATCGCCGATCTGGATGAGGATGGAATAGAAGGGGACGTCCGTCAATTCCGCCACGGTTTTCGTGATCTTTTTGCAGGAGCGGTAGCTGTTGATCTCGCTTTCCAAGGCCTCCCAGTACTCGTCGTGGGGGGTGGGAATGATGTGGATATAGGGATTGGCGCCGCTGCGCAGGGAGCTGATCATGGCGACCATGCTGGAGGATTTGCCCGCACGGGGACTGCCGGCCAGGGCAACGACGATCTCCTCGGCGCAACCGGCCGCGCGGGAAAGAATGCCGCCGCAGTGGGGGCAGATTTTTGTAAAGCCCAGCATCTTTTTGCCAACGGGAAAGGGCTCGTTGTTTTTGTCCGTCACCCGGTCCAGCACACCGTTCCGGTTCAGCAGCATCACCACATCCTTGCTGCACAGATTTTTGGACAGAAGGGCATCGGTCAGATTTTCCTTTTCGCTGAGGAGCTGGTCTTTTTTGTGCTTATCCGTGGTACATGCCAGGCACGCGTCCAAAAGGGTGCCCAGCCGGATGGAAAAGGTGCCGCTGACCATGTTGCGCGCTTCGGAGTAGTGCTCCAATTGGGGCGCATTCCGGCGGTTTAAGGGGAAGTAGGCGTTGACCCGGCCGGTTCCATGGTATTCGGGGCAATCAATGCTGACCGGCTCCGTATTGTTGATGAACCGAATCAGCTCATCCTCCAAATCCGCAATGGCTTCGTTGTTGAAGCCCTCGGAGGCCTTCTTTTCCTGTCCATATTCCTTCAGGACCTCCTGCAGCGTTCCGCGGAGCTCATCCTTGCAGATGCCCCACATATCGGCGGAGATATCCTCGATGGGATGGCGCCTTTGGCATTTTGCGCAAAAGTATGTCATGGGTCTTTTACCTTCCTGTTTCTAATCTGATGGTATCATCCGTAATCTGGATTTCGATGTTTCCCTGGGTGGGAAGGTACCATTTGAAGGTTCCGCTGGCGGCGTTTACAGCGGGCAGCCTCTGGGTGCGGCCGTCGTAGGCCAGCCAGATTTTTCCGTCGCAGCTTTTCCAGCAGTTGCTTTCCAGTTCGATCCACTTGTGGCCGTATCTGTTCGGGGCGGAAGCCCGGGTGAAGCGCACATAGGGCGCATTGGGCCTGTAAACAAGGGTCAGCGGCTCGCTGCCGATGTATTCCTCACTGCCGTCGGAAAAGCGGACATATTTTTTGAATGCGAAGCTTCCGTGAAAGGACAGTACCTTGGAACGGTACTCCTGGTTGTCAAAGGTGAAAATACATCCGATGTTCAGCTCTTCCAGATCTCTTCCCGTCAAGGGGTTTTTCCCGGCCAGCTGCATGCGAAAGCCCTGGATGTCCGGCGGGCAGAGGTGCCACGGGGCCCGGACGCAGATCCGGTAGCCGCCGTACCGCTCCTCTTCGATCCTGATTTCCGGAGAAAAGGACGCATAGCCCTGACACATTTGTTCATTCATTGCGGCGTTACCCCCTTGCTGCATCATAATACAGGACCCACACAAGCCGCTCGTCCTGTACCGGAACGGAAATGATGCCATGGGCATCGGATACAAAGTTGGAAATTGCAAGGTTTTTCAATCGGTCCGAGCAGAGCCAGGCCTGGGCCAGGAAGCGGTTTTTGGCGTTTAACTGCAGGCTGTTGAGGGACTGGGTGTCCCAGGAGGTGTTGGGTCCATGGACTGCGGCGGCATCCAGCTGGGCCAAACGGTGCCAGTTGAGCAGCTCTCTGCCGGGGCCGCCCACACCAAAGCAGCCTTCGTCAATCAGGCAGAATTCCGCAAGAGGGCGGTGGTATTGCTTCACGACCCGCCTGGCCTGGTCTATTTCCGGCTGAATTTCGCTGTACACCGTGGACAGCACTTCGGACAGAAAGCTTTTTTGCAGCTGGGCTTTTGCATTCTGGACGTATGCCTTGTCCAGATTGGAAAAGGCGGCGTTGATGTTCCGGTCGGAAAAGGGAACCTTGATCTGCTCTCTCATCAGGCCCATGATCTGCTGGGCGGTGCAGCCGCTGATGGCGTCAACCATTTGGGAGAAATTGTCGGAGAAATCGCCGATGGACATCAGCGGCAGCTCATACAGCCGGGTTTTCAGCAGCTCGCAGGCATCCCGGAACCGGTCTTTGTAGGGTGTGCCGGCTTTCAGGCTGTTGAGAAATGCGGCGATCACCTCGTCAAAGGCCTCACTGCCGAAGAGCTTCCCTGCCAGCTCCCCGGCGGAGCCCTCCAGCACCGTTCCTTTCATGCGTTCGTAGGCGGCTTCGGCAATGGGGCGCTCGGAAAAGAGGGGGATCTTCTGGTGAAAGGGGGCCAGCAGGTCCAGCAGCTCCGCGCCGATGGCTTTGATCCGTTCCACCGGCAAAGAGGCGGCATACTGCCGCTTCACACTCTCCAGCAGCCGGGCGGCAGCGGCCTGCTGCTGGGCGGAGAAGCAGATACAGGCAAGGTACCCCCCGGGTTGGCAGTCGGGAAGGGCTTTCCCGGTGCTGATCAGATAAATGCTCCATCCGATGGCGCCGGCATAGGCGCCCCGGGAATCCACACGGAACCGGTACAGGAACGTGTCCGCCCGGAGCAGTGCAATCGCGTTCCGGCCCTCCCCATCCAGCCGGAGGGTGATGGGCAGCCCCCGGTCCTCTGTGGGAATGGACAGCCGGTCCACTGCGGAAAGAATCTGCTGCTGCACGTCGTCCGGGATGTCCTCCCCGAAGCGGAGACAGACGGGCCGCGCCTTTAATTCAACCATCAGGTCGAAGCGGACCGGATTTTTTTCGCGGATGGAATCTACAATCGTCATTGGAGCTCCTCTTTCATGAAGGGGTGTGATGCAAAATGCGCCACACCCCTTTTATTTGATTGTTTAGGGAGCCTCTGAATCAATCGTCTGCGGCTGGGCGGCGGGTTTTTGCCCCATCCGCGCAGCACCAAAACTGGGAAATACACAAAGTATTCCCGGGGGTTTGGTACTTTCGGCTGAGCCAAAATCCCTCGCCGTCAGCTCTTGCCGATTTCATCAGAGCTTCCTTAGAAAAACAGGGGACCGGGACCGGGTGTGGGATTGGGGACGTCATCGGGCTTGATGATGGGGATGTAACCCGTGATGCCCAGCTCCAGCTCGGGAATGAAGGTCCGGTAGAAATTCTGGATCGCCTC
>JBJDYM010000332.1:0-3520 GCA_051867315.1 Faecousia sp.
AGGTCAGGCCGCTTTTGCGGACGGTCTGCAGCTTTTCCATCAGCTCCCGGGAGAAATTGTCCGCCCGCAGGGAGGGCACGGAGAGGCTGATGCGGTTCTTTGCACAGTAAGGGATCAGCTCGTCCGTCAGCTCCTTCAGCCCCCGGTAATCGGAGGTTGAAAGGCTGGAGAGGGTGATCTCGTTGTTGCCGGAATGCGCCATCGTCTCCACCGCCTGGCGGTAGAGCACCTCCGGGCTTTTCCTTCGCACCGGGCGGCAGCTGAAGCCGGCCTGGCAGAACCGGCAGCCCCGAATGCAGCCCCGGAAAATCTCCAAATTCGCCCGGTCATGGACGATTTCCGTGGAAGGAACGATCGTTTTTGTGGGGAAATAGGCGGAGTCCAAATCCTCGATGATTCTCTTGGTAACCACCGCCGGCGCCCCTTCCCGCACCTTTACCGCAGACAGCGTACCGTCCGGGTTATATTCCGGGGTGTAAAAGCTGGGCACATAGACACCCTGGATTTTGGATACCTCCCGGAGAAATTCCTCCTTGCTCCATCCGGCAAGCTTGGCCTTCTCATAAAGGGACACAATCTCCACCGTGATGTCCTCGCCCTCGCCGATGGAGAAAAAGTCGATAAAATCCGCCAGCGGCTCCGGGTTGAAGGCACATACGCCGCCGGCAAAGACCATGTTTTTCAGGTCGTGACGGTCTTTTGCGTGGATGGGGATGCCCGATAAATCCAGCATATTGAGAATGTTGGAATAGGACATCTCATAGCCGATGGTGAAAGCCACCATGTCAAAATCGGAAACAGGGTCCTGGCTTTCCAGTGCCCAAAGGGGCAGCCGGTTCCGGCGCATCCGCTCTTCCATGTCCCCCCAGGGGGCAAACACCCGCTCGCACCACACCCGGTCCATGCCGTTCATTACGCCGTAGAGAATCCGCATGCCCACGTTGGACATGCCAATCTCATAGGTATCCGGGAAGCAGAACGCCACCCGGACATTCACCTCCTCCTTGTTCTTTTTCACCGCGCCCCATTCGCCGCCGGTGTATCTGGCGGGCTTCTGAACGGAGGGAAGAATTCTCTCTTTCAAGTCAGTCATAGGGTTACCTCATTGCACATAGTGGCTCTATTGTACTCTGTGTTTGCGTTCTTTGCAAGGAATTTTTCCGCCCAACTTCGAAAAATGCCGGAACCGCTGCTTTTCCAGCAGGGATATGGTGCAGCGCAGTGCCTTTCCTCCGTCCAACGGATAGATGGGAAGAAGGTTGTAAATCCCCTGAATCAGCCCGCAAATGGCGATTCTCGGAAAGAAATGGGCCAGGGCCAGCAAAGAAAAACTGACGACCGGCCCGGCGAGAACGCACAGCAGCTCCCGCCCCGGACTCATGGGAAACACCTCCATCCGGGCACCGTGGATGGAAATGTCGGCACCGGAAACCGTTCCTCCCAACAGCCGAACAGCCCAATAATGTCCCAGCTCGTGGGCAAGCGCTGCCAGGAAGGCCGCAAAAATCCACCGGAGCGGAATAGTCAAAAGCAATGCTGCCGCGAAAATAAAAAATCCAGAATCAATACGAATCCGTCTCAACATTTCCCAAAACCCCGCGAAAGAACACCTCTGCCGCTTCTTTGATGGGTCTTCCCGCTCTCAATTCCTCCGCTGCTTCATCCAGCCTGGAAGAAATCCCGCCAAAAAGCGGGAAAAAAGGCTGAATACGGCCCCTGCATTGGGGCTCAAACTGATAAACTGCTCCAAGGAACAGAAAAATACAGAGTAACAACACACAAGCTGGAAGGATTATGTGCCCGGAACGCTGCTCCGCCTCTTGATTGCCCACAGAAATCACCTCATACAACACTATGCAACCGGAGAAAAGAAAAATACCTTTCCACCGAAAATCAGGCATTTGCCCTTGACAAAAATCGGATTATTCATTATAATATCAGCGCTATCGGGGTGTGGCGAAGTTTGGTATCGCGCATGGTTCGGGTCCATGAGGCCGCGGGTTCGAATCCCGCCACTCCGACCAAAAATCCGGTGACTGCATCCGCAGTTGCCGGATTTTTAATTGGAATGATGGGATTCGAAAGGCCGTCCTGAGCGAAGCAAAGGTATCAAACAGTCCGGTGGACTGTTTGATAGGCTGTGGGAGAATCCATTGGTTTCCGGGCGCATCCCATAGGGATATGAACGGAAACCAATTTTGTCGGTTATTGGAGATCCTATAATTGCACTCCGACCAGAAACGCCCCTGTTGGGGGCTCAGATAAGAGATGATAGATAATAACGAATAAGTTAAGGGCTCCGCTGAACCGGCTAGGTCTTCTTCTATTGTTTGAAGTCATAGGCTATGCTGCCGGCCAGGTGTTTTTTTCCAATTAATTCATCCAGCGTTCTTGACAAGTTCATTTCTTGAACGTAGTATAGATTTCAGAGGAAACACACAGCATATCTGTTGAACAAACGTCAAAAACAAATGGAGGAATGCATATGTGCACAGCCGCAACCTATAAAACCAAGGATTTCTATTTTGGAAGAACATTGGACTACGAATTCTCCTACGGAGAAGAAATCGTGGTCATGCCCCGCAATTTTCCGATTTCCTTCCGCCATATGGGAGAAATGAAGCACCATTATGCCCTGATTGGTATGGCCCACCTGGCTGGGGATTTTCCCCTTTTCTACGATGCCGTCAACGAAAAGGGGGTGGGCATGGCCGGGCTGAATTTCGTCGGCAACGCGGACTACAAGCCTTTCGGTCCTGGGATGGACAATGTAGCCACCTTTGAGTTCATTCCCTGGATTCTCAGTCAGTGCGCCAGCGTGAAGGAGGCCCGGCTGCTGCTGGAAAAGATCAGTCTGGTCAACACACCCTTCAGCGACCAGCTGCCCCTGGCCCAGCTGCATTGGATCATCGCAGACCGGGAGGAAGCCATCACAGTGGAATCCGTGAAAGAGGGACTCAAAGTCTACGACAATCCCGCAGGCGTAATGACCAACAATCCTCCCTTTGACGAGCAGATGCTCCAGCTGAATAACTATATGCATTTGTCTCCCAAGTCCCCCAAGAATCTGTTCTCCGACAAGCTGCCCCTGACCACTCACAGCCGGGGCATGGGCGCACTGGGCCTGCCCGGGGATCTGTCCTCCCAGTCCCGCTTTGTCCGGGTTGCGTTCGTGAAGCTGAATTCTGTCTCCGGGGATTCAGAGGCGGAGAGCGTCAGCCAGTTCTTCCACATTCTGGGCTCCGTTGACCAGCAGCGGGGCTGCTGCGATGTGGGGGATGAGAAATACGAATACACCATCTACACCTCCTGCTGCAATGCCTCCAAAGGAATCTACTACTACACCACCTACGAAAACCACCAGATTTCCGGGGTGGATATGCACCGGGAGAATCTGGACGGCGAAAGCCTGACCCGCTTCCCCCTGATTCTTGGGGAACATATCAATATGCAGAATTAACCCCTTAATCGGGTAGGAGGGGGTGGCTAACCCCCGTCCTCCCACAACACCGTACGTGCC
>JBJDYM010000333.1:0-3479 GCA_051867315.1 Faecousia sp.
GGAGGAGGTCATCGTCCCGGTGCCCGCCTTCTCGCTGTACGAGACCATCGTCACCGTGGCCGGGGGCAGGGTCGTCCCCCTGGACGTGAGCAAAACCGGCTTTCAGATTACGCCGGAGGCCTTGAACCCGCTGGTGACCGAAAAAACCAAGGCCATCATCCTGAATTCCCCCAACAACCCCACCGGGGTGGTGCTGAATGAGAAGAGCCTGGCGGCGGTGAAGGAAGCGGTGCTGGGCAGGCCCGTTTTCGTCATCAGCGACAATGTGTACAGCCTTTTGAGCTACGGCCCCTGCCCGGACCTGAGCCTGGACGGGGAACTGAAGGAGCAGCTGATCCTCTGCCAGAGCTTTTCCAAGCCCTATGCCATGACCGGCTGGCGGCTGGGCTACCTGGTGTGCCCGGAATATGTGATGGACCGGCTGCTGCTGCTCAGCGCGGGCACCATTGCCGCCGTGCCCACCTTCCTCCAGGAGGCGGGGCTGGCCGCGCTGAAGGAGGATACCACCCCCATGCGGGAGATCTACCGCCGCCGCCGGGACAAGGTGACAAGCCGCCTGAGAAGCATGGGCCTGGACTTCCCGGAGCCGGAGGGAGCGTTTTATGTCTTTGCGGACATCCGGAAATACGGCATGACCTCCGACGAATTCTGCACCCGCCTGATCCGGGAGGGGAGGCTGGCCGCCGTCCCCGGCAGCTGCTTCGGGGTGGAGGGATATTTGCGGCTTTCCTATTGCTATAGCGACGCGGAACTCCAAAAAGGCCTGGACCGGCTGGAAGGGTTTCTCAAGGGGCTTTGAAAGATGCCCGCCGGGGCCGGAATCCGACGGCCGGGGCGGCGGCTCAATAGCCGTTCTTCCGGGTGTTGGCGGCGATTTCGGCGGTGTTCTCCACCAGCTCGCCGAAGCCGATCATCAGAAAGCTGCCCACCCAGCTGATCAGGGAGCCCAGCAGCGCCGCGCCGATGCCGCAGAGCACCGTCACAATGCTGTACTCCAGGCTCCACATCCCCGAAAAGCCCGCGACGATCATCCACAGCCCGCACAGCACACTGGCAATGATCCCGATCCAGCAGAATACCTTGGCGGTCACCTTGATTTTTTTCCCGATATTGTTGAACATTTTTTGTTTCTCCTTTTTCCTGTTCCTCCAAGATTCCCCACCGGCCCCGCACCGCTTTCCCGCGCTGTTGCCTGGGGCCGATGAGGATATTTCATTCTTATCACATTTTTATTCATTTGTAAAGGAATTTTCCATCACTGAGAATCTGTGGATTCCGACAAAAATATTTCTTTCTTTTTTTCGGAAGCTATTGATGATGACGGTTTTTCATGATAGAATAAGACGAAATATACACAAATCTGTCAAAGGGCTGCGGCCCCTGTGTATATCCGATGAACCACTAAGGAGGGCCTTACTATGAAACTTCTCTCGAATATGCACCCCGTCAGCGTGCTGGTGATCCTGATGATTCTGGCATTGTTTGCCGTATCCGTTGTGATGCTGTTTGCCGTCTGCAAAACCTACCGCCGCCAGGCCAAGCTGGCCTTGACCGGCGACACCCACCGCAGCCGGGTGATGTATGACGCCCTGGAGGATTTCACCGCCGCCTACAAAACCTTCGGCCCGGAGACCAATACCCCCGCCATTGTCAGCAGCGCCATCCATTCCAACCTGGGCTTCTACCTGCTGTGCGAGCGGTTTTTGAACAGCGCGGTTTCCCTGTTCGTCACCATGGGATTGCTGGGCACCTTTCTGGGCCTGAGCCTGTCCGTTTCCTCCCTGTCCGAGCTGCTGGGCAGCACCGCCGACTGGCAGAACGCCCTGAACAATATGGGAAGCGGCCTGCTGTCCGCCCTGTCCGGCATGGGCGTGGCCTTCTACACCTCCCTGTTCGGCGTGGCCTGCTCCATCATTCTGACCATTCTGCGCTCCATCTTCAACCCCGAGAGCATCCGCATGGAGCTGGAAAATGAGATGGAGCTCTGGCTGGACCACCGCACCGCGCCCCGGCTCCACACCGACCGGGTGAAGGACGATTCCGAGCTGGTCAAGCGGATGGCCGGCGGGCTGAACAACGCCGCCGAAGCCATGAGCACCAGCCTGGCCGAATCCACCGAAGCCCTGCTCAAAACCATGGACGGCTTCAGCGCCACCGTGGAATCCTTCAACAAGGGCGTGCGGGACTTCTCCGAGTTCGACTATAACCTCCGGGGCACGGTGGAGCGCATGGACCTGGCCGTGCGGGAGCTGGCCAGTGCCATCCGCCGGGTGACCCGCAGCCCCGAAAGGAGCGACAAGCAATGAAAAAAAGGCGCACTGGTTCCGTCCCCGGTGACAAAGGGAGCGAGCAGGGCTTCTGGCCCTCGTATACGGATATGATGTCCGCCGTGGCGCTGATCCTGTTTTTTCTGATGCTGCTGGCCTACATCCAGAACATCATCACCAACAACGACCTGCGGCAAAAGGAACAGGAGCTGCGCAGCACCCTGGAGCAGCTGTCCCTCACCTCCATCCAGGTGGAGGACAAGGAAAAGGAGCTCAAAGACGTTTCCGACACCCTGGAAACCGCCCGGCAGGACCTGGACATTCAGCAAATGGCCCTGGACGCCCAGCAGGCCCTGCTGAAGGAGCAGGAGGAAAGACTGGCCCAGCAGCAGGCCGACATCGAGGCCCAGCAGAGTACCATTGAAGCGCAGCAGGCCCAGATGGAGCGCCAGCAGATCTACCTGAACGACACCCAGGCAGAGCTGACCCAGGCCCGGGAGGAAATGCAGGCCGTCGCCTTCCTGCGCCTGGACATTGTGAAGGGCATCAAAGACAGCATGGAAGAGGTGATGGGCACCGAAAACTCCATCACCATCAGCGACACCGGCAACCTGGTGCTCAGCGAGAGTGTGCTGTTTGCCCGGGGCTCCTACGAGCTGAAGGAGAACAGCCGCCTGGTGCTGGACCAGCTGGCCCTGGGACTGGCCAGCTTCCTGGGCACCAGCGACAGCATCCAGTACGTGGATACCATCGTCATCGGCGGTCACGCGGACATCACAGGCGGCGATGAAATCAACCGGAAGCTCTCCAGCAACCGGGCCAACACGGTGCTCAGCTACCTGATGACCACCCAGAATGGCTGCCTGTCCCCCTTTGCCGAATATTTCTGCGCCGCCGGCTACGGCTCCACCCGCCCTGTGGCAGACAACTCCACCTTTGAGGGGCAGGCTCTGAACCGGCGCATTGAAATCTCCGTCATCCTGAAGGACGAGAGCGTGCTCGATGCCCTGGACAAGTACCTGGCCATTGAGATGCCCGAGGCCAACACGGATTCCACTGCCTCCACCGTTACCCCCGAATCGTAATCCTTTCTCCTGATCAGGCCGTCCTGCCGTTTTGGCGGGGCGGTCTTTTTGTACTTCTCCACAGAGTTGTTCACAGCCCCTGGTTCTGTTTCCACAGCTTCTGCACAGCAATTCACAGCTTTTCACA
>JBJDYM010000334.1:0-3478 GCA_051867315.1 Faecousia sp.
AGGCCCTGTTTGCCTCCATTAAAATGAACGGTGACATTGTCTGCATTCTCTTAGGTCCCCATGGAGATCCGAACTTTGTAAGCGAAATCTTAGACGGTATGCGGGAAAGCGTTCTGGACCAATGGCAGTTGGAGTTCCCTCACTACGTTCGGAAAGACCTGGATTTCGTTTTTGATTATGTACTGATGGGTTCCACCAGGCTGATTCTGAATTGGCTTCAGGACAGCAAAGGGATTCCCGCCTCCCAATTTGCCAGGCAGATTGAACGTCTTGGCCATCACGCGCTGCTGGCAATCGGTGATTTCTAAGGAAGCTCTGATGAAATCGGCAAGAGCTGACGGCGAGGGATTTTGGCTCAGCCGAAAGTACCAAACCCCCGGGAATACTTTGTGTATTTCCCAATTTGGGTACTGCGCGGATGGGGCAAAAGACCCGCCGCCCAGCCGCAGACGATTTTTTCAGAGGTTCCCTAATAGTATAAGGCATCCAATGGCATAATACAGGGACAAAAATAACCCGCACGCACTGGTGCGGGTTATTGTATATGGCTGTTCGTTACTGCTTCCCCATGTTTCTGCTGGCTTCGACGCTGGCGCGACCCCTTTCCAGACTGGCTTCGACGCTGGCTCTGCCGACATCGTTGCTGGGGCTTACTCTGGCCTGCTGATCAGCGGCACGCTTTTCCGCTGCTTCACGGTCAGCTTCCTCACGGGCGGCCTGTTCCGCCTCCATGCGCTTCTTGGCGTCCTCCACGGATTCGCCCTCGTGGGTCAGGAATTTGTCCACGAACGCATCCTCGACCTTCTTAAAGGCGCCGACTACGCCGTCCTCGACCTTTTTATAGCCGCCGACTACGCCGTCCTCGATCTTCTGGAAACCGCTGGTCACGCCCTCGGCGATCTGCTCATTTGCTTTTACGAATTTGGAATCAGACATTTTTTAACCTCCATAAAATAAGTTGTTTGGAACAAATCGTTTGCTCTGGCTTTTGGGAAAACAACTGCCGCAATAGCGGCGATACCGGCAACGGCGGCAATCACAGCGGGAATCATCATTTTTTATGATGACCTCTTGCTGTTGTTTGTATTCTACAACCCAGGTGTTTCTGAAGGATTCAAATACTGTTTCCGAAATATTAATTGAAAAAACTTTGTATGGTGCACACCAATTTTCTTAAGCTGATGTGCCGGGCGGCTTGTTCGTTCTGCGTGGGCGGCAGTGCTGAAATCACCGCTCTTTTTCTTATTTTGCGCTCTCTGTGCTGTCATCCTCAGTCGCTTCCGGTGTGGGCGCAGCGGGATTTTTGTCCCGGAATACCAGGATGGCTTTCGCGCTTTCTGTGATGGAAAAGGTCAGAAATTCATAGCCCTTCAGCTCCATCTCGTTGGCGGTGGCCTCAATCTGCTTGGCCAGTTTTTTCGCTCTGGGCTCATAGGCGACTACGACGGTCTTGATCGACATAATGATCTTCCTTTCATGTGTGAAAAATTGGGGATTTATGGATATCCGGTGCTCAGGGATTGTCCGGCAGGGAGGGCTGTATCATTCGGTGCAGATAGCCCTCCCGGACACCGTAATGACTGACGATGATGTCCTGCACGCCATATCGGTTCGCCAGATAGCGCAGAATCATCACCCCGGGGACCAGGGTGTGGATGCGCTCTGGCTCATAGCGCAGAATCAGATCCGCCGCTTCCTTTTCGCCCTTACACAGGGTTTGCGTCAAACCTGCCAGCTGCTTTTGGGTCATGCTTCGGCAGCTTTCCGGCAGGCCGTACAGCTTCCTGCACAGCCGGAGGGAGGCCCGCGCAGTGCCCCCCACGCAAACCATGTGTTCCTGCTTCGGGACATCCTTCAGGGCATCACGCTCAAAAGCCTTTTGAATTGTCTCTTCGATCCGCCGCCGGGAATCCTTTCCCGGCAGTATTTTTTTCACGCAGTCCCGGTACAGCCTCAACGAGCCAATGGGTACGCTCCCGGCTTGCTCCAGCTTACCGCCGGTGAAAAGCGCCAGTTCCGCACTGGCACCGCCGATGTCCACAAACAGGCCGTCGCCGATTTTTACGTCGTCAGCCGCGCCGTAAAAGCCGTATTCCGCCTCCATCACCCCGGAAAGCACCTCCACCGCGATACCGGTGGCGAGGCGAATCTGCTCCACCGCCTGGGCGGTGTTGGAAACATTACGCAGCGATGCCGTGGCAAATACCGCAAGGTGTTCAATGCGCAGAAGGTTCAGGGTATTCTGAAATTCCCGCAGGCTTTGACAGGCGCAGTCGATGCCGTCCTGGGTCAGCGCGCCGTTTTCCACATACCCGGCCAGGCCTGCCATAATTTTTTCCTTAAACAGAATCTTGAAGCTTTTCCGGTCAATGTCGTAGACCGTCAGCCGGATGCTGTTGGAACCCATATCAATTAACGCGTATTTCATGTTCATTCCTCTGTCACTGTTGGTTTTTTCCCAGCTTCCCTATGGATGCCCGAACCCGATCCCAGAAATATGGGGGCTGCTTTGGAACGGAATTCCCGCCGGGCGCAGCATCCCGCTGCTGGGTCTGGGGGGTGTGTTCCGCTGTGGACGACTCCGGGGATGATTGGTCATAGGCCTGTTGATAGAACAGCTCCTGGGCATTGATCGGTTCTGCCTGATTTGACACCCGGACATATTCTCCGGAGGGCTGCAGCTGACGGGCCTGCCGGTTGTCCCGCAGCATTACCTGGAACATTTCCGCCAGACGGCGGCACAGATCCCCATCCAGGACGGGCGCGGCTACCTCCACCCGCCGCAGGGTGTTGCGGGTCATAAAATCGGCGGAGGCGATGTACACCCGCTGCCGCTCCGGCGGGCCAAAAAGATAAATACGGGAATGCTCCAAAAACCGTCCCACGATGCTGATGACCCGGATGTTCTCCGTGGCACCGGGCACACCGGGCAGAAGGCAGCAGATGCCCCGGACAATCAGATCAATCTTCACCCCTGCCTGGGAGGCTTCGATCAGACGGTCGATGATGACCTTGTCCGTCAGGGAGTTGATTTTGACGCCAATATAAGCGGCTCTTCCCAGGCGTGCGTATTCCATTTCCCGTTCAATCATGTCCAGAATCCGGTTTTGCAGGCAATGGGGCGCCACCAGCAGCTGCTGGGTGGACTCCACGGTCTCACCTTTGGCAAGAGCCTGAAATACTCCGGCGGCTTCCAAGCCGATAGAGGTGTCCGCCGTCATCAGCGACAAGTCCGTGTAGAGCCGGGCTGTTTTTTCATTGTAGTTTCCGGTGCCCACCTGGGTATAATACTCCGTCTGTCCTCCCGTGCGCCGGGTTACCAGGCAGAGCTTGCTGTGCACCTTATAGCCATCCAGGCCATAGATGACCTGACAGCCGGCATCCTCCAGGCGGCGGGACCACTCGATGTTGTTTTCCTCGTCAAAGCGGGCCTTCAGCTCCACCAGCACCAGGACGCTTTTCCCGTTTTCCGCCGCCT
>JBJDYM010000335.1:0-3469 GCA_051867315.1 Faecousia sp.
CCGGTTTGCTGCCGTCGTTGACCAGGATGATGTCTGAAAAGCCATACTGAAGAAGGCCGTCGATTACGGCGGTGAGCTTTTCATCCGGGTCCAGGGAGGGCAGCACGACGGATATTTTTGATAGATCGACCATTGAAATTCCTCTTTTTTCAGATCAGCGATTTTTTTGCCATAATAGTATATCACATCTGTACCGAAATGCAAAGCATTTTCAAAAAGATTTCTAGAATTTTAAGAATTTCTGAAGAATATTCCAATTTCACTCCTAAATCGCCCAACAATTGCAGTCCCATGGTACTATTTGCAGAACCGGAAAAAATATGATGCCCCTCAACGCGGCAAATTAATGTTTGGCGGGCAGGGCCCGCAGCCAATTCGTTACGAACTCTGGGCAATCAACCCACAACTCCTGGGCCCCTCGACCAGTACCGCCCAGCAAATCGGTGTTTGACGGGCAGGGCCCGCGGCCAATTCGTTACGAACTCTGGGCAATCAATCCACAACTCCTGGGCCCCTCGACCAGTACTGCCCAGCAAATTGGTGTTTAACGCACCCTCCCCGGAGGGGAGGGCAAGAACCCCACAAACAACCATTTGCGTGTATGCTGGGCTAGGCCGGTAAGCATATATTATAATGTATACCAACGGGCAACCAACTGGCAACCAATGGTTAACCGGCGGGCAACCCAGGTTAGGTTAGGATAGGATAGATTAGAATAGGTTAATATAGGTTAGGTTAGAAAGCAGCGGGCGGCCGGAAAAAGGCCCGAAAATGAAAAAGTCTGTGGAGAACCTGTGAAAGGGCTGTGGAGGCCTGTGGACAGGCTGTGAAAAGCTTCCCAAATCCCACAGCAGGGAAATTGCGGCTTGACACAACGGCACGGAGAAGGAAAAGGGCGGTAAAAGTTCCGTTTTTTCCCCAACAAAAGGTTGGAAAGGCTTTGAAAAAATGGCGGTTTTGTCATCCAATGGTTGTTCGTGCGGGCAATACGGATGTTTACGGTGGATGGAAAATGGGCAGAATTTTTTGATATGGTTGTTAAAATCAACAAAAAAATACAAAGGATGCGGGCTCTATTATGGGAAATTGGAGAACGGAATAAAATTGCCGGAGAAAAGTTAACTGAGGGTTGATTTATGAAAAACGGTATGTTAAAATAGCTTAAAATCATTTGCAAAAAGTGATTTATGCAGGGGGCCGGCAAGGAAATTGCATGGAATCCTGCGAAAAAATTTCAAGGAGGAATACCAACAAATGAAGAAACTGCTTGCACTGATGCTGGCAGTGGCAATGGTTCTGTCCATGGTCGCCGTCAGCAACGTCAATTCTTCCAAGGTCGTTGCAATGTCCGATATCGCTGACGTCATCGACCAGCTGGGCGAAGATTATGACGAGAACTCCGCGATCCTGTATGATTTTGTTCTGAGCGACTTCTATGCAGCTTACGAGGAGGCCAAGGCCATCGACAATGCTTCCGAAGCTTGGGCCAAGATGGCTATGGCTGAAGCCAAGCTGCTGGAGGCCGGCGTGATGCTGCCCCTGACCACCCGTGGCGGCAACTATGCAATCAGCCGTGTGGCTCCCGGCACCGTGACCCCCATCCTGTACGGCAATGACCAGGACCGTTTCCAGAACTGCCTGATCACCACCGAGTTCATCACCGCCGCTGACCGCGCCGAGATGAAGCAGCACTACAACGAGGTCAAGGGCACCGGCACCTACCTGGAGTGGGCCAAGAATTACCTGACCGAGAAGGGCTACACCCTGACCGATACCTACGGCTACCCCTCTTACACCTCTGATCCCAAGACCTGGGACTACATGGCTACCTCCCGTGCAGCCGACTCCGAGGCCATTGTCAACGGCATCGAGATGCTGCTGGAGTACGACGTGGAGGGCGTGCAGCAGCCCGCTCTGGCCACCGGCTACACCGTTTCCGATGACGGCCTGACCTACACCTTCACCATCCGGGAAGGCTGCATCTGGGTCGACTCTCAGGGCCGTAAGGTCGCTGATGTGAAGGCTGATGACTTCGTCGCCGGTTTCCAGCACATGCTGGACGCCATGGGCGGCCTGGAGTTCCTGGTTGACGGCATCATCGCCGGTGCTCATGAGTACATCAACCAGGAGACCACCGACTTCTCCACCGTGGGCGTCAAGGCTCTGGATGACTACACCCTGGAGTACACCCTGGAGGCTCCCTGCCGTTATTTCGTGACCATGCTGGGCTACAACCCCTTCGCTCCCATGAGCCGTGAGTACTACGTCTCCCAGGGAGGCAAGTTCGGCGAAGAGTATGATCCCTCCGCTGAGACCTACACCTACGGCACCTCCCCCAACAACATCGCCTATGTGGGCCCCTATGTTGTGACCAACTTCACCTCTGAGAACACCATCGTGTTCCAGGCCAACGAGTCCTACTGGAATGCTGACAACGTCAACATCAAGAACATCACTTGGGTGTACAACGACGGCTCCGATGTGACCAAGGGCTACAACGACGCCAAGGCCGGCATCGTGTCCGGCATCGGCCTGACCACCAACACCGTTGAGCTGGCCAAGCAGGACGGCCTGTTCGACACCTACGCTTATATCTCCAGCACCGAAGCCAGCTCCTTCATGGGCTTCATGAACATCAACCGTACCGTTTACGCCAACACCAATGACGAGAAGGCCGTTGTCTCCCCCAAGACGGAGGAGCAGGCCATCGAGACCGCCGTTGCCATGCTGAGCCAGAACTTCCGTCTGGCCCTGTGCACCGCTTGGGACCGTGCCGCTCAGAACGCTCAGAAGGTGGGCGAGGAGCTGAAGCTGAACAGCCTGCGTAACTCCTACACCCCCGGCAACTTCGTCACCCTGACCGAGGATGTGACCGTTGACCTGAACGGCGAGTCCGTCACCTTCCCCGCCGGCACCAACTACGGCGAGATCATGCAGGCTCAGATCACCGCTGACGGCTATCCCATGGTCGTTTACGATCCCACCATGGACGACGGCGCCGGTTCCTCCGACGGCTTCGACGGCTGGTACAACCCCGACGCTGCCATGAAGTACATGGAGGCTGCTGTGGCGGAGCTGGCTGAGGTTGGCATTGAGGTCTCCGCTGAGAACCCCATCACCATCGACCTGCCCTATCCCACCAACAGCGAGACCTACGTCAACTCCGAGATGGCCGTGAAGAAGTCCGTTGAGGCTTCCCTGGGCGGCCTGGTTGTGATCAACCTGGTGGAGTGCGTGGACTACAACGAGTGGTACTACGCCGGCTACTATACCGACTTCGGTTATGAAGCCAACTACGATTCCTACGATCTGTCCGGCTGGGGCCCCGACTACGGCGATCCCGCCACTTACCTGGACACCTTCCTGCCTGATTATGCTGGCTACATGATCAAGTGCATCGGTATCTACTAATAATTTAGGGAAGCTCTGATGAAATCGGCAAGAGCTGACGGCGAGGGATTTTGGCTCA
>JBJDYM010000336.1:0-3467 GCA_051867315.1 Faecousia sp.
CCGGCAACGCCCATTTCAAAATTCCACTCGCCCACAGCGGGGACGATATAGGCCATGCCGCCAATACCGCCCAGGATACCGGACATCAGCACACCGGCCCAGCGCATCTTGTACACATTAATGCCCACGGAGTCGGCAGCCTGGGGATGCTCGCCGCAGGCCATCAGGCGCATGCCGAAGCGGCTGCGGTAGAGGATGAACCAGGCGGCAGCCAGGGCGGCCACCGTGACCAGCAGGAACCAGTTCAGCGTCAGCGGGCCCAGATTGAAGGAGAAGTGGGAGCTGTTGAGCACCGCGTTGGAATTGGTGGAGTAGATGATTTTGGGAGAATCGGAACCGTTAATCCGCTTGGCAATCACCGTGGCCAGGGCGGTAGCCAGCAGGTTCAGCGCCGTGCCGCCGATGGTCTGGTCGGCTTTCAGATTGATGGCCGAGAAGGCGAGCAAGGACGAATAAATCAAGCCTGCCAGGGCGGAGGCAATCACCGTCACCAGGATGCCCAGGAAAACCGGGGCGCCCAGGGCGTTCATGATGTTGATGGTCACGACGCCCATCAGGCCGCCAATGACCATGATGCCCTCCAGGGCGATGTTAATGACGCCGGAGCGCTCGGAGAACATACCGCCCAGGGCCACCAGAATCAGAACGGCGGCGTAGAGCAGGGTGTATTTGAGAAGCAGCCACATTACGCTTTGTCCCCCTTTCTTTCCGTGCCGGGTTTACGGGCAAAGAGCTTCATGATCCTGCCCTTGAACAGCAGGCTGAAGGCACACAGATAAATGACCACGCCGGAAATGATATCCGACACCTCGCTGGGAAAGAGCTTGGCCGTCATAAAGCCGCCGCCCACGGTGATGTGGGAGATGAACACGGCGGAGAAAATGCAGCCGATGGGATTGGAGGAAGCCAGCAGGGCCACGGAGATGCCGTTGAAGCCCGTGGCAGGCAGGGACGTGGATACCAGAGGCTCCCACTCCTTGCTGCCGGAGAGGTAGAACAGCCCGGCGCCCAGACCGGCGAGAGCCCCCGCGATGGTCATGGACAGGACGATGTTGGTCTTCTCGTTGATGCCGGCGTACTTGGCGGCGTTTTTGTTGTGACCGCAGGCCTTCAGCTCGTAGCCGAAGGTGGTCTTGTTGATGATGACCCAGATAATCACCGCCACGGCGATGGCAATGAAAATGCCGATGGTGGGCATGAACATCTTGCCGAAGTAGGCCTTGCCGCCCACGTTGACATTGAAGGACGGCAGCAGCGCCTGGGGCGCGGATTCCTTCAGGGTGAAGGTTTTGGTGGTTTTCAGATTGAACATGGGGCCGGTGCCGCCCTGGTAGATCAGGGTGTTCACGGCGTACAGGCCGATCCAGTTGAACATGATGGCGGTGATGACCTCATTGACATTCAAAAATGCCTTGAAAATGCCGGGGATGGCGCCCCAAATCGCGCCGCCCAGGGCAGAGGCCAGCAGACACACCCACCAGGGCATTTTCAGCACGATGGCAGAATACAGCGCCATAAACGCCCCAACGGTGTACTGCCCGGCGGCGCCAATGTTGAACAGGCCCGTCTTATAGGCGAAGGCCACGGAAAGGCCGGTCATAACCAGGGGAGCCGCCTGGAGAATCTCCATGCGCACGGCCATGCCCATGGCATTGGACTTGGAGTAGAAGCCGCCCTGGACAATGGGCTTGAAGCCCTGTTCCCAGGTGATTTTCAAAAGATTCAGGAAGTTGAATTCCTCACCGTTCTGGGACATGGTGACTCCGCCCAGCACCAGCAGCACCACAAAGCCCACAGCCAGGCCTGCCAGGATGCACACCAGGGAGGCAAGCAGGGTGCCGATTCCGCCGGATGCGCCGGAGAGACGGGGTCCAAAATTTTTCTTCTGCATCGGTCATCCTCCTTACGCATTCCGTTTTGCACCGGCCATGTACAAGCCCAGGGTCTGCACATCGGTGGTTTTCGGGTCAAACTCGCCCACGATCTCGCCCTCGTACATCACTAAGATCCGGTCGGACAGGTTCATCACCTCGTCCAGCTCCAGAGAGACCAGCAGCACCGCTTTTCCCGCGTCCCGCTGGGCGATGATCTGCTTGTGAATGTACTCAATGGCGCCCACGTCCAGGCCCCGGGTGGGCTGAACGGCAATGAGCAGCTGGGGGTCCCGGTCGATTTCCCGGGCCACGATGGCCTTCTGCTGGTTGCCGCCGGACATGCTCCGGGCAATGGTGACACTGCCCTGGCCGCTGCGGACATCGTACTGCTCGATCAGCCGGTCGGAATAGGACCGGACGGCCTTTTTCCGGATGAAGCCCAGGCGCTGGAAGGCAGGCTCCCAATAGCGCTGGAGCACCATGTTGTTTTCCAGGGAATAGTCCAGGATCATACCGTGCTTATGCCGGTCCTCGGGAATGTGGGACATGCCCAGCTTGCTTCGCTGGCGAATGGGGGCCTTGGAAATATCCGTGCCGTTCAGGGTGATTTTCCCGGCGCTCATCTTTTCAAGCCCGGTGAGGGCATAGACAAATTCCGTCTGGCCGTTGCCTTCGATGCCGGCCAGGCACACGATTTCTCCCTGACGCACCTCCAGGCTGGCATTCTTCACGGCGTTGTTGCTGTGCACTCTGGAGGGGACAGTCATATTTTCCACCTTCAGAATGGTCTTGCCGGGGGTCTTTTCCTGCTTGTCGGAGACCAACTGCACATCCCGGCCCACCATCAGGCGGGACATTTCCTCCACCGAGGTGTCCGCCACCTCCACGGTGCCCATGTACTTGCCCTTGCGCAGCACGGAGCACCGGTCAGCCACGGCCTTGATCTCCGCCAGCTTGTGGGTGATGAACAGGATGGACTTGCCCTCTTTTTTGAACGAACGCATGATCTCCATCAATTCGTCAATCTCCTGAGGGGTGAGCACGGCGGTGGGCTCGTCGAAAATCAGAATGTCATTGTCCCGGTACAGCATTTTCAGGATCTCCACCCGCTGCTGCATGCCCACAGAGATGTCTTCGATTCTGGCATCCGGGTCCACCTTCAGCCCGTAGCGCTCCGACAGCTCCAAAACCCGCTGCCGGGCGGCCTTCCGGTCCACCACCGGTCCGTTCATGGGCTCCGCGCCCAGGATGATATTATCCAACACCGTAAAACACTCCACCAGCTTGAAATGCTGGTGCACCATGCCGATGTGCAGGGCGGTGGCATCGTTGGGGTTATTGATCTTCACCACCTGGCCATCTTTTTTGATCACGCCGGATTCCGGCTGATACAGGCCGAACAGGACGCTCATCAACGTGGATTTGCCCGCGCCGTTTTCTCCCAACAGGGCGTGGATCTCTCCCCGCCGCAGCTGCAAGGTCACATCGTCATTGGCCTTGATGCCGGGGAATTCCTTGGTGATGTTCAGCATTTCAATCACGTAGTCCGCCATATGGTCACTCCTCACCGGTTTTATTGTTTTATTATATCTC
>JBJDYM010000337.1:0-3437 GCA_051867315.1 Faecousia sp.
TTGGATGAATGATACAAGGTTGGACACCGGTGCGAATTCGCCGAACCTGGTCAATGATTGTTGGTTCGTGCTGCGCGGATGGGGCAAAAGACCCGCCGCCCAGCCGCAGACGATTTACTGTGAAAGTCTCAAAAACAATGGCAAAATTCAAACATTTTGATGACTTTCATTCCTCGTGGTGCTGTACGCAGCATGGGTATTTATTCAGAGGTTCCTTAGACAACCCTTTATGCAAACATCCCGCACCGGGGGCGGTGCGGGATGCCTGGGAATCAGGGGTTCCTAAGTTTATTTCATCAGTCTGCAAACCAGCTCGGAATAGGCGAAGGGATCGTCCAGGGGCAGCTGGGCCATGAGCTGGGCCTGGCAGCACAGCAGCTGGGCGTAGTCCTTGGCCAGCACCGGGTCCTCGGTCATGACCCGCTGCAGCGTCTTCACAGCCTCATGCTCGGGGTTCAGCTCCAGCACCCGGCCCACGGGATAGGCGAAGTCCGGGTTCACCCGCTTCATGTATTTCTCCATCTCGAAGCTCATGCCGGCCTCGGGCACCATGGCCACGGGGTAGCTGCCCAGATTCTGGGACAGGCGGACCTCCTTCACCTGGTCGCCCAGGCTTTCCTTGACGAAGGTGATGAAGCCCTTCAGCTCCTCGGCCTTTTCCTCGGCCTGCTTCTTTTCCTCGTCGCTCTGCAGGCCCAGATCCTCGGTGGTGATGTTGCAGAATTTCTTCTCCATGTAGGTCATCAGGGTCTGGGGCACAAACTCGTCCACCTCCTCGGTGAACAGCAGCACGTCGTAGCCCTTCCCCGCCAGCAGCTCCACCTGGGGAAGCTTGGCCAAATGCTCCCGGTTCTCGCCGGGGGCGAAGTAGATCTTCTCCTGGCCTTCCGGCATGGCCTCCACATATTCCTTCAGGCTGATGAGCTTGCCCTGCTTGTGGCTGTAGTACAGCAGCAGGTCCTGGCAGCTTTCCTTGTGGGCGCCGTATTCGGACACGGTGCCGTATTTCAGCTGGAGGCCGAAGGCAGAATAGAATTCCTCATATTTCTCCCGGTCATTTTCCAGCATGGCTTTCAGCTCGGACTTGATCTTCTTTTCGATGTTCCGGGCGATGACGGTGAGCTGCCGGTTGTGCTGGAGCATTTCGCGGCTGATGTTTAAGGAAAGATCCTGGCTGTCCACGATGCCCCGGACGAAGCGGAAGTGCTCGGGCAGCAGGTCCTCGCAGTTCTCCATGATCATCACGCCGGAGGAATACAGCTGCAAGCCCCGCTTAAAGTCCTTGGTGTAGAAATCGTAGGGCGCCTTGCTGGGGATATAGAGCAGTGCCTTGAAAGACACACTGCCCTCGGCGCTGGTGTGGATGATCCGCAGGGGCTTGGAGTAATCGAAGAATTTCTCCCGGTAGAAGGTCTCGTATTCCTCGTCGGTCACGTCCTTCTTGGAGCGCTGCCAGATGGGCACCATGGAGTTCAACGTCTCCATTTCCGTATAGGTTTCGTACTCGGGCTTGTCCTCGGGGGAATCCTCTTTCTTGCGGGACTTCTCCACCTCCATGACGATGGGGTAGCGGATGTAGTCGGAATATTTCTTCACCAGGCTGCGGATCTCATACTCGTCCAGGAATTCGCTGTACTTGTCGTCGTCGGTGTCGGGCTTCAGGGTCATGATCACGTCGGTGCCGGGCAGCTCCCGTTCGCATTCCTCAATGGTGTAGCCGTCCGCGCCGTCGGAGACCCACTTGAAGGCCTTGTCCTGGCCCGCCTTCTTGGAGATGACGGTGACAGAGGATGCCACCATGAAGGCGGAGTAGAAGCCCACGCCGAACTGGCCGATGATATCGATGTCCTCATTTTTCTCCATGGCCTGCTTGAAGCTCAGAGAGCCGGACTTGCAGATGGTGCCCAGGTTCTCCTCCATTTCCTCCCGGGTCATGCCGATGCCGTTGTCGGAGACGGTGAGGATTCTTGCCTCCCTGGCCCGGGTGATGGTGATTTTCAGATCGTCCTTGTTTACGTTCAGGCTGCTGTCCGTCAGGGACAGGTAGGCCAGCTTGTCGATGGCGTCGGAGGCGTTGGAGATGATCTCCCGCAGGAAAATCTCCCGGTGGGTATAGATGGAGTTGATCATCAAATCCAGCAGACGCTGGGACTCGGCCTTGAACTGCATTTTTTCCATAGTCAATTGGCTTCCTTTCAAATGTGTCTTTAGCACTCTTCGGTACTGAGTGCTAATAATATACCACAGTTTTCAGAAAATGCAAGTCCTCCGAAAAAAGTTCTTTCTTTATTCACAATTTTGTGGTAAGCTTATTCTGTAAAGTTATGCGCCATTGTAGTATGCTGTTCAGTATAAAACCTGATTTTTGCAGGGCGGTTTTCTGAGCCCACCGGTCGGTACCGATTTTTGGGCTCTTACGTGGAATGGTTCCTGTTCAAAACCGCAGCGTGGCCGGCGGGGTCAAAAAAACGCTCTGCGAAAACACAAAGCCTTCGTGGTAACAGACTTGTAGGGGCTGATTTATCCTCCCGCGCAGTACGAACCAACAATTATTGACCAGGTTCGGCGAATTCGCACCGGTTTCCAACCTTGTACCATTCATCCAAACACGCAAAGATTGTTACCTGGCGGGCATCTGCAGCCTCCCCTGCAATGGCGCGGCATATGATTTCACAAAATTATAATTTTTCCATATAAGGAGACGAACATGATTACAGTCAGCAATTTGGGAATGCAGTTCGGCGGCCAGTGGCTGTTCCAGCATGTGGATCTGCAATTTTTGCCCGGCAACTGCTATGGCATCATCGGCGCCAACGGGGCGGGCAAATCCACCTTCCTGCGCATCCTCACCGGGGACCTGGACTCCACCAACGGCAGCATTACCATCGACCCCACCAAACGGGTATCCGTTTTAAAGCAAAACCAGAACGCCTACGATGAGTTCACCGTTATGGACACGGTGATCATGGGCAACCAGCACCTCTACGACGTGATGAAGGAGAAGGACGCCATCTACGAAAAGCCCGACTTCTCCGATGAGGACGGCCTGCGGGCAGCGGATTTGGAAGCGGAGTTCGCCGAGCTGGGAGGCTGGGAGGCGGAATCCGACGCTTCCCGTCTTTTGCAGGGTCTGGGCATCGGCACCGAGCTGCACTACGATATCATGGGCAGCGTGGACCCCCGGCTGAAGGTGAAGATCCTGTTGGCCCAGGCATTGTTCGGCAACCCAGACATCGTCATGCTGGACGAGCCCACCAACAACCTGGACATTGAGGCCATCAACTGGCTGGAGGATTTCCTCTTGGACTTCCCCGGCATGGTCATCGCGGTCTCCCATGACCGCCACTTCCTGAACACCGTCTGCACCCACACCGTGGACATCGACTACGGCAAGATCAAGATGTACGTGGGCAACTACGACTTCTGGTATGAATCTT
>JBJDYM010000338.1:0-3412 GCA_051867315.1 Faecousia sp.
ATGGCACATATGTAGACGCGATTAGTCCTTATGAACACCTCTGTAGAGCCTGCGGTACTACCGAAGCTCATAAAATGTGTGGCCTACAAATAACATATGGTAGTAGCGAAGTTACGTATCTTTGCTTCCCCGGTTGCAGTTACTATTGTGTACATCCGTCTCGACATTATTCTTCAGGGGGCGGATGCCAATGTGACTTGTGTGGTGTAATTTTGATCCATCAATGGGTGAATGGAATATGCAAAAATTGCGGTGGAGAATGCCCCCACAGCAAGGTAGATAAAAATTGTGTGTGCAAGAACTGTGGTCAGGTAGTCCACAACTACAAGATGTCCCCGGCTTACGACACCGACAGCGTCTGCACCCGGTGCAATGCCCGGTGCTCCCACACCTTTGTGGCCGACGGAGACTACTGCAAGTGCACAACCTGCGGAAGGATCCAGACACACTATTGGAAGCGCAGTGCAACGCCCATTCCCAGCTGCGTCTGCAAGTACTGCGGAAAAACCGAAGAGCATGACTATGATCCTGTAACCGGCAAGTGTAAGCGCTGCTTTAACGAATGCGACCATACCTGTGTCCCGAACAATTATTCCAGCTGCCAGTGCACGAAGTGCGGAACTTTGTTAAACCACAAGTGGACGGAGGGAGAATCCAGCTGCGTTTGTGCCTTGTGCGGATTTAAACTCAGCCATCAATTCTCGATGACTGTGGGCAGCACCACCTATTATGTCGCCGATTCGGGCAAAACCACCTGTGCCCGCTGCGGCGCCGAATGCAAGCATTCCTTCAGCAACTGCAGGTGCACCATCTGCGGCCTGCAAGCAAAGCACAAGTGGAAGGATGGCGTCTGCACCGAGTGCGGAACCGTGTGCGAGCATTCCGGCTGTATCTACAGGAATTCGACGGAATGCACCTGTGCGGAATGCGGCACGGTGCTGAAGCACGAGTGGAAAAAGAAAGCCTTCTTCTACGAATGCACCCATTGCGGCATCGTCACCATGAAGACGCCGAAGTAAGAATCCAACCCTATTCCAAATAGCACCCATCCGGCTCATGACCAACCATGAGCCGGATGGGTCTGCAAAGCAAATTGTTGTTTGGCGGGATACGCCGCTGTAGGGGAGGCTTAGCCTCCCGCCCGGTCAAAAAACGGAGTGGTTGGTTGAATGGTAACATGTCCGATGTGGTGCGAATTCGCCGAACCTGGCCGGTGGTTATGGGGCCTGTACCGCGTGGGAGGATGATATCCTCCCCTGCGGTTGGGGGCGGTGCAAATCGCCAAATACCAATTATAGAGTTCCAAGCAGGGGCGTATCCATGATGGATAGGCGCCTTTTTCGTATGGTCTGATAGTGGAATTTCAGATTGTGATATGCTATAATCCAAATTGGTGGATTGTGCCTCTCTTGAAAACAATCAGAGTGGCGTTTCTATATGGTATGTAATTACTTTATCGTTACAAAGTACACCCAGGGCGCATCGATAAAAAGAGCCGGTAAATTCGCATATGCAAGGCCCGTATTCGCCTACAGGTGCCGGACCCTGCAAAATACGGCATAACACGGCATATTTAGGGGGAAACCAATGATTAAGATACTTTTTATTTGCCACGGCAATATCTGCCGCAGTCCTATGGGGGAGTATATTTTAAAGGACATGGTGCAAAAAGCCGGTCGGGCAGGGGAGTTTGAGATCGATTCGGCGGCGGTGAGCCGGGAGGAGATTGGCAATCCCGTGTATCCTCCGGCCCGGCGGGAGCTGGAACGGCATGGGGTGTTCTGCGGGGATCACCGGGCCCGGCAGGTCAATATGGAGGACTACCGGCATTTTGACCGGATTTACTATATGGATGCCAGCAATGCCCGGTATTTGGCCCGGCTGCTGCCCAAAAATCCGGATAAAATCCGCCCGCTGCTGCCCCGGGACGTGGCGGACCCCTGGTACACCGGGGACTTCTCAAGCACCTGGGAGGATATCGTGGAGGGCTGTCAGGCCATTATGGAGGAATTGGGATGAATCTGGAAAAGCTGGAACAAGAGCTGTCAGAGCTGCCCCTTTACATCTATTTTTTTATGGAGCCGAAGGACCTGGAGTTTTCGGACCGGGTGCGCTGGATCTGTGAGCATGAGTGCGCCCAATACGGAAAATCCTGGGCCTGCCCTCCCGGGGTGGGTACGGTGGAAGCGTGCCGGGAGCGCTGCCTGGGCTATGACCAGTGCCTGGTAATCTCCACCGTGACGGAGGTGGCGGACATCGCGGACATCGCGGAAACCCTTTCCACCCGGCAGGAGCATGAAAAAATCACCGACCAGGTGGCGGCGCTGCTGCGGCAATGCGGGGCCGAGCCCTTCGTGCTGTCCACCGAGTCCTGCGCCATCTGCCCCCGGTGTGCCATTTTGGATGGGGAGCCCTGCCGGTTCCCGGAAAAAATGCACCCCTGTGTGGAAAGCCAGGGCATCAACGTGATTCCGGTGCTGGAGAAAAACGGCCTGGAGTTCCAGTACGGTCAGAACGTGGTGACCTGGATTTCCATGCTGCTTTACCATGCGTAACGATTTTCGAAAACGTTTGCACCTTCTTTGAAACAAGTTCTGTGTCGTAATTTGTCATAATCACCAAGGAATCAATCTGTACGAATTGACAAGTTATGAAATATTGCAGAAAATTTTTACAAAAAGGTTTGATTTTTTTAACTTGACGTGTTATACTATCTGAGCGTTAAACATCATGAATGAAAAATGCACCAAAAAAGGCGAAAATGAAACGCTTTAGAAATCTGGAAAGGGGTATCATCCATGTCTCACAAGTATGTTTACCTGTTCACCGAGGGCAACGGAAAAATGCGGGAGCTCCTGGGCGGAAAAGGCGCCAATCTGGCCGAAATGACCAACATCGGTCTGCCTGTTCCCCAGGGCTTTACTATTTCCACCGAGGCCTGTACCAAATATTATGAGGACGGCCAGAAGATCAATGACGAGATCATGTCCCAGATTATGGAATATGTGGACAAGATGGAGCAAATCAACGGCAAGAAGTTCGGTTCCCTGGAGAATCCGCTGCTGGTTTCCGTCCGTTCCGGCGCCCGTGCTTCCATGCCCGGCATGATGGATACCATTTTGAACCTGGGCCTGAACGACGATGTGGTGGAGGCTATGATCAAGGGAAATCCCGATCCCAAGTTCGCCCGCTTCGTGTGGGACTCCTACCGCCGCTTTATCCAGATGTTCTCCGACGTGGTCATGGAAGTGGGCAAGAAGTACTTTGAGCAGCTCATTGACCAGATGAAGGAGAAAAAGGGCGTCAAGTATGACGTGGAGCTCACCGCCGAGGACCTGAAGGAGCTGGCCGGCCAGTTCAAGGCCGAGTACAAGGCCAAGCTGGGCACCGACTTCCCCAGCGACCCCAAGGT
>JBJDYM010000339.1:0-3398 GCA_051867315.1 Faecousia sp.
AGAATTTGTTGCGGATGAAGCTGTCGGTCATCATAAAGTCACCGGCCAGCAGCAGTGTTTTCAGCTTCCGGCAGCCGCACAGGGAGACAATCCCGGCAGCGGCGGAGCGCATTTTTGCATAGGAAATGGCAATCACCGCAGCCAGCTGCCCGTCAATGGAGACGTAAACGGCCTGGTTGACCATGGTGCCCTGGGGGATCTCCACCCCCATATCCTGCAGGAAGTCCAGACTGCCCACCAGCACGGGCTCGCCGCACACCTCGCCGCCGATGCCGCCCCGGCCATAGTCCCGGAAATTTTCCACCGGGTATTCGGTGCCGCTGCGGCTGACCAGCAGGTTGCGGAACAGGGGGACCAGCCCGCCTCCCGCGGCGAAGATCAGGGAAGCGGTGTAGGAAACCACCTCGGCGCTGGTGCGCTCGGAGTAGAATTTGATGCCGTTGAGCTTGGTGGAGCCCCGGGGAAACAGATCCTTGTCCCGCAGGGGAACCACAGCCCGGCCGCAGAGCTTCTTCACGCCCTGCCAGCCACAGATCACTGCGCCCACCATGTGCAGCCGCCGTTCCAGCAGGGCAGCGGGCCGGGTCAGGGCTACAAAGTAGCCGGCGGGCACGGAAACCAGAAGGGAGGTGGAGAGAATCTTCACCGCCATGCTGGTGCCGTGGAGCAGTCCGGCGAGCACCGCGATGCCGATGCAGGCAACCAGCGCCACAAAGGCGTAGACCCGCTGCACGATCTCCGGGCCGGAGACCCGGGCGTAGGTTTCCATAAAGTCCTCCACATCGCCCTGTCCACGGAGGATGCCCGCCCGCTTGTCATAATATTGGGGCTCCTTGACAAGGCTTGTCAGACTGGTGGCCTTGCGCATGGTGTCCAACTGGGCCATCTCGGTGGTGCGCTTGTGGTAGCGGGCCAGCATGGCCATGGACATCTCCAGCACAAAGGCGGCGCAGTAGGGAACCCGCTGCTCATCCAGGCAGAACCAGGCATCCGCCATGCAGGCGATAAAAGAAATGGCCAGGGTGGAATTTAAGGAGAAGCGCAGGCGGAACAGGTCGCCGATGCCGTCCATCATCAACCCGCAGCCCAAAAGGCCCGAGACCATCAGCGCCAGCACCTGGCTGAAAATCATCAGCTTGGTGCGGCTGGCCGGCACCATTCCCCGGGAATAAAGGATAACCCCAATGCCGCACAGCAGCAGGACGATAAAATTCAGGATCATGGACACCTGGAGCCTGCCCACTCCCAGCTCACTGAGGGAGTAGTACCGCTTTTCCGGCCCTGCCACCAGCTTCCGTTTCAGCTCCCGGAGCTTGGCGCTGCGGGCCAGGGGGATGGTTCTGGGGCCCTCGTTGGGAAGGACATCCTCTTCCTGCGCGGCCTCCTCCTCCGGCGGAACGGATTCCACCCGGATGGTGGGCTCTTCCTCCGCTTCCGGCTCGTTGGGGGAGAAGGAGAGCTCCGGCTGGGGCATTTCCTCGCCGGAAGCATCCTGCGCCGGGGGCTCCGAAACCGTCTCTTCTTCGCCGACCTCAAAGGCAGGCAAAGCCTCTGCCGGTACAAAAGACCCCAGCGGGTCGGTATCGTCCATGGAGGGGGCCGGCTCCGGGATTTCGGCATCGGGCTCCTGAGCGGCCTCGGAGAAGGCCTGCTGGGCCAGCTCCAGGGCGTTGGGGTCCGCACCGGCGTAAAGTGCCTCGTCTGTGTCGGTGGGGGCGGCATCCAGATTGCTCAAAATGGCGGCAATTTCTCCGGTATCTTCGGAATCACTCCCCTCCTGGGGAATTTCCCGGAGCTGCTGCATGATGTCCTCCAGGCTAAAGTCCTGCATGTCTTTTTCATTATCCATATATCGAATCCTCCCGATTAGCCGAGGCGTTGGCGCACGGCTTCATAGAGCAGAATGGAAGCGGCGGCGGAGGCGTTGAGAGAACTGATTTTTCCCTTCATGGGGATATTCACCATCACGTCGCAGTTTTTCCGAACCAGTTGGCTCATCCCGACACCCTCGTTGCCGATGACAATGGCGGCGGGGCCGGTGAGATCAGCCTGGTACATGGGGATGGACCCTTCGGCGGCGGTGCCGAAGACCCATACGCCCTTTTCCTTCAATTCGGCAATGGCGGCGCTGATATTGGTCACCCGTGCTACCTTCATGTATTCCACCGCACCGGCGGAGGCCTTGGCCACTGTGGCGGTCAGACCCACGCTGCGCCGCTTGGGAATGATGACGCCGTGGGCTCCGGCGCATTCGGCGCTGCGCAGGATGGCCCCCAAATTGTGGGGATCGGACAGCTCGTCGCAGATCACGATCAAAGGCGTCTGCCCCCGGGCGGCTGCCTCTTCCAGAATATCGTCAATGGTGTAGTAAACATGGGCGGCTGCCAGGGCGATCACCCCCTGATGGGCGTGGGTGAAGGACATGGCATCCAGCCTGCGCCGGTCCACCGGCACCACCACGGCCCCGGCCTGTTTGGCCTCGGCAGCCAGGCGCTGTAAGCCCCGGTCGATCTCACCGTCGGCGATAAAAACCTTATCCACGGTCCGGCCGCTTTTCAAAGCCTCCTGCAGAGCGTTTCTGCCCTCCAGCTGGCCCTCCGCCTCCTCCACGGGAGCGGGCGGAGCGCTGCGGCGTTTCTTTTCGTTCATTTTGGAATCCTCCGTTATGCTTCGGAAAATAGAAAAATCTATAATCTATGCCATTATATCAGATTTTGTACAGATTTACAATAGTTATTTTACCGCCTGTCCGGTTTGTAAATTTTTCCGCCCCGCACCTGATATTTACAGAAAATTTACCGGAAAAGTGAGAATCATTCGTTGCCGAAACAGAAAAAATGTGTTATGATGGCTTCGCACGAAATTGAAAAGAATGCCCCGGGAGGCGATTACAATATGAGTTCCGAATCAAAAGACCCAAAAAACAGCAAAAATCCCCTGGATAACATGCCAAAAGGAAATATTTGGACGGCGCTGATCATCACCCTGGCTCTGGTGCTGCTGATCAGCTGGATCTACGGCTCCGTTTCCGGCAGCCAGTATACGGAGACCAGCGTCAGCGATTTCCTGGATGCCATGGAATCCAACCAACTGGCCGAGGTGGAATTCCGGTATGACCGGATTGTGTATCTGACCAAGGAAGAGGCCGCCAAGGACCCCGCCCGTCAGAAGGCCTGCTACACCGGCCTGCCCAGCGGCGGCAACACCCTGGAGCTTTCCAAGCAGCTCAACGACATGGGCGTCAAGGTGACCCGGGAAATCACTGAGGACAATTCCGTCATCATGATGATCCTGTCCTACTGCATCACCTTCGCCATTTTGTTCGTGTTCATGCGGATGCTCACCAAGCGCATGGGCGGCGAGGGCATGATGGGCGGCTTCGGCAAGAGCAAGGCCAA
>JBJDYM010000340.1:0-3388 GCA_051867315.1 Faecousia sp.
GCAGGACCCATTCGTCACTCCTGGGATACTTGAAGGACACGTCCCGGAACTCGATCTCGTAGTCGATGTCGTCCCGCTTTTCCACCGCCAGGGTGCCCTTGTACATCTTGTCGGGCAGATCCAGGTAGTCGAAGGTGTTCTGCAGGAAGGTATTATTGTAGCGCAGCTCCCCGATGTTGGACGCCAGGCCGCTGACGGACTCCACGAACTTCTGGACGGTGCCCTGATAGAGGATGAAATTGCCGATGCCGATGACCCCCATCCAGGATTTTGCCGCAGTAAAGAGGAATACCACGATTTTCAGCACGGTATTCAAAAGCTGGGAGAAATAACCGTGGCGGATCTTTGCGGTCTCGAACCGTTTGATCCACTGGGGATGGAGCAGCTTTTCCACGTATTCCGTCCGGACGATGTCGTTCAGGCGGAACATGTACATGTCCGGACCCTTGAGCTTGTGGTAGACCCCGAAAAGGGTGTTCCCCCCCGCCAGCTCCGAAACGGCGTCGTTGACCTCGTTGATCATCCGGGTGGTCAGCTTCACGGAGCCCCAGGCGTTGAAGGCAATGAGAGCTCCGATCCCCAGGGCGGACCAGGGAGAGTTGACAAAGGCAAACAGTCCCGTAAAGCTGCCCCGGGGCGCGGTGCGGAATAGGGACAGCGTCAGGGCGGCGGATACCGGGATGTTCAGAAATTTGGTCAGGATCTCCTCGAACAGAAACATCACTTTCTGCAGTCCGGAGCCGTCCGCATTCATCCGTGCCTCGATGGTCTTTGCCTGCAGAAGGATGTCGGGGTCCTCCAGGTTGGCGTACTGGAACCGGTTTTCTGCATCAAACAGGTACGCCTGGTGCCGGGAGTAAGACAGACTGCACAGGGTGTCCAGCTTGCCCCGGAGGAATCGGGCCAGTGCTGACAGCAGGAAGCTCCCTGCCACGGTAACGGCGGCCAGGATCAGCAGCCGGTCCCAGTCACAGTTTCCGGCCAGCTCGTTGATCAGCTCTGCGGACATGTACAGCGGGAAGTAGGGTTTTAAGCTGCTGACAATGCTGCAAAGGATCAGGCAGGGCAGATAGGCGGGAACCATCTCCTGCCAGATGCCCACAGCCCTTCCGATCATCCGGGCATCCTCCCAAAGGGTGCGTTTGGTTTCATTCTCCATGATCCGCGCCTCCTTCCTGGTAATACTTGCTCTGAATGTCATAAAGCTCCCGGTATTTCTTTCCGGCCGCCATCAGCTCCTGATGGGTGCCGACCTCCGCAAAGCGGGCGCCGTCCAGGAAGAAGATCCGGTCACAGAATCTCGTGGAGGCCAGCCGGTGGGAGATGAACACCGAGGTGGTACGGGCCGCGATCTGATTGTACTGCTGATACATCCGGTCCTCCGCGATGGGGTCCAGGGCCGCCGTGGGTTCGTCCAGGATAATGCAGGGCGGGTTTTTATACAAAAGCCTGGCCAGCAGCAGCTTCTGCTTCTCGCCGCCGGACAGGTCCGTAGCTTCCGGATAGATTTCCCGGTATAAGGGGGTCCGCTCCTGCATAGGAAGGCTTCGGATCTTCTCCGCCAGTCCGGCGGTTTCCAGACAGGCCCAGAGCTTTTCCCGGTGGATCTCCTTCTCCGTCAGGGTGCAGGCAATGTTCCGGCCGATGGAGATGGGCAGCAGGTTATAATTCTGGGGCACCAGGCCGAACAGATCGTACAGTTCATCCCGGTTGTATTCCAGCACAGAGTGCCCATCAATCAGGACTTCCCCCTTGTCCGGCAGCAGCATCCCGCACATCAGCATGGTCAGGGTGGTCTTTCCTGCGCCGTTAAGGCCCACCAGGGCGATCTTCTCTCCGGCGGCAATTCGGAAGGAGACGTTGTCCAAAATCTTCTTTTCGCCCATGGGGTATTGGTAGCTGACGTTTCGGAATTCGATGGAGAAGGGACCCTGGGGCACCGGGATGCCCGCTGTATGGTTCAGCCGGTCCGGGATCTCCAGGTCCTCCCGGTAGTCGGAGATCTGCAGCGCTCCTTCCACGATCTTGCCCCAGGAATTGAGAATGTCCGTCAGGAATCCGGATAAAGCGGTGATAGCGGAGAAATACAGCACGAACCGGGCCGCGTCCAGCTCTCCCGCCGCTGCCTGGAAGATCAGAAAGCCATAGGCCAGGGCGTCCCGTACCAGCACCACCAGGAAGCTGACCGCCGCCGTGGCGAAGCTGCGCTGTTCCAGCTTCTCCCGCTGGGCTTGGCACACCCCAAGCAGCGTCCGGTTCCGGTCATGGAGAAAGCCGTTCATGGAGTACAAGCGGATATCCTTGGCATAGGCGGGGTTTCCGGACAGGCGGGTCATGTAGATCCTGCGTTTGTCCGCTGCGTTCCGCTGGTCCTGCTCCCGGTAGTTGACCTTCCGCTCCCAAACGCTCATGGCGTAGCTGATCAGGCAGCCCGCCGCCAGCAGCACCACGATCCAGGGGCTCAGCATGGACACCACACCGCCAAACAGCAGGAAGTTCAGAACTGTCGCCACCATGCCGGCAAAGTCCATGGGGAAATGGACGGCGGCGGTATGGTTGTCCTTGCAACTGTTATAAGCCCGCTCGTCCAGCTCCTGCACGGGTTCCTGATACTGGTGGCACCAGTCCCGTTCCCGGCGGGCGGTGATGTGGCGGAACATCAGCTGCTGGAGCATATAGAATTCCGCGGTATCCAGCTTGTTGGTGATCACGTTGTTGGCAAGCTCCGCCAGCAGTCCCGCCAGCAGCAGTCCCAGGATCACCAGGGCAACATAGGAAAACCGGCCCGCTGTTTCCAGGGCCTCCAGGATCAGGGATGGGGTATACAGGGTCAGCGCTGCCGCGGCCAGGGTTACCGGAATGGTAAAAAAAGCGGTAAGCGCCAGGTGCCGTTCCTGCTCCCACATGAAGCGGTAGATATAGCCCACGCAGGAAAACAGGCCGTATTTCGGCTTGCGCTTCGGCGTTTGATTTTGTTCTGCCATATTGTTGCCTCCTTCTTGATTTGGCAGCAGTATATCATATCCGTTTTTCCTTTTGGGATTTCGGGGAACGAAATGCGGTTTTCAGTGAACAAAATGCAAGTGAGGCCATTTCCGCACCTCACTTGCATCCATTACTCTGCCATAAGAGGAATTAAGATCTCCGCCGTGAAGCCACCGTCCTCACTGTCTGCGGAGAAAATACCGCCGTATTTTTTCACCAGGCTCTCCACCCTGGCCAGCCCAAAGCCGTGGTCGCTGCCCTTGGCGGAGGAAAAGAGACTGCCCCGCTTTCCCTGCTTTTTCCCGGCGGCGTTGGTGAAGGCAAGATACAGCTGGGTGTTCTTCCTGCCGATGTAGATGCGGATAAACCGGTCCTCCGGGGGAAGCTTCTTGTTTTCCTCCAC
>JBJDYM010000341.1:0-3388 GCA_051867315.1 Faecousia sp.
TCCAAATCCACGAAAGCAACCGGGATTTCCTCTTTTCGCTCGGCGCAGTTCACATTCCGGAAGATGACACCTGCCAGCTCTGCTTCCAGTTCCTGTTCGGTTTTTCCGGACAGCTCTGCCATGAAGGGCATATCCACCCGCGCTTTTTCCGCAATGGACACGGCAAGGGCCTCGCTGGCAGTATCCACGGAGGTGACAGCAACATGGGGACGGATGGTGCGTTTGGTGAACATATCCGCCTTGCGTTTGAAATTCCCCTCCTCGTCCAGCACCTCCAGAGAACACAGCAGGAAATAGCTGGAATCCTCGCCAAAGGCAAGGCTGTTGCCACGGCTGGACAACAGACCATATTTCTTCGTGTACTCATCATAGAGGGTATTGAGTTGCGCCTGCTCCTTCTGAATATCCTCATCGGGATACCCTTCGGTCTGGTAGTCAATGAGCCTGCGCACACAATCCCGGAGGGCAATCATGCCCCGGATGCGGTTTTCCGCCGTAACGGAGACCTCCACGGGATTCATGCGGCTGTTTTCCCGGAAATAGGCCTTACCGTCAACAACGGTATAGCTAAAGTTCCGCACATTCGGATCTGCCGGGATGGAGTTATCTTCCTCCTCCAATTCCTCCTGCTGGTACTCGGTGATTTCTGCATGAAGATTTTGGATGGCACCTTGCAGCAACTCAGACAGGTCGGCATTCTCGTCAGCCCTACAAACGCTGTCCATGCCGAACCGGGTGGATTCCATGACCATCTCGCCCAGAATCATTTCGGGGTGCTGTACAAAATAGCTGTTCATGCGGATACCGTTGGGGTCGGTGTCCAGATGTACCCAGTCCGGCTCAATATCCGTCATACGGTCCCGCTTTTGCAGGAACAGAATATCGCTGGTGACTTCCGTACCGGCATTGCGCTTGAAAGCGGTGTTGGGCAGACGGATGGCACCGATCAGGTCAGCCCGCTGTGCAAGGTATTTCCTCACAGCGGAGTTTTCTTTATCCATGGTGCCTTTGCTGGTGATGAAGGCCACAATGCCGCCGGGTCTAACCTTATCCAGCGTCTTTCCGAAAAAGTAATCGTGGATCAGCCAATGGTGCTTATCATACCGCTTGTCCAGCACCTTGAAATCCCCAAAGGGCACATTGCCGATGGCCACATCAAAGAAGCTGTCGGGCATCTGCACCTTTTCAAAGCCGGTGACGGCAATGGAGCTGTTCTGATAAAGCTGCTGGGCGATGCGCCCGGAGATGGAATCCAGTTCCACACCGTAGGCATGACTGCCTGCCATGGAGCCCGGAATCATGCCGATGAAGTTGCCCACGCCGCAGGACGGCTCCAAAATATTGCCCTCCCGGAAGCCCATCTGCTCCAATGCCTGATACATGGACTGAATAATAACCGGAGAAGTGTAGAAAGCGGTCAGGGAGCTGGCTCTGGCAGCAGCGTATTCTTCTTCGGAAAGTAGGGCTTTCAGCTCCTGATATCTGCTGTGCTTTTCGTCAAAGCAGTCCGCCAAACCGCCCCAGCCCACATATCGGGAAAGAATTTCCTGCTCCACCGGGGTTGCCAGCCTACCCTCGTCCTCAATGCGTTTCAGCATTCGGATAGCGGCGACATTGGTGGCGTACTTCTCGCTGGCGGTGCCGTAGCCCAGTTCCGGGTCAGTGATGCGGAAATTGGTGCGCTGTTCCCTGGGAATCTCCGGGTATAGCGGATCAAAGGTGATGCGCTCCCGCTTGGGCTTCGGCTGGGGAGGAATTGGGGCGGCAGGCTCCTGTGCTGCCTCGGCATCTGCCACTACCTGCTGGATAAAGGGATCGTTGTCCAGTGCCTCTGGGTCAACCAATTCGCCGTTGACGATACCTCGCTGCGCCAGATTCTCCCGAATCTGTTCCGGGTCGATATCATCGAAGGTATCTTCCAGTCTTGCCTGATACAGTTCCTCTGCATGGGCAATCATGGTATCAAATTCCAGATTGGCAAGGTATTCGTCCAGTTCCTGTAGGCTGTCGCAGGAAATCTCGTAAAGGGTTTCTTTGTCCACCTGATACACCAGCCGAAAAGCAGAGAGGTCGGCAAAAATCTCTACAGTATGCAGGCTGTCCGAGGTAGAACCATACGCAAGGTCTACATGGGAAAGGTCAGAATAATCCGCATCCTGCCCGAATACCTCCTGACAGTAGGAATCAATCAGATATTTTGCCTTATCCAGAAATGCCCGCTCCGTTGGCTTATTTTCCGGAGGCGGAACTGCTTCTGAAAGCTGTGGCAGCGGGCGGAGGGTATGATTTCTCCCGAAAACGGAGAAGCTGCCAGCCTGATATGCCTGCATTGCCTCCATACCACGCTTCCGCTCCGGATAGAAGCGGTCATCCGGCAGGGTTGCATTCCACAGGGGCAGCATCATGGTTTCATAGATTTCCCTTACCCGCTCCGGGTCGGCAAGCTGCCCCTGAATATCTGCCACTCCATCCCAATAGTCAAAGATACTCTTCTCGGTGGGGTGGGCGTATTCACCAGGGGCATCCCGGAAGAAATTCATAATCAGTTTCGCAAGCTGCTTGACTTCGTAGTCCGCCATCCTCTCGGCATCGCTGGGGTACAGGAATCTGCCAAGGGAAATCATGTCAGAAAACCGCTTTGTAATGGCAGGCCACTTTAATTCTACCTGCGCATAAGGGGCACCCAGACTGCCGTGGCTGAATGACAGACCGGCAGAGGTATAGGTCTGGTTGTCATTCCCACCATGATAGCCGCTGTACTCGCCATGCTGCTGTTTCAGAAAACGCTCCCGCTCTTTGGTATCGGTATTCCTACTGAAAAAAGAGAAAGTATCCAGTCGGGATTCATAGCTTCGCTCGGAACCACGCAGGATGCGGTCTATTTCATCGTCGGAAATGAAGAACCGCCGCTGTGGGTCATACCCATCGGCGGCGGTGAAAACAAGGGGTTCTCGTTGCAAATCTTCCAGACTGCGCAGAAGTGCTATTGGGTCATACCAGCGACTGCGCAAGAGACTGCGGTCTTTTTCATAGACAGCGGCAAACAATGTCCACTCATCAACAAGCTGACTGAGGGTATCACGATCTTCCAGAAGGCGCTGCATCTGGGCCTCAATTTCCGGGAAGCCACCCTTTGCAGAATAGGTCAGTGTGGTCAACGGGAGATATCCGGCATCCCTGGCTTCATCGCTGAATTCCCGTCTGGCATAAATCAGGGACTTTGCCAGTTCCAAACGCTCGAAATCCTGTACCCGGTCAAGCTCGCTCTGGGGCATATACCGCCCCAAGTCCAGCAGTTCCCGGATGCGCTTTGCCGCCTGCTCCCATGTGATAAGGGTGGTATACCGCTTTTGGACGGTGCGCCCGGTGGCAATCCGAATACCATCAG
>JBJDYM010000342.1:0-3374 GCA_051867315.1 Faecousia sp.
GAGGTGTTCGCCCAGTTCCTGGAGGGCGCTGCCCAGGCGGACGAGCTGGCAAAGAATGAGGAGCTGACCAGGAATCCCGCCATGCTGGATGCTCTGATTGGCGTCTACGAGCGCAATGTGCTGGGCTATCCCACCACCGCCGTGCTGCCCTATTCCCAGGCCCTGAGCCGGTTCCCGGCCCACCTGCAGCAGCTGGATATGGAGTCCAACGGCAAGTCCGTCAACCGCTACGGCGAGCCCGTCCACTACGCCACCGGCCCCGTGATTTTCGGCGAACCCGGCACCAACGGCCAGCATTCCTTCTACCAGCTGCTGCACCAGGGCACGGACCTGATCCCGCTGCAGTTTGTGGGCTTCCGCAGCAGCCAGATGGGCACCGATGTGGTGATCCAGGGCAGCACCAGCCAGCAGAAGCTCTGCGCCAATGTGGCCGCTCAGATTGTGGCCTTTGCCTGCGGCAAGGACGATGAAAATCTGAACAAGAAGTTCAATGGCGGTCGTCCCTCCAGCATCATCATCGGTGAGAAGCTGACACCCCAGGCCGTGGGTGCGCTGCTGGCCCATTTTGAGAACAAGGTCATGTTCCAGGGCTTTGCATGGAACGTCAACTCCTTCGACCAGGAGGGCGTCCAGCTGGGTAAGATCCTGGCCAAGAAGGTTCTGGCCCACGATTGCGACGGTGCGTTGAAGGTTTACAGCGATCTGCTGAATATCTGATTTTCCAAAATAATTCCGGGACTTCTGAAGCAGCTTATGCCTCAGAAGTCCCGGTTTTTTCTCAGTACAGCGCCGCAAGAATCTCTACGCAGCGATCAATGCCCAGCTTTCCGCTGTCCATCGTGATGTCATAATTCTGGGCCTGCCCCCATTTCATATTGGTATAGAAACGATGGTAAGCTGCCCGGCGTTTATCCTTGTCTTTCAGTCTCTGTTCCGGCGAAAGGTCCTGTTCTCCGTAGACCTCCACAATCCGCTTGGCCCGGAAATCCATGTCCGCATGGATGAATACCTTCAGGCAGTCTGCCGTGTCCCTGAGAATATAGTCGGCACAGCGGCCCACGATGACGCAGGACTCCTTTTTTGCAAGATCTGTAATCACCTGGTATTGGACTTTCCACAGATAGTCCTCGTTTGTCGGGCCATAGGTCCGGCTGGAAAAGACATTGGACAGAAAGCCTCCGGGCGCATATTCGCCTGCCTCCTGGATGTATTTCTCGTTGAAGCCGGTTTCTACCGCGATTTTCTGAATCAACTCTGCATCATAGCAGGGAATTCCGAGCTTCTTGGCGGTATTTCTCCCGATGGTGCGGCCTCCGCTGCCAAACTCACGGCTGATGGTGATCACTCTGTTTTTCATAATTTGGTTTCTCCTTTCCGGTTCAATTCTTTGTAGGTACCAATGATCAAAAAGGCTGCGATCACAAATGTCAGAATATCAGACACCGGCATGGAATACAAGACGCCGTTCAGACCGTAGAAGATGGGAAGCAGCAGCGCAAATCCAACACCGAAAATGATTTCACGAATCATCGACAGTGCTGTGGAGGCCACAGCCTTGCCCATGGCCTGCAGGAAAATGAAACAAGCTTTGTTTATACAGGCAAAGACCATCATGCAAAGGTAAGTCCGGAACGCTTTGATGGCAAACTCTGTGTAGTAGCTGCTTTCATTCGCGGCGCCGAAAATCTGGATCAGCTGCCGGGGGAAGAATTCAACCAGAATCAGCGCGATAAAGCCAACACAGGCCTCTGCAATCAACAGCTTGGTAAAAAGCTCTTTCACGCGATTCCTTTTTCCAGCACCCATGTTGAAGCCGACAATGGGAATACAACCGGCCGCCATACCGACCACGATGGAGATGACGATCTGGAAGAACTTCATCACAATGCCCACAACCGCCATGGGGATCTGTGCATACTGTTCCAGCCCGAAGATGGCATCCAGCGCACCGTATTTGCGCAGCATGTTGTTGATTGCCGCCATGGAAGCCACGAGACTGATTTGGGATAGAAAGCTGGTCATTCCCAGGCTCAATGTCCGGCCGCAAACCGGGGCGGACAGATGATAGTGCTCCCGTTCCGGCTTGATGATTTTCATATTCAGGAGGTACCACAATGCCAGAAGCGCCGTAACGACCTGGCCGATGACGGTGGCAACGGCTGCGCCCATCATGCCCCAGTGGAAAACAAAAATGAAGATCGGATCAAGGATGATGTTGATGACCGCACCGGCCAGGGTAGAACCCATTGCGAATTTCGGATTGCCGTCTCCGCGGATAATGGGGTTCATTGCCTGTCCAAACATATAAAAAGGAATTCCCAGGGTGATGTAGAAGAAATACTCCTTGGCATGGTGGAAGGTTTCAGGGTTCACCGTTCCTCCAAACATCGCAAGGATCTGATTGGAGAAGATCAGATAAACAGCGGTCAGAACCAGGCTGCTGATGACTGCCATGATAACCGAGCAGCCAACGCTGTTTTTGGCAGTATGGATATCCTGTTTTCCCAAACAGATGCTGACAAAAGCACAGCAGCCGTCGCCGATCATCACCGCAACGGCCAGGGCAACCACGGTCAGCGGAAACACCACGGTGTTGGCTGCGTTGCCATAGGAACCGAGGTAGCTGGCATTGGCAATGAAAATCTGGTCTACGATGTTGTAAAGAGCGCCGACCAAAAGGGAAATAATGCAGGGAAGGGCGTACTGCCTCATCAGCTTTCCGATACGCTCCGTTCCCAAATACTGATTTGAATTGTCCATGGTAATTCACCTTTCCTTTACATAATAAAAGCGTGCAGCCTACGAACGCCGGATTTACGCCTTAGGCTACACGCTTGATTTATTTCAAATAATCCCCGACCGGTGTGGAATTGTACTGCTTGATCACTTTCACCACAACCGAACCATCGGGCTGCTGGGATTCTTCCAGGATTTTATATTGTGTACGATTCTGCTCCAGCTTTCGCTTGTAATTTGCCACTTCCTCCTTCACCAGTTCAACAGCTTCGCCGTGTTCCAGGTCTTCCTTCAGCATAAAATGGAGTGTCTGGCAAATACACGCCGCCTTCACGCGTTTCATTAAACGAACCTACCTTTCATAAAATAAAACAGGCGGCATATTTGCGCAACCGGATTTACGCAAGCATGCCACTCGTTACGTGCTCATTATAATCCATTTTCTGATGAATTTCAAAGGGCGTTTTCAACAAAAATGTGCGCATTTTCTTTGGAAAAAAACACCTTTGCAATAAAGCCCATATTTTTGATATAATTATGTTCGAAAAACTTTCCCAAAAGGATGAGGAGACCATGTATCAAAAGGATGATTACGTAAACTATGGCGCCCATGGAATATGCAAAATAGAGGATATCCG
>JBJDYM010000343.1:0-3369 GCA_051867315.1 Faecousia sp.
CCGCCACCTACTGCATCATGGCCGCCACCTGTGCCCCCATTCTGGTGCAGATGGGAGTACCCACCGTGGCTGCCCACTTCTTCGTGTTCTATTTCGGCATCGTGGCCGACCTGACGCCTCCCGTGGCCCTGGCAGCCTATGCCGGCGCAGCCATTGCCAAGGCCAGCCCCATGAAAACAGCCGTCACCGCCACCAAGCTGGCCATCGGTGCATTCATCGTTCCCTATGCCTTTGCCATGAGCCCCGCCATGCTGCTGATCGACACCAACGTTTTCGAGGTCATTCTCATCTGTGTGACCTCCCTGATCGGCATCTGCTGCATCTCCGCCTCCCTGGAGGGCTACCTGATAACGGGCATGCCCTGGTATCAGCGCATTGTCTGCCTCGTCGGCGGATTGATGCTGATCTTCCCCGGCGCGGTCACCGACATCGGCGGCATCACCCTGGCTGTCCTGGTGCTGGTACTGCAGTTCTTCTCCCGCCGCCAAACCCTGGCCACCGCCTGAGGGGTCGATTGACAAATTGGTTGTTTGGCGGGCACGCCCCACCGTAGGGCATCCTCCCGTCAGGTATAACAATCGCGCTGCTGATTGAATAGAGCCAGATAACGACACGCACCGGCACAGCCAGCCCTTTTGTAAAAGTGGACATGAAGTTGGGACCTGGTTCCATTCAGCCAACCGATCAGTTTCGTAACCAGGCGGGATAATAGCCTCCCCTTGGTCTACAGTGGGGCGTGAAAACCTTCAAACACCAATTTGCCGTTTTTTCGCATGAGCACTTCTCCCTGAATACAGCAACCCCCCATTTGTTCGCTTTGAACAAATGGGGGGCAATTTTACCTGCGATAGTCCCGGTAGGGTTGGATATACCGCTCGTGACTCATGGATTGTGGTCGTGCGAAGGCGCCGGAGACCAGGCCCAGCATGGCGTAAATCGTCACCACCGAGGAGCCGCCGTAGCTGATCAGCGGCAGGGTCAGGCCAATAACCGGCATAACGCCGATACACATGCCGGTATTGATCAGCACCTGGAACATCATGGCGGAGGCTGCGCCGAAACAGATCAAGCGGCGCATATAGTCCGGACACCGGGCGCCCACCTGGATGCACCGGGCAATGATGGCAAGCTCCAGCAGCATCACCGCCACGCAGCCGAAGAACCCCAGCTCCTCGCCGATGGAGGAGAAGATATAGTCCGTGTGCTGGGCGAAGAGGTTACCGTCCTGGGTTCGGGTGCCGTTGAACAGGCCCTGACCCGTCAGGCCGCCGCCGGTGAGGGACTGAAGATTGATCTTGCTGTGATAGCGGGCGCCGATGCCCATCTTATCGAACTCCGGGTCAATCAGCACCATGATCCGCTCCTGCTGGTAGGTGCCCAAATAAGGCCACACCAACGGCACTGCCGCCACAATGGCGCCAATGGCCAAAACGAACCACCACAAGCTGACACCCCCTGCGAAGGCCATGCCGATGAAGATGAACACGAAGATCAGCGACACGCCCGCGTCCCCGGACAAAACCATGTTCAGTCCCACCACGATGGCCAGATGGAAAACCATGTGCATCACGGAGGTGAAGCTGGAAACATTGTTTTGGTGGGATGACATCACCGACGCCATGATGATGATGTAGGCAATCTTGCAGATTTCAGCAGGCTGAATGCTGACGGGCACCAGCGGAATGGAGAGCCAGCTTTTGTTGCCGGTGCTGTGGTCATCGCCGAAGGGAATCAGCAGCAGCAGCATGAAAATATTAAAGGCAACCAGCAGCCCTCTGTGCTCGGACATGAAATCCACATCAATGGAGGACACAATGGCAAACATCATAATGCCCAACAGGGTTGCAACCAGCTGAATGAGGATGTATTTGGTGTTGCTGCCGAATTTCGCAGCGTTGGTGGCGCTGGCCACGCAAATTCCGCCGAAGCCGGAGGTGATCAGGCAGAGAATCAGCAGAACCCAGTCGCCTTTTTTGGTAAAATCCTTTAATTCTTCAATAAATCGATGCAAGCGGTCTCCTCCCTTCCGTGTCTGGAAATGGTTCTAAAAAATGGGAAAAATGCGGCCAATCAGGCACGAACACGGGTATTATACCATTCCTCCGACGAAAAGTAAATAGACGAAATATGAACGTTTTCCGGGGGCCGCTCACACCGGTGAGACAGCCCCCAGCAGAAAAATCAGGTTATCCGGACGGCGGCAACCACAAAGCGACCGTTGTCAATGGTGTATTCGCAGGTGGAAAGGCACAGCAGCTTGTCGCCGTAGACGGGGGTGATGCCGGTATCGTAGAAGGCCAGCTCCTTGCAGGTGGCAACAAATTCGTTGAACGCCTCCTCATTTTCGGCGTCCACCATTTTGTGGTAGGCAAAGCCCACATCGTCGGTACCGGAGGTTTTGAACACGGCAAAAATCTTGTAGACATGGGACTCAGTGAGGGTATCGAAGAAAATCAGGGGGTTCTCCTCCCAGGCCGACTGGTTGTAATAGGTACCCAGGTAGGCAAACATACTGCCGTCTTTCATGTTGTGGCCGAAGAGCGTGATATTGTCACTGGGCTCGAAGACATCGCAGCCCTCCCAGGCGTAAATGCAGCCCCGAATGGACTCGTTCTTATCGAAGTCCCGGTACAGATAGTAGTTGGCGTTGTCCACTGAGGTCTGCATCACGGGGTAGTTGATCTTGGAATTCTCGATTTGGAGCCAGCCCACCATATCCGGGTTTTCGCTGTGCAGCTCCTGATACCAGGGCAGGAAATCGCTGCCGCTTTCCAGGACAGGGCGTTCGGGAACGTTTTCCGGCTCGTCGATCACATCGGGGGTATAGTATTCATCTACAAAGCCGCTGACACCGGGGGTACCATAGGGGTTGAACGAGGTCTCGGTAGGGTCGGAGTCTGGAACGGTCTGGGAAGACGCCGTACTCTGGGTATCCTGTGTCTCGTTATACTCCTGGCGCAGCTGGCTGACCTTGTCTGCCCGGTCATCATCTGCCATCTGGCTCTTGGCGCTGTCGGTAAAATAAGCGCCCAGATAAATGGCGCTCGCTGCGAATGCAGCAACCAGGATGAGAACCACCCCGATAAATAATCCTTTTTTCATGGCATTCCCTCCATCTTTCTGTTTTTTCCTTCCTTTGGAAATCATTATTCCCCATTATAGACCAGCCCTCACAATCTGTCAAGCAATACCTGCAAGCCAATTCTTTTGTTTTTATTAAGGAAGCGCAGAAACTTTGCTCTTGCTTTTTCGCTTTCGTTATGATACAATATCGCGGAGATGCCGGTGTGATGGAATGGTAGACGTAGTGGACTCAAAATCCACCGCTGGCGACAGCGTACCGGTTCGAGTCCGGTCACCGGCACCAAA
>JBJDYM010000344.1:0-3366 GCA_051867315.1 Faecousia sp.
CCTCCCCCAGCGGGGGAGGCAAGGGCTCGTGCTTATGAATGCCGATAACCTTAATACCAATTTGCTGAGTCAAGCCGATATGCACATTCCGAAAAATCAAACAGGCTTCGCGATGAACACATTTGGATAGTTGTCCTTGAGCATGTTGCACACCACGGCGGCATACTCGAAGCTGGGCATGATGGCGTATACAGCGGAGCCGGAGCCGGTCATCTGCATGCCCAGGGCGCCGTAGCTGTTGCAGATGGATTTGATGTAATTCAGCTCCAAATGCTCGGCGGTGACCACGGGGTCGAATACATTCTCAATGAGCTCCGCGATTTTCCCCAGGTCGCCGGCCAGCAGAGCGCTCTCCATGGCTGCGTGGTCGGGACGCCTGGCAATGGCCACGGTGTCAATTTTCCGGTACAGCTCCGGGGTGGACACGGAAAAATCCGGCTTGCACACCACGAAAACGCAGTCCGGCATGTCCGGAAGCTTGCGCAGCCGTTCGCCCCGGCCCTCCACCATAGCGGTGCCGCACAGGACACAGAAGGGAACGTCGCTGCCGACCTGGGCGCCCAGCTCCGCCAGGGCCAGGATCGAAAGGGGGCCGCCATAGTGCCGGTTCAATGCCCGCAGGACCGCTGCCGCGTCAGCGCTGCCGCCGCCCATCCCTGCGCCGGAAGGGATGCGCTTGTGAATGCGGATGGCAAGGCCGTCAGGGTCCTTTTTCAGCGCATCGAAAAAAACCTCCGCCGCCTTCCAGGCAAGGTTGGTGCGGTCCGTGGGGATGCCCTCCACGCTGCATTCCAGGCTCCAGGGCTTGCCGGTTCCAATGTCGATCTCCACATCGTCCCGGATGGAAATGGTCTGCATCACGCTCTTCAAATCGTGATAGCCGTCCTCCCGTTTCCCCAGCACATCCAGGGTCAGATTCAGCTTTGCAAACGCGCCTTCGTACAAAGTTGTCATATTATTCTCCTTCAAAATCAATCAAGATAGGGTTATTATACTGCGAATTCTGTCAAAAGCAATTCCTGTCAGTGATATTATTTTGGAAAATGGGAATGCTATGGCTATCCCACAATATTGGAGGTAAATCGATGGATACACTGACGCTGATCCTAGCCATCATCGGCTGTGCAAACTGGGGACTGGTTGGGCTGTTTCAGTTCGACCTGGTGGCCTGGCTGTTTGGCGGGCAGGCCTCGCTGCTCAGCAGAATCATCTATACCCTGGTCGGACTGGCCGGTCTGTGGTGCATCTCGTTTCTGTTCCGCAGAAGAGCATTCACCCAGGGAGAATAAAGACGGCGGCAGCCCGAACCGGACTGCCGCCGCATCTTTAGTATCAGAAATTGCAGCGCACAACGCACTCGGCGACCTGGCCGTTGTATTCGGCGCGAATCACACAGGTGCCCCTGCCAAGGGCGGTGACGTTACCGTTGTACACCGTGGCGATGCTGGAGTCGCTGGTAGACCACTTCACGCTGTCGGCAGAAATGCCGTTCTCCAATTCCAGAGTGACGTAAACGCCCCGGCGGCTGATGGTGATGTCGGTCTTTTTCAGCTTGAGCACACCGCTGCTGGGCGTCGCCACGGTGGAGCCGGAAGAGGTTCCGGTGCCGGAGGTGCCTTCGGCGGGCGCGGCGGTGGTTGCCTCGGTGGTCTCCGTTGCGAAGCTGACCACTGCGGGGGTCTCGATCCGCTTGTCGCCGCACTGGATCACGATGACAGTTTCGCCCTCGCCTACGGCGGTGACGCGGCCATACTCGTCCACCGTGACAACGGACTCATCGCCGGAGGTAAAGGTCACCTTGTCGGTGGTATCCTCGGGAGCGTATTTCACCATCAGTCTCCAGTACTGACCGGCGAAGGTCAGCTTGTCCATGCTGGCAACCAAAGACAGCTCGGTGCAGGGGATGGTGGGCTCCGTGGCCTCGGTGGTCTCAGTGGGCTCGGTGGTCTCCTCGGACTCCGAGGGCTCCACAGATACCGTCTCCTGGGGCTTATTACTGTCACTGCCCATCCGGTCGGGCTTCCACAGCTTGGTGTAGGCTATGTAGCCGCTGACAGCCAGCAGGGCCAGAATCAGCACCACCAGGATAATCACCAGGAACTTGTTGGAGCCGGATTCCTCCTCCTCTTCGTCCTCGTCTTCTTTGGCGGGAGCGGGCGCAGGCCGGGCAGGCCGGGTGGGAGCGGCGGGCTGACGGCGGCGGGTATTCACCGCATCGTAATCAAATACCGCCTTCCCCTTCTGGGGCGGGAGATCGGAACCGTCAAGATCAAAATCGTCAATCTGAAAATCATCGTTCAGAATATCGTCCATATCGCCAGCGGTGTCCAGGGTAGTGCCAGGCTTCCAGCCGCAAACCGGGCAAACGCCGGATGCTTCGTCATAAGTTGTGCCACAGATATCGCATACCATTTTGCTCATATTGAAACCTCCTGACCGGACAGACAGATGAACCTATCCTTTCGACACATTATATCATACCTTCTTCAAGAAAACAAGCACAAACATATTGCAATTTTTGTAATTTTCATATATGATACAGGAGATAAAGGAGGCGATCTATGTGAGCGAACAATCTGCCGTCTCTCCCCTGCTGGACGGATTTACCATTGGTTCGCCAGTCAACGACCATTTCGGCGTTTGCTGTTTTCCCGCGGTGAAGGAAAATTCTGAACGGAAATATATCGTCAAGGTCATTTCGGTCCCCGCATCCCAAACCCAGCTGGACGCACTGCTGATTACCGGAGCCTATCAGGATTCTGCGGAAGCTGCGGACTATTTCCGCCAGCTTTCCGACAGTCTTTTGCAGGAGGCTCAGCTGCTGCAAACCCTATCCCGTCTGGAGGGCTTTCTTCCCTATGAAGGCTGCCAGGTGGAGCCTATGCAGAAAAACCGCATCGGCTACCAGGTGTACCTTCTCAGCGGATTCCGGCTTTCCCTGGAGCGGTATATGCACCGCCACACCGTTTCCCATCTGGAAGCGGTGAATCTGGGCATTGATCTTTGTGGGGCTCTGGCTGCCTGCAGGAGAGCCGGAATGCTGTATATCGATCTGAAGCCGTCCAACATCTTTATTTCCAGCAAGAAGGAATATAAGATCGGCGACCTGGGCTTTACACCCCTGGATTCCATGAAATTTTCCCCCATGCCGGAAAAATACCGCAGCTGCTACACACCCCCGGAGCTGCTGGATGATCTGTCCGTGCTGAACGGCACGGTGGATACCTACGCCCTGGGCATGATCCTGTACCAGATTTTCAACAACGGCGTGCTGCCCCAGGATCTGACCAAGCCCCTGCCCGCTCCCGCCGCTGCCGACGAGGAGATGGCCGGAATTTTGCTGAAGGCCTGCGCCCCCGATCCCGC
>JBJDYM010000345.1:0-3355 GCA_051867315.1 Faecousia sp.
AGCCTCGCTTTTCTCGGCAGCTCCCCCAGAGGAGGAGCCAAGGGTGCGTTAAATAACAATTTGCTGGGCAGTTCCGGTCGAGGGGCCCAGGAGTTGTGGGTTGATTGCCCAGCGTTCGTGGCGAGGGATGAAATGCCCCTGAGGCACGCCGATGTGGCTGCCGCCGCCCAGCGGTGCGCGGTGAACGTCATCAAATTCCTTTTGAAGCTGAAGCAGTAGGAGGCACAATTGTGACAGAGAGAATCATACAGAAACATCACTTCACCCTGCGCAGGGTGCGGCAGATCCCGGAAATGCAGGGGTCGCTTTGGGAACTGGAGCACGAAAAAAGCGGGGCCAAGCTGGTATGGCTCCAGCGGAAGGACGAGAACATGACCTTTGCCGTGGGCTTTCGCACCATCCCCACGGACTCCACCGGCGTTTTCCACATTCTGGAGCATTCGGTGCTGAACGGCAGCGACAAATACCCGGTGAAGGAGCCCTTTGTGGAGCTGCTGAAATGCTCCCTGCAGACCTTCCTCAACGCCATGACCTATCCGGACAAGACGGTTTATCCGGTCTCCAGCCGGAACAGACAGGATTTCCACAACCTGATGGACATCTACATGGATGCGGTGCTCCACCCCATCGCCATGAAGGACCCCAAAATCTTCCGGCAGGAGGGCTGGCGGCTGGAATTTGACGAAAGCGGCAGTCCGATGTTCCAGGGCGTGGTGTACAACGAGATGAAGGGCGCCTTCTCCGATTCCGGCCGGGTGTTGGAGCGGGCCATGATGGAGCACCTGTTCCCCGGCAACTGCTACCGCCACTGCTCCGGCGGCGACCCGGCCCATATTCCCGAACTGACCTATGCGCAGTTCGTTTCCGAGCACAGCAAATACTACCACCCCTCCAACGCACTGATGGTGCTGGACGGCGATGTGGACCTGGACGAGTGTCTTTCCCTGCTGGACGGCTATCTGTGCCGCTACAGCCGGCAGGAGCCGGTCTTCCCCATCCCCATGCAGGAAAAGCGTCCCTACCGGGAGGCGCGGATCGAATACGAGATCAGCCCGGCGGAGGACGCTTCGGAGAAGACCATCTTCTCCTTCGGCAAGCTGCTGTGCGGCTTTGACGACCCGGTGACCCTTCACGCCGCGCAGCTGCTGGCGGACTACCTGGCAGGTGATACCGAAGCGCCTCTGAAACGGGCTGTCCTGGATGCCGGTCTTGGGGCGGACATGCGGGTGGCGCTCAACGATGGGCTCCAGCAGGCCTGGTTCGGCTGGCAGGTGTGGAACACCCGGGAGGACAAGCTGCCCGAAATCAAGCGGGTCATCCGCACCACCGTACAGGACATTCTGGAAAAAGGCCTGGACCGGGAGCGTCTGCTGGGCTGCTACAACAGTCTGGCCTTCAAGCTGCTGGACCGGGACAACTACGGCTACCCCAGAGGCCTGGTGGAGGCCCTGAGCATCCTGGATTCCTGGCTCTACGGCGGCGACCCGGCCCAGAATCTGAGCTACCGCCGGATATTGGAGCAGCTGAAGGAAAGGCTGGATTCCGGCTGTCTGGAGGAATTGATGAAACAGATGCTGCTGGACGAGCGCGACGGCTTCCTGGCCGTGCTGGTGCCCTCCCCCACCCTGGGGCAGCAACGGGTTGCCCAGGAGCGGGCCCGGGTGGAGGCCTGCTGGGCCGGACTGGACGCAGCCCGGCGGGAGCAGGTCAGGACCCAGCTGGAGGAGCTGCACACCTGGCAGCAGACACCGGACAGCCCCCAGGCCCTGGCCGCCATTCCCATGCTGTCCCTGGAGGACATTCCGGCAGAGCCCGCTCCCCTGCCCTGCACCGAGACCCAGCGGGAGGGAACTGCGGTGCTGCTCCACGAAACCGGCGGGGACCTCATCTACTTGAATCTGTATTTTGACGCCTCCGACGTTTCCCCGGAGCAGATGCCGGTGCTGAATCTTTTGGGCAGCCTGCTGGGCACCCTGGAGACGGAGCGCCGCACCGGCGCCCAGCTGCAAACCGCCGTCCGCCAGCACATCGGCGACTTGAGCTTCGGAGCGGACGTGTTCCACCGGGACCCCAGGCACCACCGCACGGTGTTTTCCGTGCACAGCGTATGCCTTCCCGCCTATCGGGAGCAGGCCGCCGGTCTGCTGACTGAAATTCTGAACACCACCCGGTTTACGGACACCGAGGCGGTGAAGAAGATGCTGCGCCAGAAAAAGACCGCCAATCAGCAAAAGCTCATTTCCATGGGCAACCGCTTCGCCGCCGCCCGGGTCAACGCCCGGCAGACCAGCGCCGGCGCCGCCAGGGAAAGGCTCTCCGGCTGCGAATCCATCCGCTGGATCAACGAGCAGTGCCGGAAGGAGGAGATTTCCCCGCTGCTGGCACAGATGGAGGCGCTTTGCCGGAAGCTCTTCTGCCGCAGCCGCCTTACCGTCAGCGTCAGTACCGGCGCGGAGGCGCTGGTGCCCCGGTTGATTTCCGCCTTCCCCCAGGGCGGGGCGGCCCCGGAGCAGGGGAGCTTCCCGGTTTTGGAACAGTGTCGGGAGGGCATCCTGATTCCCGCCGGGGTGGGCTATGCCGCCAAGGGGGCCAATCTGGAGCAGTTCGGCGAGAAATTCGGCGGGCAGATGTACGTGCTGTCCAACCTTCTGACCTTTGAGCACCTGTGGAATGAAGTCCGGGTGAAGGGAGGCGCTTACGGCACCGGCTTCCGGGGCGACAGCAACGACGATATTGTGGCCACCAGCTACCGGGACCCCACCCCCGGAAAGACCCTGGGCCATTTTGACGGCTGCGCCGGCGTGGTGGAGCAGCTTTGCGCCGGGAAGCCGGAGCTGACACGTTACATTCTGGGGGCCATGGCCGATGCCGATCCCCTGCTGGGGGATGCCGGAAAGGTCCGCCTGGCGGAGGTGCGCCACTTCAAGGGCACCACCCAGGAGGATGTTCTCCGCTGCCGCGGGGAGCTGCTGCACTGCCAGGCAGAGGACCTTCTGCGCCTGTGCCCCGCCCTGCGCTCCGTAGCGGCGGAAAACAACTACTGCATCGTGGCCGGCCGGGAGCAGCTGGACGGCTGCAGGGAGCTGCTGGATCATACGATCGAAAATCTGGACTGATACGGTTTCACGCAGCATCCCGACAAATTGCTATTTAACGCACCCTTGGCTCCCCCTCTGGGGGAGGGCAAGAACCCCACAAACAACAATTTTGTTCAATTGCTGAGTGAAACCGATAAGCACTAAAAAAATCGGCTGACCATCCGTCAGCCGATATTTTTATGTAATCGATCAGAGCTTAACCGTCTTTCGTTCCTTGTTCAGCCGGTCGGCCTTGGTGAGCAGGACAAAGCCGATGG
>JBJDYM010000346.1:0-3339 GCA_051867315.1 Faecousia sp.
TGATCGGCGCCGGCGTCTTCGCCAGCCACGGCTACGAGCGCAGCCACATCGACGGCGTGTACAACACCCTGAAGGTGCTGTGCGGCTATTTGAACCTGGAAGCTGTTTGACGGAATCCTTGCACACACCAACGCACACGCCCCAGCAGTAGGGTGTAACGCTTTAAAATTGTTGTTTGACGCACTGGCGCGGCAGCGCCCATGGCTCTTGTTAAAGGGAGCTGTCAGCGAAGCTGCCCAATCCCCCCTACCCACGAATTAAAAAATGCCCCCATTTCATCAGGTGCGGTGAAATGAGGGCATTTATTTGATCAGGGAAGCTCTGATTAATTCGGCAAGACCCGCCGCCCAGCCGCAGACGATTTACTGTGAAAGTCTCAAAAACAATGGCAAAATTCAAACATTTTGATGACTTTCATTCCTCGTGGTGCTAAGGTGCGCAGCATGGGTATTTATTCAGAGGTTCCTAAGCTTACCAGGTGACACCCACGGCGTAGGTGCCGTTGCCGGGGAATTCCGGAATCACATCCGTGCCTTTCTGGGCCAGCACCAGGGTCCACTCGTCGGCATCCTCCGCCCGATGGAACACCAGAACCACCCGGTTCCCGGTGCCCCACACCCGGAAATGGCAGGCAAAGGGTGCCTCCGGGCAGGTAATGGTCCGGTCCTCCAGATAGTTGATTCTGCCGGGGATCACTTCCAGATCGCCGGCAATCAGCTCCTGGTCCTCATCGGCCAGTACCGCGGAAACTACCTCGTCCATCTCCTCTGCGGTCATGTGGGTGCGTTCCTCACTGGAAGGACCGATTACCGTTCCCTCGGTGTAGGCAAGCACCATCAAGCCGGGGTGCTTCAGGGGTGTATGGTGTTCGCTCCAGTCCCAGGTTACCATATTGGCGAAGGCAGGAACCGTCAGGGAGGAGAGGAGCAGCACCAGGGTCAGCAGTGCGATTGCTTTCTTCATAAAATACCATCCTATCGTGTTTTATCTTCCAAGCGTTCCGCTTTGGTTTTGGTGAACCGCTCCAGAATGGGGATCAGCAGCAGGCACACAAAGGCCGCGGTGAAGCCTCCATTATACAGGCAGAAGCCGCCATGGAGCAGGGGTACGGAGGTGACCAGGGTGTAGTGCATGATGCCTGCCAGGAAGGAATAGGCCCAGCCGTACTTTCTGGAAATGGGGCTCAGGCCATTGGCGTAGCACAGGCCCACCATAATGGCCTGGGCATTGATGGCCCCGGTGAAGCTGCCCCCGGCGACGCCGGACAGGGCCCGGTACAGCCAGGAGGCCGCCACATAGCCCAGGATGATGGGCAGCACGCTGCCGGGATGGGAGCCGGAATTACAGCAGGCCAGCATGCAGAAGATGATGCCGAAGGTAACGCCGTTGAAGCTGGCGCCGATCAGGTTGTAATAGCCCAGGATGAACAGGCCATAGACGCCCACGTTCATCAGGAACGCCGCCTTGCCGTAGGCGGCGGAGAAGCTGGCGGCGTTTTCCGGGTCCACCATCAGGTTCCAGTAATCCTTCGGCCTGCAGCCCATCAGGAAGGCCGCCACCACCAGAATGCCGAACACGGTGCCGCAGAACACATTCACCGTCAGCCGGGAGGCCACCTGCAGCGTCTCGGCGGCAGGAGCGGCGGGCAGGGCAACGCCCATGGATTTGTACAGCACCGCCTGGAGGAAGAAGGCGGTCATGCCCACCGGCACGGCGGCGTTATACAGATCAAAGCCCTTGTGCACCTTGGGGGCGTGGGCCAGTCCGGCGGACAGGAAGAAGCCGATGGCCAGACCGACCACCAGGGCCAGCACCACCCCGGGCAGGTTGAAGCCCACCGTCTCCGGATTGGGATAGCGCACCATCAGCTCGGAGATCAGGGGGGCGATGCCGGTGGAAAACAGCATCACATTCACATTGGCGGAGAATTTTTCCCGCTTGACCAGGCAGTAGAGCATCACGCCCAGCACGCTGGGCCACATGTTCAGCACATTGATGCCCCAGGAGGTAAAGCCCAGGGTCAGCAGGAAGGCCAGAGTGGACACATTGTTGGCCGTGGCTCCGAAGATCACAAACAGAGCCAGGCAGAAAAAGGCCACCAGGCCCATGTTCAGGAAGGTGGCCGCGTAGCCCCCCAGGTAAAAGTAGTTGGTGGAGATCTTGTTGGGCTGGCTGATGATGCGGTACAGCCCGGAGAGCATCTGATTCCGGTCCGGCATCAGCAGCGCCGCCGCCAGGAAGGCCACGGTGAAAAATCCGAACAGCGCTTTCAGAAAGTCGCTTTCGGAGAGAGCGTTGGGTTTTTTCATGGTATTACCTCTCAATTATGGTGAGAAATGACAATTGTCAAGGCCTTCAAAAAAAGTTATAATTGGTTCATCCCAGACAGAAAAGAAGAGAGAGTTATGTTATCAAGACTTCACAAACCCTCCATCGGAAAGCGGGTGTTCAAGACCTGCCTCTCGGCGCTGCTGGTGGCGCTGTTTTATGACTATGTGCTTGGGGGCCGGAACCCCTGCTTCGCCTGCATCGGCGCGGTTTACGGCATGGGCAGCAGCTTCAAGGAAGGCTTTCAGAACGGGTTCAACCGGTTCGTGGGCACCTTGCTCGGCGGCTTGCTGGTGATTCCGTTCTACTGGCTCTGCCTCAATGCTCCGGAGGTGATCCCCTGGATTCCCTCGGAATTTTACATGGTGGCGGGCCTGTTCTGCGTCATGGCCCTGAACCTGGCCTTCGGCGCCACCAGCGCCATTCAGCCCGGGGCGGTGGTCTACTTCGTGGTGATGTACACCCAGCCGGAGCACAGCTATGTCAGCTACACCATCGCCCGCATCATCGACACCGGCGTGGGCGCGGCGGTGAGTCTGGTCTTCTCCGCCCTGTTTCGCAGCGGCGAAGACAAATCCGGCATCAGCATCCGGGAGGCCTTCCGCCACTGGGCCCACCAGGCCGACGGCCATGTGGCCCATCACGCGGCAAACCGGGAGAAGGAAAAATAATTCCGGCTGTTTGATCCAACAACGCAGGAAATCGCACTGCCACTGTAGGGAGGATATCATCCTCCCGCCAGGTAACGGTTATTGCGTGTTCGGTTGGGTGGTATCACATTGGACACCGGTACGAATTCGCCCGACGTGGTTCATTTTCCGGGTATGTACTGCGCGGGAGGCTGCCTCCCCTACAGTTGGGTGCGGTGCGAATTGCCAACAATATCCGTTTCTGTCCGTTCAGAATCATTCGGGGTGCCCCACGGAAGTGGGGCACCCCTTTTGGTTACTCAGGCCTTTTCCGCAGCCTCCACCACGTGCTTCATCAGCACGGAGGTGGTCACGCTGCCCA
>JBJDYM010000347.1:0-3337 GCA_051867315.1 Faecousia sp.
ACGGGCCGGATTTCGTCCGGCGCCTGTGGCAGGATGCCAACAGCCATTTTCCCGAAGTGGAGCACCTGGCCAAGCGGGATGAAAAAGGAAACCTTGTGGGTATGTGGGGTGTTATGACCAATTTTTCCTTTGAATTTCTTCCCTGGGAGGACAATTACTCAAAGGGACTGTATCTGGCAGGCCTGGAGGTGGATACGGATGCCGTGGCCCCTGCGGGATGGAAGAAGTGGGTCGTTCCCGGCTTCGAATATTGGAAGGTGAAAGCGGACGGACCGGATGTTTTTCGGCAGACTCTTGACCGTATGCGAGAACAGAACCAGCCCTTGGCAGCAGCAGTGCAGGATTTTACTGACCCGGCCACCGGTGAGAATTACATGCTGTTCCCTGTGGCCTGGAACGATTCCAAGCAGGCTCTGATTCGCTCCGTCAAGGATCGCACAGAGCCGGTGGGGGTGTGTACCCACCACTGTGCGTTCTGCTATATGGCCCGGTGGTGCGGCGGCTGCCGTTCAGCCTGCAACGTCTGCTCCTATGCCACGCTCAGTCAGGACAATGTATGTCCCAATGTTCGCTGTGCTCTGGAAAAGGGCCTCCATTCCTGTGCTCAGTGCCCGGAATTGATGGAATGCAGTATTGGCTTTTATCACGAGCCAAACGCCGCAACGCCAAAGGGGACGGCTCTGTTTGTCCTCAGGTACGGCCCCGAGGCTTACACCCAGGCGCTGTCAAATGCCATCCGAGCCGGTGTTCGCTATGCGGAGGATTTGGATGATCTGAACGACCCGGAAAAGGTTTTTGCCCTGTTGGAACGATTCCTTTCTGAATAATTCCGTTGGTCCCTCCCGGTCGGAAGAGCTCCGACCGGGAGGGTTTTTTGAAATGGGAAAGCGGGAGGGAGCGCCAGCATTCCGGAATTTCGATGCTGAAAATCCTGTTTGTGTAAAGGATTCGAAAACCCGCTGCAAAGGTCGGAAGAATTTGGCACAGGCCAAGTTTTTTCTTGTGGAAGCACTTGAAATCGGGCCGGTTTGCTGATAGTATAAAGGGGACGAATTGTCTGCAGCTTCCATAATATGGACTTTTCAGACAAAGGAGGCAGATGCGATGATGAGCTTTCCCCAATGTGAGGAGCTGGCCCTGTTGGACGACGAGATCCTGGAAAAAGAGGTATTTCGCAGCCTGAGTGACGATTATTCCTGCATTTTTCAGGTGAATCTCTGCGAAAACCGCGTGAAGGCCTACCGGCTCAGCAAGCATATTCAAGAGAAGTACGGCAACCAGATCCACATCGTCGAAAACTACTGTCAGCTGATGGTATCTTACGTTCTTGATCACGTGGAGCGAGAAGAGCAGGAGAAACTGATTCAGCTTCTCTCTCCGGATCATCTGGCCATGCATCTGCACAGCCAGAAGGCGCTGCTGTGCGAATGCCACGAGGTTCGTGACGGCCGCCGGCTGTGCCACAGGATCAAGGCTGCCCGGCTGGGCCAATCCGAAACAGATGCGGTGATTGGCATTGTCTACGGTCTGGATGCCAACAACGCCCATGGGGAGTATCATGTGGTTTCCAACCGGCTGCTGATCGTAGGCGAACCGGAGCTCAGGGCCATCCTGGAGGAGGATTATCAGGTTGTTTTCGCGGAAACCGCCGCCGGGGCGCTGGCCTGTCTGGAGTCCAGGGACGAAAGCTATGCGGCAATTCTCATCGGCAGGGACACAGAGCTGCTGCGCCGCCTGCGTTCTGATTCCCGTTTTCGTCGGATTCCTGTGATCACGGTCACAGAGCAGGGCGGCGAGGCGGAGTGCATCCGGCAGGGAGCTTCCGAATTCTTTGTCCGTCCATTCCTGCCGGAGGTAGTGAAAAACCGGGTCAGGAGTCTGATTCACCTGCATGACTCCACGGCTCTGCTGCACATGCTGGAAAAGGACGCCCTGACGGGGATGTATCAAAAAGAATTTTTCTACCGCTATGCCCACGAGATTCGCCGGGCCAATCCGGACAAGGCATACCTTCTTTCCTGCGTGAACATTGAAAATTATCGGATGCTCAACGAAAAGTATGGTGACGCAGTGTGTGATACGGTGGTTCGCTACGCCGCCGAGCGGATTGAGAAGCAGTTTCCGGGCGTTGCGGCTGCAGGGCGGCTTTCGGATGACGATTTCGTGGTCATGTATGCCGATGTGCCCTTTCCGGAACGGGAGGAGGTCCTCCGCCGGGTCCGCCACGAAGCGCCGGTGCCGAATCTGGTGGTGAAAATCGGTACCGCAGCCGTTGACCGGGAGACGCCGATGCGCATTCTCTGTGATCACGCCCAAACGGCCATTGCGAAAATCCGCCAGATTTACGGTGTGTATTTTGCTGACTACAATGACTCCATGCAGATGGAAAAGCAGAAGGAGCAACGCATTCTGGACAGTATGGAAAAAGCGCTGGAGCAGCACCAGTTTCAGGTGTACTACCAGCCCAAGCACTTGACCTCCACCGGCCGTCCCGTGGGTGCGGAGGCTTTGGTTCGCTGGATTCACCCGGAATACGGCTTTATGAATCCCGGTGAATTCATCCCCCTGTTTGAGCGGATCGGCTTTATCCGCAGCCTGGACCGGTATGTGTGGGTGCAGGTGTTTTCGGATATCGTCCGTTGGAAAAAAGAGGGTCTGCCGCTGGTGCCGGTTTCCATCAACCTGTCCCGCCGGGATTTTGAAACCGGTGATTTGGCGGACTGGATTTTGAATCTGGCGGCCCGGATGAACATCGATCCGGAGCTGATTCACATTGAGCTCACGGAATCCGCCTTTATTGACAACCCCAAGCTGATTTCCGACTGTATTTCCCGCCTTCACCAGTCCCGGTTCACCATCGAGCTGGACGATTTTGGGGCAGGCTACTCCTCGCTGACCACTTTGAACAGCATGGATTTGGATGTCCTCAAAATTGACATGAGCATCATCCGTCAGGATGTTCCCGGTTCTCAGCGCAACGCATTGGAATTCTGTGTAGAGCTGGCCAAAATGATGAATCTGCAGACCGTGGCCGAGGGCATCGAAACCGAGGCCCAGTGCAACCGTGTGCGAAGCCTTGGCTGTGATTATATTCAGGGCTATTATTATTCCAAGCCCATCCCGGTTCGGGAATTCGAAGCGTATCTGTCCCGGTATGTCAGTTCATGATGGAAGGAACCGCTCCGCAAAAGCGCAGCATGCTAACGAAGAAAAATGATACCTGCGATTCGGTTTGTTCGCAGGTATCATTTTTATTTAAGAAAGCTCTGATGAAATCGGCAGGACCCGCCGCCCAGCCGCAGACGATTTACTGTGAAAGTCTCAAAAACAATGGCAA
>JBJDYM010000348.1:0-11455 GCA_051867315.1 Faecousia sp.
ATCCCTCCCTTGTTTTTCTAATAGGATTATAGCACAAATGTTTGAAACCGTCAAGTGGAGTTAACCATACGTTCAAAAAAATACCGACCTCACTGTAGCCTCCCCCACTGGGGTTGGGGGCGTGAAATTGGGACGGGGCGGGGGAGCCGGCGTTCTTCATTCCCTCTGATTGCGCAGGAAAAATCCCCGGAACCCTTTGCAGGTTCCGGGGATGTTCAAGGAGGATTAGTCGGAATAGCCGCTGTCGTTCATTCTCTTACGGTAGTAGAGGATGCCGCCGATCACGGGGATGGCAATGGCGATTACCACGGTCAGGAACAAAATCACGCCCCAGACGGCATTGCCGCCGCCGCTTGTGCCGGAGGCCGCGCCCTGCTTGATGGTGAAGCCGGTGGTGGCCTGGCCGTCCTTGGCCACGATGGAGATGGTGTGGTAGCCCAGGGACAGGCGCTTGAGGTAGCTGGCGTTCAGTTCCACAATGGTGGAGCCCTCGCTGACGGAGTAGTTGGTGACCGCCACGGTGGCGCCGTCCACCTCCACATGGTCGAACTTGCTGTACTCGGCGTTGGTGCGGAATACCATGCCCTGATTGGAGGTATTCAGCCAGGTGGACTCCGCGCCCTCGGTCATCTGGTATTCCACGGTGCTGTCCATCCGCTCCTTGCACACGTCGCAGCGGCCGTCATTGTTCTGATCCACATGGCCCAGAGCGGGGATCACCACGCTCTGCTGGTCGGTGATTTCGGTGGTGGTGGTCACATCGGTGAACCACTTGCCGCAGTCGCAGATGTAGTAGGCGATGTTGCCCTCCTGGGTGCAGGTGGCCGCCTTGGCGGGAACCCGGCTCAGGTGGCTGGAATGGACATGGGATTCGTCCTTGGAATAGCCGCAGACGGTGCAGATGCCGGAGGTGTTGAGGCTGTGGGCCGTCAGCTCACCCTTGGCGCCGCAGCGGGAGCAGACATTCCAGTGGTAATTTTCGTCCTTGCCCCAGACGCCGGAGGCGATGTGGCCCAGGGCGCTGCCGGAGGTGAAGGTCCTGGTGGTATCCTTGGCCCCGCAGGTGCAGCTATAGTAGTAGGTGGCGGGGCTGGTGCAGGTGGCGTTGGAGGCCAGGTAGGCGGAGGAAACGATCTGCTGGTCGTAGGTATGGGTCTGGGTCAGGGTTTCGGTCTTCTGGATGCCGCAGACGGTGCAGGTGTATACCTTCTTGCCGGTGGCGGTGTGGGAAGGCCATTCGGTGACCACGCCCTCGTTCCAGGTGTGCTCGCCCAGGCCGTCCACCACATTGGTGTGCTCGCAGGTGGCGGGATGCCAGTGGTAGGTGCTGTTGCCTGCCCAGGTGGAGGCGAAGGTGTGCTCATGCTGGGTGGGCGGCACTTCCTCGGTCTTGGTGGCGCCGCAGATGCTGCAGGTGTAGGTGATCACGCCGCTGGAGCTGGCGGTGGGCTGGGTGGTGATCTGTCCGAGGTCCCAGACATGGTCCGCCACGTCGATCTTTTCGCCGGTGTGTTCGCAGGTGGCGGCGTGCCAATGCTGCAGCTCGTCGCTGCTCCACTGATCGGAGTAGGTGTGGCCCAGGGCGGTGCCGGAGGCAAAGGTTTCGGTGCCCTTTTCGCCGCAGGTGCAGCTATAGTAGTAGGTGGCGGGGCTGGTGCAGGTGGCGGCGCTGGCCAGATACTGCTCTCCGATGACCTCCTGATTGTATTCATGGGGCTGGCCGGAGATTACCTCGGTCTTGGTTGCGCCGCAGGTGAGGCAGGTGAATACCTTCTCACCGTCCACATTATGTCCGGCATCCTTGATAATCACGCCGTCATTCCAATTGTGGGGGCCCAGGTCGGTGGCCTCACCGCTGTGGCCGCAGATGGCGGCGCGCCAGTGGTCGGTTTCGTTGAAGCTCCACTGGTCGGAATAGGTGTGGGGCGCGGGATTGCCGTAGGTGAAGACTTCCGTGCCCTTTTCGCCGCAGATGCAGCTATAGTAATAAACAGCAGGGCCGGAGCAGGTGGCGGGACTGACCAGGTACTTCTCTTCCGCTATCTCCTGGTCGAAGGTGTGCTCCGCGATGGCGGGAATGAGCTCGTCATAGCCCGCACCGCAGACGGTGCAGGAGTAGTGGATGGAACCCGGGTCAGTGTGGGTGGCAGCAGCCGTTACTGTGCCGCCGTCCCAGGTGTGCGCGCCGGTGGCCTCGCCGTAGGTGAAGACTTCCGTGCCCTTTTCGCCGCAGATGCAGCTATAGTAGTAGGCGGCGGGGCTGGTGCAGGTGGCGGCGCTGGCCAGGTACTTCTCTTCCGCTGCCGCCTGGTCGAAGGTGTGCTCCGCGATGGCGGGAATGAGCTCGTCATAGCCCGCACCGCAGACGGTGCAGGAGTAGTGGATGGAACCCGGGTCAGTGTGGGTGGCAGCAGCCGTTACTGTGCCGCCGTCCCAGGTGTGCGCGCCGGTGGCCTCGCCGTAGGTGAAGACTTCCGTGCCCTTTTCGCCGCAGATGCAGCTATAGTAGTAGGCGGCGGGGCTGGTGCAGGTGGCGGCGCTGGCCAGGTAGAATTCATCGGTATTCTGCCGGTCAAACACATGGATGTGGGCGCCGGGGTCAGGGGGAATGATCTCGTCCGAGGTCTCGCCGCAGATGGTGCAGGTATAGCGCATGATACCGGATTCGGTGTCGGTTGCCGCCTGGAACACCGTGCCGCCGTCCCACACATGCTCGGTGTGGACAGCGGGGGGCTCAGTGGTGGGCTCAGTGGTGGGCTCAGTGGTGGGCTCAGTGGTGGGCTCGGACTGCTGGGGCGCTGCAAAGGAATAGGTGATGGGGCCGGAGACCTGGCCGGGCAGCGCGCTGCTGTACTGGGTATCCGTGCTGCTGGAGGGATTGGCGCAGATCAGGCCGGTGCCCTCGTTCTGGGTCAGCCAGCCGTTCTGCCCGATCCAGGCCAATTCCGCGGAGGCATTGTTGGCCAGCTGCTCGCCCATGCCGGAAAAGTCCATCACGACGGTCATGGCCAGCTCACCGCCGGTGTAGGCGACGGTGGAACCGGCGGCCACATAGCTGCCGGAGGCCGCCGGCACATCGCCGGAAAGGCCGCTCAGGATGATGTAGTAGGAATAGCCGTCGCTGACCGGATGCTCGATGACGGCCACATTTCCCCGCTCCTGATCCGGCTGGCTGGAACGGTACAATGTGCCCTCCATGCTGGCATAAACCTCCACGCCGAAGGGGGCGGAGATCAGCAGGGCATCGCTGCCGTTGGCGGATTCGCCGTGGGCGGAATGGGTGCAGCCGCTGTTGGCGATGCCGTACAGGGGGTCCTCATTGTAGCCCCGGCAGCCGGCATAATCCACGATGGAGCCAAAGTATTCCTCCGGCAGGGGGAAATACCAGCTGTCCATCTGGCGGCTGAGCACCGCCTGGCGCTGCTCTTCGCTGAGCGCCACTGCCTCGGCGTGGCTGTCCAGGGGCAGGACCCCCAGGAGCAGAACCGCGCAGAGCAGCAGGGACAAGGCTTTTTTAAAAACAGTCTCTCTCATAGAGTACAACTCCTTTCATATGCCGCAGCTGCGGCATTGGTACCTACATTATACATAATTTTTTGAACTTTGCAATGGGTTCTTTCCCGGGCCATTCCGGTAAGAAATGGAGTTTTTTCCGTTTTTTCGTGAAAAACACTTTGCCGGCTTTTCTTTCGATAATTGCAACAATTTGTAATTTTTCGTTATTTTCTCAATGAAAATTGTTTTCTTTTCCGGCGTTCCCCAGCCTGCCCCCGGGGGAAAAAGGGCAGAAAATCCATCGGTTTTTGGAACCGGGTTAAGAGAATCTTAAATTTGTAAACTTTTTGATAATCTTCCATTTTCTTCCAATTTAACCGGACTTTTCCCGGCCTTTCGGGCCCGTCTCCCAAGAAAAACGCGCCCTCCAGACTTGGAGGGCGCGGCAATGGGGATATGGCTTATTCCTGGGTTACGAAGCTTCTCAGGGTCTTATCCGCGATGTAGGGACCGGCCTCGGGGAAGCCGCCGCATTTCAGGTCCATCTCCAGGAGTCTGGCGGCGCAGCGCTGCAGGTAGCCCAGCTTCAGACTGCCGTCTCTGACGGCGGTGATGATGTCTTCAATGTTGCCCTCACAGCCGGGCATCTGCACGTCGTTGCCCGCGTAGATGCACAGGGGGCTGGAGGCGCAGGGGTACTTGGGATTGGGCTTGGCCATGGCGCTGGACACCTTGAAATTGCTGGTGAACCAGTCGGTCATCACGTAGCCTTGGAAGCCGCACTCCTCCCGGGCGTAGCAGGTGACGGAGTCGTAGCAGTTGGCGCCGTGGACGCCGTTGATCAGGTTGTAGCTGGTCATGATGGTCATGGGCTGGGAGGCCTCAATGCAGACGCCGAAGTTGCGCAGATAGATCTCCCGGATGGCCCGCTCCTTGATGTGGGCGTTGCAGTACATCCGGTTGTCCTCCTGGTTGTTGGCGAAGTAGTGCTTGATGCTGGTGCCCACGCCGGGGTGCTTCTGCACGCCCCGGACGTCCGCCGCCGCGCACAGGCCGGAGAGCAGGGGGTCCTCGGAGTAGTATTCAAAGTTCCGGCCGCACAGGGGATTGCGGTGGATGTTCATGCCGGGAGCCAGCCAGATCCGGACGCCGAAGGTCTCCATCTCCGCGCCCACGATGTCGCCGCATTTCTCGATCAGCTCCAGATCCCAGGAGCTGGCCAGCAGCCAGGCGATGGGAATGGCGGTGCAGTACTGGTAATAATCCACGTCCCCCTCCTGCTTGGGGGCAAATTCCTCGGACATGCCGCCGATGGCGGAGCCGCCGGGCAGCAGCTTGCCCTCGGCGTCGGTGCGGAAATGGGGAATCAGCCGCAGGCCGGCAGGGCCGTCGGCATTGACCATGTCCCGTACGCCCCGGTGGGCCAGGGCCAGGCTGGTCTCACCGGCCGCGCCGGGCACCGCCTTGGAGGCTGCGCCGATCACATTCTCGTTGTCCCGGGCCGCGCCCACGCACAGATCGGCCATTTCCTCCACCGTCAATTGGGAAACCAGCTGCTCCATGGTGTACTTGCCGTCCCGGACCTCCTCCAGGGTGATCACATGGTCGGTGCCCGCGGGGGCGAAGGGCTCCGGCTCACCTGCGTATTCCACGGTGACGGTGGGCACCCTGGCGGCGCAGAGGGCAAACACGGGGGCGGCTGCCTTTTCCGCTTCCTCGTTTTCAGGCTTCCAGCAGGCCGCACCGGCGCAGGAGATTTCCTCGAATTCCTGATCCAGGGGGCAGATGTTTTTGACCTTCCTGGTCTGGGCGGTCTGATCCAGCTTCAGAAGGGCGGCCACATGGGTATTGCGGCTGTTCACGCCCACCCGGATCACATATTCCCCGGCCTCCAGCACATAGGCGGCCTTAGCGGGGTCGTAGCTTTCCAGGTTGGTCAGCTCGAAGGATACCTTCACCACCTGGCTCTCGCCGGGCTGGAGCAGCTTTGTCTTACCGAAGCCGCACAGCACCTGCATGGGCTTTTCCAGACCCTCCCTGGGGGCGGAGCCGTAGACCTGGACCACCTCCCGGCCCGCGAAGCGGCCGGTGTTGACCACCTTGACAGTGACGGAAACGGTTTTCTCGTCGGCGGCAGCGCCCAGGGTCTCCATGGTGAAGCTGGTGTAGTTCAGGCCGTAGCCGAAGGGGTACACCGGGGTCACGTTGAAGGTATCAAAGTAGCGGTAGCCCACGAAGATGCCGTCGCAGTAGTATTCGTCGTTCCAGTTGCCGTTGTTGTGGCTGAAGGTGGCAGAGGAGGGATAGTCCATGTAATCGGCGGCCCAGGTGTCCGTCAGACGGCCGCTGGGGATGCTCTTGCCCACCAGCACATCCGCCACGATGTGGCCGCCCATGTTGCCGCTCTGGGAGATGAGCATGACCGCGCCGATGCCGGGGATGGCCTTCAGGGTGGCCGCGTTGATCACGCCGCCCACATTCAGCAGCACGATGACCTTTTTGTAGTTCCGGCCCAGGGCGGTGAGCAGGTCGATCTCCGCCTGGGTCAGCTCGTAGTCGCCTTCCTCGGCGCAGCGGTCGCTGCCCTCGCCGGAGTTCCGGCCCAGCACATAGATGGCCACGTCGCCCTCCGCCTTCTGGAAGGGGGCCAGGGCCTTGGGGATGAAATGCTCATTGAACAGCACGAAGAAATCGGGAATGCCCATTGCCTCGGCCCGCTGATGGATGCCGGCCATGTAGGCGCCCCACTCTTCCTGGATGACCCGGTCCTGCTCGGCCAGCCATGCCTTGGTGGTCACGGTGAACCCGGCCTCCTCCAGCCCCTGCTCGACGGACACACTGCAGCGGCTGTTGACCTCGCCGCTGCCGGTACCGCCCTTCACGGTGGCCCGGGCGCCGTTGCCGTAAAGCGCCACCTTCTGGGGGCCGGACAGGGGCAGAACGCCGTCATTCTCCAGCAGCACCATGCACTCACCGGCGATCCGGCGGATGCTGTCGCTGTGGGCCTGCTCACTGGCGGTCACTTCGGGGGAACGGTTTGCGTGATAGTGAATCATTTCTTTTGGACTCCTTTCAGATGGTGGAAAATTTTTCTTTCAGCCCAACCGGCGGAATTTCTCTGCTTATTATACAAAAAGACGCGGCGAAAATCAACGTATTTTGGTAAAATACTTGAAATTCCCCGCTGCGGATGGTATACTCCAATTGTGAAAGAGCGTTAAACGATTAAGGAAAGGAAGGAATCGAAGGATGAAACAAAAACGGGTGAAATATGCTGCCCTGCTGCTGTTGCTGCTGGCCGCCGCCCTGGCGTTGATGGCGGTGGCGGACGGGATTCAGCGGGATTGGGGCCGGGTGGAGGTCACCGACGGGGTCATCGAAACCCAGGCAGGGAACCTGACCTACAAGCTCTATACCCCCCTCACCGCCACGGCGGCGCAGAGGGCCCCGGGGGTGCTGCTGCTCCACGGCTACCAGAACGACCACGAAACCTGTGCTGCCTACGCCATTGAGCTGGCCCGCCGGGGCGCGGTGGTGCTGGCCCTGGACGAATACGGCCACGGGGATACCTCCGTGGGACTGGCGGAGAGAGGTTATGTAAACCATAAGGTCACCGTCAACTACGGCCAGGACAGCGAGGAAGCTGGTACTTACGTGGAAATCAGCGGCCCCACCCGGTATAAGCTGCTGATGAATTTCTCCAATCTGTCCTTCTTCGACGACCGCTACAGCGCCGACGAAGAAGGCAACCGGATCACCGACAGCTCCTGCGGCGGCATTGCGGCCTATGCGGTGCTTGCGGCCATGGACAATGTGGACGATACCCGCCTGGCGGTCAGCGGCCACTCCATGGGCACCTGGTCCAGCTGGAGCGTGGCTGCCGCCTTCTCGGACGCGGTGAACGACCGGGGGGAGAGCATCGCCCCCAAGGCGGTGGTGCTCCAGTGCGGCGAGCTGTTCCGCAGCAGCGTGTATCAAAGCGACGCCATCCACTTCAACAATGTGCTGCTGCTCCAGGCGAAATACGATGAATTCAGCTATTTCCGGGATTATCAGAACAATGTGGACGACGCCCTCCTGACAAGCGGCCTGCGCACGGAATTTTTGGGTACCGACGCGGAACACGCCGCCTGGAACACCACCTACGGCGACTTTGCCGACGGCACCGCCCGGCGGATGGAGCTGCTGTATACCAACCACCGCCTGACCACCCACGATTCCCAGGGCCTCGCCGCCGCGCTGCGCTGGCTGAAGGCCTCCATTGGGCTGGATCTGACCATTGAATCGGAAAATCAGGTGGCCATGCTCAAGGAGCTGCTGGTCCTCGGGGCCATGCTGCTGACCCTCTTTGCCATGCTGCCGCTGATGGAGCTGCTGCTGACGCTGCCCTTCTTCGGCAAGGCGGCCCAGCCCATGCCCTCCGGGGAGCACCTGCCCGGGGCGGGTAAATGGTGGAAAGGAGCCGTGATCTCCATCCTGATCGCGGGGCTCAGCTTCCCCTTTATGACCCAGCTGGGCCACGGCCTGCTGCCCCTGCCGGAAGCCATCTTCCGCATGACCATCGGCAACGGCTTTTTAAGCTGGTACTGCCTGCTGATCCTGGTGATGCTCCTGACCAATTTCCTGTCCCGCCGCAGCGCCAGGAAGCAGGGGCGGCTTTTGACCCTGTATGACATGGGCCTGTCCTCCGCCCGGAAGCCGGAGAAGCTGGATTTTGGCCTGTACGGCCGCAGCGCCCTGCTGGCCCTCGCCATGGCAGGACTGGTTTACGTTGTGAACGCCCTTTGCCGGAAGCTCTTTGACCTGGATCTGCGGTTCATCTGGCCCTTCTTCCGGCCCTTTACCCTGGAGCGGCTGGGACAGTTTTTCGTGTATCTGCCCATTTTTGCCCTGTTCTATCTGCTCAACAACAGCAAGATCATGGCCATGATGCGCACCAACGCCGCCTACCTGCCGGGGGCCAAGGGCTTCTTCGGCTGCTGGTGGCGGAATTTCCTGGTGATGGCGGGGGGGCTGCTGCTCATCACGCTGGTGGAATATGTGCCCTTCTTCGCCGGGATCGGCCCCGGGGCGGACCTGCTGTTCAGTCCCACCTTCGGCGGCCCGTTTATGTCCCTGCTGATCCTGTTCGTGCCCCAGGTGCTGTTTTTCAGCCTGCTTGGCACCTACTGCTACCGCCGCACCGCCAACGCCGCCCCCGGCGCCTTCACCATCGCCGTCCTGGCCTGCTGGATCGTCACCGGCGGCTCGGCCATGCTTTGATTGGGAAATTTTGTTGCCTTTTCGGCGGATGCGTGGTATCATGATTCCTGAAGAACAGAGAAAGAGGTGGTTCCCTTGATCGGAGGAGGACTCAAAAAACTTGCAAACGAATACCAAATGACCGTGGCCCAGGGCGTGGCCTACGGCAGCCTGGGGGGCTTTGCCGCAACCCTGAGCGAGGGCTCCGGCTGGAAGCGGATCGTCTTTTCTACCCAGTTTCCCGACCCGGCGGGCCGCACCGGCATCATGGACACGGTGAATGCCCGGGACTTGAAGAAGGAATTCCGGGTCCTGGAGCTGACGGTGGGGGCCAAGCTGATCGTGGTGAATTTCCAGGACAAAACCGGCACCATGAAGCGGATGCGGGCCTTTTTGGAGTGGTTCCTGCCCCTGCTGCGCACCTTCGGCGCCAGCGGCGCGGAGGTATGTCCGGAGTGCGGCATGCCCATCGACCAGGGCTGCTGGGCCTTGGTCAACGGCGTTGCCTACCACTACCACACCGCCTGTGCCGACCGGGTGCGCCGGGAATTGGAGTGGGACAATGAGCAGCGGGCCAGTGAGGACAGCGGGAATTATGTGACGGGCCTGCTGGGCGCGCTGGTGGGCTCCGCCCTGGGCGCGGTGGTCTGGGCCATCGTGCTGAGCATCGGCTATATTGCCTCGGTGGTCGGCCTGCTGATCGGCTTCCTGGCGGAGAAGGGCTACGACCTGTGCCGGGGCAAGCAGGGCAAGGGCAAAATTGTGATTTTGATTTTTGCCGTCATCTTCGGCGTTCTCCTGGGCAATCTGGGTGCGGAGGCCTATGATGTCTTCCGCCTGATCCGCAGCGGCGAGCTGGCCGCCCTGGCCGTGGGAGATATCCCGCTGCTGATTTCCGCTTTGATCATGGAGGACCCCGAGTACAGAGTCTACATCCTCAAAAACGTCCTGATGGGCCTGCTCTTCGCCGCCCTGGGCGTCTTCGCCCTGCTCCGCCAGGCGGGAAGCAAGCTTTCCGGCAACAAGTTTGTGGAGCTGCCGTAAAATGTACTGAGCGTCCTGACGCAGCAATCAGACAAATTGCTGTTTTGGTGGCCAAAGCCGATCGGGCATTATAAAATACGGGGGCTGTTTCACACGCCGTGGTGAAACAGCCCCTGTGTTATGTTTCGTTTTCCCATCCAAAGCCCTGGAACACCGGCTCTCCGGTGTAGCGGTGGGCCTGCTTCTGGCCCCGGAGGACCTCCAGGACGCTTTCGGCCATGGCCTCCTGCTCACATTCGCCGGGGTAGACGGTGATGGGAGCGATCCAGCCGCAGCGCTGCCGGATTCCCTCCACGATGTCGCCGAAGCGCATCAGACCGCCGGTGAGCAGGATGCCGTCCACCTTGCCCTCCAGCACCGCCGCCATGGCGCCGATGGATTTGCAGATCTGGTAGGTCATGGTGTTCCAGATGACGGTGGCCTTCCGGTCCCCGGATGCCACCATGGCATGGATGGTGTCGGAATTGGAGGTGCCGAAGTGGCTCACAAAGCCGCCGGAGCGGGAGAGCATCTTCTTCACTTCCGCCGTGGTGTGCCCGGCCTCCAGGTAGGTCAGCACCTCCATCACCGGAATGGAGCCTAAGCGGGTGGGGGTGAAGGGGCCGTCGCCGCCGGCGCCCTCGGTGCTGTCGATCATTCTGCCCTTGCAGTGGGCGGTGACGGTGATGCCGCCGTCAATGTGGCTGACGATGAAATTGCAGTCCTCATAGTGTTTGCCCATGGCTTTGGCGTGGATGGCGGCGATGCCCTTCTGGTTCAGCACATGGGTCTGGGCCCGGCGGTAGACCCCGGCGATGCCGGTGGGCCGGGCGCAGTCGCACAGCTCGTCCACGTTGGTGGGGTTCACGGTGTACATCTTGCCGCCGAATTCCCGGCCCAGCTCCCAGGCGATCATCACTCCCAATTTTGCGGGATGGTCGCTGCCGCCCACACCGGCGGCGGTGTCGGCCACCAGACGGCCGTCGATCTCCATCACGCCGGAGGGCTGGGACCAGGCGCTGCCGCCCCGGCCCACGAAGGCGTCGATTTCCGAAAGCTTCAGGCCATGCCGGTTCATGAAGTCCTCCAAAAATGCCCGGCGCAGGGGAATCTGATCGTTGACGGTGGGATAGGACAGCAGCACCGGGGCGTCGTGGAACACGCTCTCGGTGTAAATATTTTTCTCATTTTCAAAATAGCTGACCTTGGTAGAGGTGGAGCCGGGGTTGATGACCAACATTTTATATATCGTTTCCATGTAAATCTCCTTTTAAGGAAAAATAATCCTGCAAATGCCTCACAGGCCGGTAAATTGTAGTTTATGGGGTTCTTGCCCTCCCCAGAGGGGGAGCCAAGGGTGCGTTAAATAACAATTTGCTGGGCAGTACCGGTCGAGGGGCCCAGGAGTTGTGGGTTGATTGCCCAAGGTTCGTAACGAATTGGCCGCGGGCCCTGCCCGTCAAACACCAATTTGTCGGGATGCTGTGTGATGGGGTTCAGCATCCGTCCGGGCCGCAGAAATGGCCGGGGCCGGTGAAGGCATTGTCGTTGAGGATGCGCAGCATTTCCCCTTCGGTGTAGTCATTCAGGTTGATTTTCTTCCCATCCATATAAATCGTGGGCACGCCCTGGGGCTTCAGCACCTCCCGGGCGTATTGGACGGCCTGGCGCTCCTGCCCGGTATAGCGGCCCTCTT
>JBJDYM010000349.1:0-3319 GCA_051867315.1 Faecousia sp.
TCTGGCCTCCGGGCAGTCCACCTTCATGGTGGAGATGGCGGAGGTGGCCTCCATTTTGAAATACGCTACCTCCCGCAGCCTGCTGATCCTGGATGAGATCGGCCGGGGCACCTCCACCTACGACGGCATGGCCATCGCCCGGGCGGTGCTGGAATTCGTGGCCAATCCCAAACGGCTGGGAGCCAAGACCCTGTTTGCCACCCATTACCACGAGCTTTCCACCATGGAGGACAAGCTCCCCAATGTGAAAAATTACAACATCGCCGTGAAAAAGCGGGGCGAACAGATGATCTTCCTGCGCAAAATCGTCCCCGGCGCCACCGACGACAGCTACGGCATCGAGGTGGCGGGTCTGGCAGGGCTCCCCGCCGCCGTGGTCACCCGGGCCAGAGAAATTCTGGCCGAGCTGGAGGCCGGTTCCGCTCCTGTCCCCGCCCCCAAGGCGGCGCAGCCGGAGGACGGCCAGGTGAGCATGACGGATCTGACCGGGCAGCAGATCGTCGGGGCCCTGCGCGGCATCAGCGTGGAGACCCTGACCCCCATTGAGGCCATGAACGAGCTGTACAAGCTCCGTAAAATGCTGGACTGATATGGAACACGAACCCCTTTCCCCTGCCCTTTCTCCCCGGACGGCCAGGGTGGGCTGGTGCTGGATGGCCTTCCAGTACCTGCTGCTGCCCCAGCTCCTTTCCCAGGCCGCCGGGCTGCTTCCCCTGGAAATCAGCGACGCCGCCGTGAATTTTCTCTACCATTTTCTGAGCTTCTTGGGCGTTTTCCTGATTTTCCGTTCCTATTTGTGGGATTCCCTCCGGTGGGCGGCTGTCCATTGGAGGCGCTGCGCCCTGGTCTGCGCGGCGGCCCTTGGGATTTATTACGCCGCCACCTGGGCGGTGACCCTGGCCGTTACGTGCCTGGAACCGGCCTTTGCCAACCGGAACAACGAGGCAATCCTCCGCCTGCGCCGGGAGGGTCTGGCCCTGACGGCCCTTTCCACCGTGTTCTTCGCTCCTCTGCCGGAGGAGAGCCTGTTCCGGGGGCTGATCTTCTCCCGGGTGAGGTTTAAAAGCCGCGTTGGAGCCTATGCCCTGTCCGCGGTCTGCTTCGGGCTGATTCACGTCATGGGATATCTGGGCGCCTACACCCCTTTGCAATTTGCCCTGAGCCTGCTGCAATACCTCCCCGCCGGGCTGATTCTGGCCTGGAGCCATGAAAAGAGCGGAACCATCGCCGCCCCCATTTTGATTCATACCATCATCAATGCCGTCAGCATGGTGCAGATTCTGTAGCCGCATCTCCTGTGGAGGGGATATCAGCCTTCCCGCGCAGTTCATACCAGCGGAACAGAACCATATCCGGCGAATTCGTACGAAGGTCCAGCGTTTCACCATTCAGCCAAACACGCAAAAACCATAACCTGGCGGGAGGCTAACAGCCTCCCCTACGGGTACAGTCTCATTCCATTCTCTTCCCGAGGTGATATCATGCCGTCCATCATTCAGCTTCCCACTCATATTGCCAATCTGATTGCCGCCGGTGAGGTGGTGGAGCGGCCGGCCAGCGTGGTCAAGGAGCTGCTGGAAAACGCCGTGGATGCCGGTGCCACCAAAATTACGGTGGAGATCCGGGACGGCGGGATGACCTTCCTGCGGGTAACGGACGACGGCTGCGGCATGAGTCCCCAGGACGCCCGCACCGCCTTCCTCCGCCACGCCACCTCCAAGCTCCGCACCGCCGAGGATTTGGCCGCCATCTCCACCATGGGCTTCCGGGGGGAGGCGCTGGCCGCCATTGCCTCCGTCAGCCGCATTGATCTGATGACCAAGCCATCAGGAAGCCTTTCCGGCACCAGCCTGCACCTGGAGGCCGGAGTGATTACCGAAGAATCCGAAGCCGGCTGCCCGGAGGGCACCACCATCATCATAAGGGATCTGTTCTACAACACCCCCGCCCGGATGAAATTCATGAAATCCGACACCGTGGAGGCAGGCCGGGTCACCGCCGCGGTGCAGCTGCAGGCCCTGGCCCATCCTCAGGTGGCCATTTCCTTCCTCCGGGACGGCAAGCAGGTGCTCTCCACCCCCGGCGGCGGAGAGCTGCAGGCGGCGGTGTACTGCGTGTACGGCCGGGAATTTGCCGCCATGGCCCAGGTTCAGAGCAAGTGGGACGACTACCGGCTTACCGGCTACGTCTCCAAGCCCACCCAGGCCCGGCCCAGCCGGAACCTGCAAACCTTTTTCGTCAACAACCGCCCCGTCAAATCCCGGCTGCTGGTCTCCGCCCTGGAGGAGGCCTACCGCAACCAGCTGATGGTGGGCAAATTCCCCGCCTGCGTGCTCCACCTGGAGCTGCCCGCCACGGCGGTGGATGTAAACGTCCATCCGGCCAAAACCGAGGTCAAATTCCTGAATGAAAAGGCAGTGTTCGACTGCGTCCACTACGGCGTCCTAGCGGCCCTGAACAAAACCGCCGACCGACCCGCGGTGCAGTTTCCCCAGAGCGCCCCGGGGGCCCAGAGCGTTTCCGGCGCGCCGCAGACGGGAAATTACAAGCCCGCCGCCCCGCAGGCAGCGAATGCAAAGCCCGCGCCAAGGCAGGACTTCTACCGCACCATGACCCCGGAGGAATTCAAAACCTTCTCCGCCGCCCTTGACCATGCCCCGAAGCCCAAGCCGGAGGCTGCCGCCGCTGCCGCAGCGCTGGTGCAAAAGGCAGTAAAGGAGCAGCCGGTGCTTCGCTCCCCGGTGGCGGCTCCCAAAATGGAGCCCGTCGCTCCCCCGCCCCTGCCGGATTTTCCGGAGGAGGCTCCCCAGCCGCAGGCGCCGGAAAAGCCATCGGAGCCGGTGGAGCCGGTGCAGGAGGAATTATCCCTTCCCGCCCAGCCGGACTGGCGGATGGTGGGAGAGCTGTACCGGACCTACATCCTGGTGGAGCAGGGGGAGGACGCCTTCCTCATCGACAAGCACGCCGCCCACGAGCGGATTCTCTTTGAAAAATTAAAATCCAACCAGGAATCCATCTCCGCCCAGGCCCTGCTCTCCCCCATTCCCGTGCGCCTGAATCCCACCGCCGCCGCCGAGCTGCTGGCGAACACCGATATGCTGGAGGAATTGGGCTTTGAAATCGAGGAATTCGGGGAAAATACCGTGCTTTTGCGGCAGATTCCCATGGATTTGAGTCCCGAGGACGCCGCCCAGGCGGTGGAAGCCCTCTCCGCCGACCTGCTCTGCGGCCGCCGGGAGCACAAGGACACCGTCCGGGACGAGCTGCTGCACACCGTCGCCTGCAAGGCCGCCATCAAGGCCGGCTGGGTCAGCGACGA
>JBJDYM010000350.1:0-3309 GCA_051867315.1 Faecousia sp.
GGGCATAGAAGGCGGCGGGGGTGGCGTGGTTCAGGTTGACGGAGGAGATGACGCCGATCTTCATATCGGTGTTGTCACGCAGCTGCTCGGCCACCGTGGTGAAGGGAACGGTCTTGGTCTCGTCCATGTTGATCACGCCGCTGTAGGTCTTGAAGCCGGAGGCGATGGACGTGGCAGTGGACGCAGAATCGGGGCAGAAGGAAGAGGAATCATAGGTGGTCGCATTGCCCAGGGTGTCAAAGTTCATAAAATTCAGTGCCACGTCTCCGTTCAGGATGCCGTCGCCATCCTCCGCGTTGGCGCCCTGGTAGGAGGCCGCCAGCTGGAACTGGGAATAGGTCATGCCGTCGCCGATGAACAGGAAGACATATTTGGGGACATTTGCCTCTGCGGCGGCAGTCGGGATGCCGCAGACAGCCAGGGAGCAAAGGACAGCGAAGGCAAGAACCAGCGCTGCCATGCGGGTAACAAATCGTTTCATGTTTAACCTCCAAAATTTTTGTCAGTGGTTGGAAATCGCGGTATCCACCGCGCTTTCAGGGGCGTCGTTTTTCGCTCACCCAAGGCAAAGTATACGCCCCGCCTGTAAAATCCACTATCGTGCCGGAGTAAATTTCAGGAAAAGAATCTGTAAACTTGGGAACCTCTGATGAAATCGGCAAGAGCTGACGGCGAGGGATTTTGGCTCAGCCGAAAGTACCAAACCCCCGGGAATACTTTGTGTATTTCTGGGGTTTGGTACTGCGCGGATGGGGCAAAAGACCCGCCGCCCAGCCGCAGACGATTGATTCAGAGGTTCCCTTGGTTTTCTCTCCGTTTGTGATAGGATAACCCTTTCTGTGATTTTCATGAAGGGGCCAGGGTGTCTGTCGGGCACGCCCCACCTTAGGGAAGGCGATCAGCCTCCCGCCAGGTCCGATGCCTGAGTGTTCCGTTGAATGGTACCAGCCACCGATCATTACCCAGCCGCAAGGGGAGGCGGTGCAAATCTGCACACACCAATTTGCCTCACTGGCAAGCATGCCCATCAAGTGCAAAATGAGTAAACCGGGCTTGCAAAGAGGCCCGGTTCCCCGGTTCATATTTATAGAATTGTCATAATTTTCTTCTTGATTTTTTGTATCAGGATGCTATAATGTCCGCCTGGAGAGGATTTCATCCTCCAATTTGATTCTCACATGAAGACAAAGGAGAAATGAATCATGACTGTAAAGAAAATTGCGGCCCTTATGCTGGCTGCCGCTTTGATGCTCACCGTTACCGCCTGCGGCGAAAAGGCTGCTGAGCCCACCACCGAGGCCGCCACCGAAGCAACCACGGAGGCCACCACCGAGGCTGCCGAGCCCCAGAAGGCGGAGTACACCGTTTACAACACCACCGGCGATGTGGTGACTGAACTGTACCTGTACCTGGTGGGCTCCGAGGACAAGGGCGAGAACTTTGCCGGCGAGGGACTGGAGGACGGTGACAGCGTGGTCATCACCAAGGAAGCTGCCAGCGAGGACGAGGCCAAGGCCATGACCTTTGTGCTGGAGTTCGTCAGCGGCGGCCAGACCCAGAAGTACGAAACCGTCCACTTCGAGGTTGCCCCCATCTCCCTGAAGAGCGTGGACGCCGCCTCCGGCGCAACCCCCATCGCTTTTGCCAAGCCCGAAGCATGATACGCAGAAACCGCCGCTCCGTCCGAGCGGCGGTTTCTGTTTTTTTGATGCGCATCGCCGTTCGCCACCAAGTCGATGAATTGGCGGCCTCTGAAAACGGCTTACTGGATGGTTTGGGCGAGAGATTATGTTCTACTGAAAAAGGAGCCGCCGTTGGGCAGCTCCTTTGGTTTTTATTTCATCACCAGCTCGTCGCCCTGGCAGTCCACGGTGACGGTCTGGCCGGGGAGCACATCGCCCCTCAGGATGCGCTTGCTGAGCATGGTCTCCACGGTGTGCTGCACATAGCGGCGCAGGGGCCGGGCGCCGAACTCGGGGTTGTAGGACGCATCAATGATGGCGCTCTTGGCCGCCTCGGTGACCTGGCAGCTGATCTGCTGCTGACGCAGCCGCTGGTTCAGCTTATCAATCTGCAGATCGATGATCTTGGTCACATTCTCCCGGGTCAGGGGCTTGTAGAACACGATCTCATCCAGCCGGTTCAAAAATTCCGGCCGGAAGGAGCGGCGCAGCAGGGTCTGCACCTGGTTTTTGGCCTCGTCGCTGATGTTGCCCTGGTCGTCGATGCCGCCCAGCAGGTACTCGGAGCCCAGGTTGGAGGTGAGGATCAGGATGGTGTTCTTGAAATCCACGGTGCGGCCCTGGGAATCGGTGATGCGGCCGTCGTCCAGCACCTGCAGCAGGATATTGAACACATCGGGATGGGCCTTTTCCACCTCGTCGAAGAGCACCACGCTGTAGGGCTTCCGGCGGACGGCCTCCGTCAGCTGGCCGCCTTCCTCATAGCCCACGTATCCCGGAGGCGCGCCGATCAGCCGGGAGACGGAGAATTTCTCCATATACTCGGACATATCGATACGCACCATGTTGGTCTCGTCGTCAAACAGCGCTTCCGCCAATGCCTTGGCCAGCTCCGTCTTGCCCACGCCGGTGGGGCCCAGGAACAGGAAGGAGCCGATGGGCCGGTTGGGGTCCTGGATGCCGGCCCGGCTGCGCTGGATGGCCTCGGTAACGGCAGTGACGGCCTCGTCCTGGCCCACCACCCGCTTGTGGAGGGTTTCATCCAAGGTCAGCAGCTTCTCCCGCTCTCCCTGCACCAGCCGGGACACGGGGATGCCGGTCCAGCGCTCCACGATTCTGGCAATCTCGTCCTCGGTGACCCGATCCCGGAGCAGATTGTCCTCCCGGGCGGAACTGACCTTCTGCTCTTCCTCATTGAGCTTGCGCTGGGCCTCGGGCAGACGGCCGTATTTCAGCTCGGCGGCCTTTTCCAGATCGTAGTTCTGCTCGGCGGCTTCAATTTGCCGGTTCAGATCCTCGATGGTCTCCCGCAGCTGCTGCACCCGGCCGATGGCGTTCTTTTCATTTTCCCACTGGGCCTTCATGGCGTTGAAGCTGTCCCGCTCCTCCGCCAGCTCCTTTTGCAGCTTGGCAAGATTGGCCTTGGAGAGCTCGTCGTCCTCCTTTTTCAGGGCGGCCTCCTCGATCTCCATCTGGATGATCTTCCGGGATACCGCATCCAGCTCCGTGGGCATGGAGTCCATTTCGGTCCGGATCTGGGCACAGGCCTCGTCCACCAGGTCAATGGCCTTGTCCGGCAGGAACCGGTCGGTGATATACCGGTGGGACAATGTGGCGGCGGCGATGA
>JBJDYM010000351.1:0-3305 GCA_051867315.1 Faecousia sp.
TTCAGCCTGCCCATGATAAGATCACCTTGGCTTCGGGTCTACTGCATGCAACTTTCCGCCCTTTTCAGACTCGGTTTCCCTACGGCTCCGGGACTGCCATCCCTTAGCCTCGCTGCACACCGTAACTCGCAGGTTTATTCTACAAAAGACACGCCACTACCCTTGCGGGCTGTGACATCTTGTCAGTCTATGGTTTCAGGTTCTCTTTCACTCCCCTCACCGGGGTTCTTTTCGCCTTTCCCTCACGGTACTTGTTCGCTATCGGTAGCCGTCTAGTATTTAGCCTTGGATCGTGGTCGACCCGGATTCCGGCAGGGTTCCTCGTGCCCCGCCGTACTCAGGATACTGCCAGAGTCTGCTCCGTTTCGGATACGTGGATCTCACACTCTCTGTCCCGCCTTCCCATGCGGTTCTCCTGCAAAGCAGTTTTCTTTCTCTTTATGCAGTCCTACAACCCCGCCTTATGCGGTTTGGGCTCCTCCCTTTTCGCTCGCCGCTACTCGGGGAATCTCTGTTGATTTCTGTTCCCGCGTTACTTAGATGGTTCACTTCACGCAGTATGACTTCCGCGCCCTATTTTATTCAGGCGCCGGATGCAGGAATCGCTCCCTGCGGGTTACCCCATTCGGCTGTCCGCGGATCTACGGATATGTGCTCCTTCCCGCGGCTTTTCGCAGCTTATCACGGCCTTCTTCGTCTTACGGCTCCATAGGCATCCGCCATAGACCTGTATTTCACTTGACCATATTATTGATTCCGCCTCGCGCACCGGACTTCCCGCAGCCGTTCCTCCGTCAAGTATGAAGTCCCGCCTGCTCGCCCGCATCCTGCGCGTGCTTCTCTGACAGCGCCTGCTTCCGCCTGCGCCGCCCGTGTTTTTTTTCCTTCCTTAGTTATTTTCAAAGAACCGAGGCGACACTTCCGTCCGCCCGTGATGGAGAATAAGGGGTTTGAACCCTTGACCCTCGGCTTGCAAAGCCGATGCTCTAGCCAGCTGAGCTAATTCCCCGTTTTTCTGATGCCTGACATCAAGGGGAAAGAAAGAAAGATACAGGAAAGTCCGCGCCCCGTGCGTACACATGCACTTGTTTTTTTTCCTCTTCTCTTAGAAAAGGAGGTGATCCAGCCGCACCTTCCGGTACGACTACCTTGTTACGACTTCACCCCCCTCACAAAGCGTACCTTCGACAGCGTTCTCCTTGCGGTTAAACTACCGGCTTCGGGTACCCTCTACTCGGATGGTGTGACGGGCGGTGTGTACAAGGCCCGGGAACGTATTCACCGCACCGTGCTGATGTGCGATTACTAGCGATTCCAACTTCACGGAGTCGGGTTTCAGACTCCGATCCGGACTACGATGGGCTTTCTGCGTTTTGCTCCGCCTCGCGGCCTCGCCTCGCTCTGTACCCACCATTGTAGCACGTGTGTAGCCCTGGACATAAGGGCCATGATGACTTGACGTCATCCCCACCTTCCTCCGGCTTGTCGCCGGCAGTTCCGCCAGAGTCCCCGGCTTTACCCGCTGGTAACTGGCAGTAGGGGTTGCGCTCGTTGCGGGACTTAACCCAACACCTCACGGCACGAGCTGACGACAGCCATGCAGCACCTGTTCACGCCCGTATTGCTACGCTTACCAGTCTCCTGATAATCGGCGTGTATGTCAAACCCAGGTAAGGTTCCTCGCGTACCATCGAATTAAACCACATGCTCCACCGCTTGTGCGGGCCCCCGTCAATTCCTTTGAGTTTCACCCTTGCGGGCATACTCCCCAGGCGGTACACTTATCGCGTTTGCTCCGGCACCCATGCTTGTGCACAGACACCAAGTGTACATCGTTGACTGTATGGACTACCAGGGTATCTAATCCTGTTTGCTCCCCATACCTTCGCACCTCAGCGTCAGTAATCTGCTGGTAGCCTGCCTTCGCCATTGGTGTTCTTCCAGATATCTACAGATTTCACCCCTACACCTGGAATTCCGGCTGCCCCTCAGTTACTCTAGCCGTGCAGTTCTCAACGCAGTCCCGGAGTTAAGCCCCGGGATTTCACACCAAGCTTGCACGACCGCCTACATGCCCTTTACGCCCAATAATTCCGAACAACGCTCGCAACTTACGTGTTACCGCGGCTGCTGGCACGTAATTAGCCGTTGCTTATTCAGGCGCTACCGTCACCGCACGCGCATTTCCTCGCGTACTTATTCTTTGCGCCCAAAAGGACTTTACAACCTTCCGGCCTTCATCATCCACGCGGCGTCGCTCCGTCAGGGTTTCCCCCATTGCGGAATATTCTTAGCTGCTGCCTCCCGTAGGAGTCTGGGCCGTATCTCAGTCCCAATGTGTCCGTTCACCCTCTCAGGCCGGATAGCTATCGTCGCCTTGGTGGGCCGTTACCCCGCCAACTAGCTAATAGCACGCGGGCCGTTCCTCCGGCGCGGCCGAAGCCGCTTTCTCCGCCTCCCTCCAAGGAGGCGCTCTTATCCGGTATTACCCGGTATTTCTACCGGCTATCCCCGTCCGGAGGGTGCGTCACCCACGCGTTCCTCACCAGTCCGCCACTCTAGGGAAGAAGCAAGCTCCTTCCTTACCGTCCGACTTGCATGCTTAAGACGCGCCGCCAGCGTTCGTTCTGAGCCAGGATCAAACTCTCCATGATTATTTCTTAGGCCCGAAGGCCTGAGATTTTCAATATCATTTCAGTCCGAAACCTCTTTATGCTCTTATTAAAGAATTGCAGACATCCAGCTTCCTTTCGAATCCGAACGTCCGGGTTTCATTTCTTGGGAAGTTACCCTTCATAAGGACAGCTTCCCGGCACGAACCTCTTGTATTTCGTCTTTCTTTCCTTCCCTTTTATGTCAAACACCGTTGTTACTGCCGTGCAGGAGTCCTGCGCGACGGTGATAATGAATATACACCCGGATTAAAAAAGTGTCAACTACCGGAATAAAAAAAATCATTTTTTTTTACATTTTTTTGTTTTTTTTATCTTTTTTTCAGAATTCTTTTTGCATTCTTTTTTAATGGAAAACCAGTACAGAGGAAAACGTACGGAAAAGGACGGACGGAGCGGAGGGGCGGAACAGTAGGAAGCGCGCTGCGCGGAAATTACGCCTGCGCCGGTATGGAACGGTGCGACCCGAACGGGGAGCAGGACGGCGGCAGATAGAAAAACTGCCCCGATAAAAAAAAAGCCCCTCCGTGCGGCGGAAAGGCTTTTCTGAATGAAAAAAAACTGCGGGCGAGCCGGCGGACCGAGCCTCTGGCGGGCCGTGGAACACCGGTGGGTGATTTTCGTTTGCGCCCT
>JBJDYM010000352.1:0-3297 GCA_051867315.1 Faecousia sp.
GCCATGACCGGCTACACCCTGGACGGCGTCTCCGCCGCCACCCCTCTGGCGGAGCTGGCCTCCGGAAAGACCATTGATATGCTGGCCCTGGCCATGGGCAACACCAGCGGCATCATCGGCAGCTCTGCCCTGGGCCTGATCGCCGGCGGCGTGTACCTGCTGCTGGCCCACGGCATCACCTGGGAAATCCCCACTGCCACCATTGGTTCGGCGGCGATTTTCCTGATGATCTTTGGCGGACACGGAATTGATCCCGCTTACCTGCTGCCCCAGCTGCTGGGCGGCGGACTGCTGATGGCCGCCTTCTTCATGGCCACCGACCCGGTGACCTGCCCCTCCACCACCAAGGGCCAGCTGCTCTACGGCTGCCTGACCGGTGTGCTCATCGGCCTGTTCCGGGTGAAGGGCGCTTCTGCGGACTCCACCACCTACGCGGTGCTGCTGGCCAACATGTTCAGCAACATCATTGACGAGCTGTTCATCCCCGTGCCCTTCGCCTTCCGGATTCCCAAGGACCGGAAAAAGGCCATCCCCAAGCCTGTGATCATCCTGCTGGTGATTACCCTGGTTGCCGGCGCGGCCCTCAGCGGCGTGTATGTCATTACCGCTGACCGGATCGCCGAGAATCAGGAGCGGGCCAACCAGGCCGCCTTCCTGGAGGTGGTCCCCGGCGCTGTAAAATTTGAGACCGACGATGCGCTGCAGGCAGCGGTGGAAGCCAGCCAGGGCGCTTACGGCTCTGTGACCGTCAAGGACGCCCTTGTCGGTGTGGACGGCCAGGGCAACGTGGTGGGCTATGCCGTCAGCGTGGCCAATTCCCAGTCCTTCGACGGCGGTCTGGCGCTGGTGGTCGGCATTCAGCCCGACGGTACGGTGAACGGCATCTCCTTCACCGAGCTCCACGAAACCGCCGGCATGGGCATGAAGTGCGGCGAGCCCGACTTTATGAACCAGTTCGTCGGTGTCAACGTCAGCCGGTTCACCCTGAATAAGAGCGGTGCGTCCTCGGAGCCCGAGGCAATCGACTCCGTCAACGGCGCGTCCGTCACCTCCGGCTCCGTGGTGGATGCCGTGAATGCCGCACTGGATTTCTTTGCGGCCAATCTGAAGTAAGGAGGCCGAAGACATGAAAGCCTATTGGGAAAGAATTAATAATGGTATTGTCAAGGAAAATCCGGCCTTCATCCTGATGCTGGGCATGTGCCCCACCCTGGCGGTGACCACCTCCGCCATCAACGGCTTGGGCATGGGCCTGAGCTCACTTGTGGTGCTGGTCATCTCCAACGTGGTGATCTCCCTGCTGCGCAAGGTGATCCCCGATGAGGTGCGGCTGCCGGCCTTCATCGTGATTGTGGCATCCTTCGTCACCGTGGTGGAGCTGCTGATGGAGGCGTACATGGAATCGCTCTACGCATCCCTGGGCATCTACATCCCCCTGATCGTGGTCAACTGCATCATCCTGGGCCGGGCCGAGGCATATGCTTCCAAAAATCCCCCCCTGCTCAGCCTGTTCGACGGTTTGGGCATGGGCCTGGGCTTCACCATCGCTCTGGTGATCATCGGCTCCATCCGGGAGCTGCTGGGCGCTGGCAGCATCTTCGGCTGCACCCTGCCCGGTAATTTTGAGCCCATCGCCTTCTTCGTCCGGGCCCCCGGCGCTTTCCTGGTGCTGGCCGTTGTGGTGGCCATCATGAACGCCATCGGCATCAAGAGCCGGGCCAACAAGGTGGTGGAGGGCTGCGACGGCTGCTGCGCCAGCTGCGCGTCTTCCGCCTGCGACAAAAAGGAGGCTAATGTATGAAAAGTCTCATCATGATCATTGTGACCACCGCCCTGGTGAACAACGTGGTGCTGAGCCAGTTCCTGGGCATCTGCTCCTTCCTGGGCGTCTCCCAGCAGAAGAAAGCGTCGCTGTCTCTGGGCCTGGCCGTTACCGCAGTGCTGACCGTGGCATCGTTTGTGGCGGCGCTGCTGTACCAGTTTGTGCTGGCGCCTCTGGGTCTGGACTATCTGAAGACCATCGTGTTTATCCTGGTGATTGCCGCCCTGGTGCAGATGGTGGAGATGTTCCTGAAAAAGAACGCCCATGCCATCTACCAGAGCCTGGGCATCTACCTGCCCCTGATCACCACCAACTGCGCCGTGCTGGGCGTGGCGCTGACCAATGTGCAGAATGAGTACACCATCCTGGAGAGCGTGTTTGCCGGTCTGGGCACCGCCCTGGGCTATACCCTGGCCATCGTTCTGCTGGCCGAGATCCGGGAGCATATCGACGAGGAGGCCATTCCCGCCCCCTTCCGGGGCGCGCCCATCGTGCTGCTGTGCGCGACCCTGATGGCCATGGCCTTCATGGGCTTCTCCGGCCTGTCCTGATGGAGGTGAGCGTATGCAAACAGTGATTATTTCCACGCTGGTCATCGGCCTTGTGGGCCTGGTTTTGGGCCTGGCTCTGGTGACCGCCAGCAAGAAATTCTATGTGGAAGTGGACGACCGGGTGACCCGGGTCCGGGAGTGCCTCCGGGGCAGCAACTGCGGCGCCTGCGGCTACGCCGGCTGTGACGCGGTGGCGGAGGCCATCGTGAAAGGCGAAGCCCGGGTGGATGCCTGCCCCGGCAACAGCACCGAGAACATCGCCAAAATCGCCGCCATCCTGGGCAAAGAGGCCATTGACCAAGACCCCCAGTGCGCCTATGTCCAGTGCGCCGGTACCTGTGAGGCCACCAAAGCCAAGGCACAGTATGTTGGAATTTCCGACTGCCGCGCCGCTGTGCTCAGCGGCCTGCCCTACATGAGCTGCGAATATGGCTGCTTGGGCCTGGGCAGCTGTGTGAAGGTCTGCCCCCAGGGAGCCATCTCCATCAAAGACGGCATCGCTGTGGTGAATCCCCGGCTGTGTGTGGGCTGCGGCCTGTGCGCCAAGACCTGCCCCAAGGGCATCATCGGCATGCATGACCGCACCACCAAGGTGGCCGTCCGCTGCTCCAATAAAAACAAGGGCCCCGTGGTGAAGAAGGCCTGCTCTGCCGGGTGCATCGGCTGCGGCATCTGCGCCAAGCAGTGCGAGCAGGGCGCCATCACGGTGGAGAACAACCTGTCCCGGGTAGATCCCGAGAAGTGTGTTGGCTGCGGCAAGTGCGTGGAGAAGTGCCCCACCAAGTCCATCCGGTTCCTGTAAGATGGAACGAACATAAATTGAAGGAGAGATGATACCATGGCAAAAAAACATGGATGTCCCGCCAGGCTGGCGGTCAATGAGATTGTCAAATGGCTCATTGGATTTTTGGTCAGCTTTGCCGT
>JBJDYM010000353.1:0-3278 GCA_051867315.1 Faecousia sp.
GGATGTCATAGCGCCATTTGCCCGGGAGCTTCTGTAAGCCCCGGCTTTTTTGTGCTTGGATTCCTTAAAAATTTATAAGAAAGAGGTTATCTCTATGAAAAAGTTTTGGAATATTTCTGTAATCGTTCTTCTTCTCGTTGCATTGGTGACCTGGTTGCTTCCTGGCAGCGCCCAGGCGAAGGAAAGCTACCGTACCCTGGAGGAAATCCAGGCCAGCGGCACGGTAAACATCGGCGTGTTCTCAGACAAGAGCCCCTTCGGCTTCGTGGACGAGAACGGAGAGTATCAGGGCTACGATGTGTACTTCGCCAACCGCATCGGCGAAGACTTGGGCGTGAAGATCAATTTTGTTTCCACAGAAGCGGCCAACCGGATTGAGTACCTGGAAACCGGCAAGGTGGACATCATTCTGGCAAACTTCACCGTTACGGAGGAGCGGGCCCAGGTGGTTGATTTCGCTCTGCCCTACATGAACGTGGCGCTGGGTGTGGTTTCTCCGGAAGATGCGGTGATCACCAGCCTGGATGACATTGGCGCAGACGATCAGGTAATCGTCATCTCCGGCACGACCGCCGAGACCTATCTGGAAAAGAATCATCCCAACATCAAGCTGCAAAAGTTCGATACCTATGCTGCCGCCAAAACTGCCTTTGAAAACCGCACCGGCGTGGCCTGGGCCAACGACAACACGGAAGTGATTGCTTTCGCCATCGAGAATCCCGGCTATGTAGTAGGCATTCCCTCCCTGGGCAGCGCAGACACCATCGCTCCTGCCGTCACCAAGGGCAATGAAACCCTGCTGAACTGGCTGAACGAAGAAATCAAGGCTCTGGGCGAGGAGAACTTCTTCCATGCCGACTATGAGGCGACTCTGCTGGATACTTACGGCAAGGACTATGAAGATACCCTGGTGGTGGAGGGAGGCGTGGTCGCCGCTGCTCCGGAGGAGGCTGTTCCTGTCGAGTAAAAAGGCACCATCACCGTGGCCGCCGCTCCCGCGCCCCCTTGCGGAGATTTTGGCGGAAGCCGCCTCCGTTGCCGTGATGCGGTTACTTACGAAACCAGTGCCTCCACTACTATAATACACATGCGAAAAACCATCCATTCCGCTTTTGTGGAACGAATGGTTTTTCTGCTTGTTGAGGCTCTGCCCCAAGCCCCGGTGAGCGCAGTCTTCACGACTGCGGCTGCGCAATTCTTTGAATCACTTTTGTATCTGTATCCCAGCCAATAAGAAAGACTTAAGAAACGGAATTATCGACATTCCGTTTTCCCTGTGCTATGATGTAGAAAACGAAAGAAGGTGTCTGCCATGCAGAAGATACTCCTGTTGGAAGATGATACCACTCTGGGAAACGGCATTCGTCTGGCACTGCAAAGCCCGTCGGTGCAGATCGCGCTGTGCCGCACGCTGACACAAGCACAGAATGCGCTTGCAGATAACAGCTATGATCTGCTGATTCTGGATATCAATCTGCCCGACGGCAGCGGTCTGGAGCTGCTGAAGCAGGTTCGGCAGTCCAGCGCCATACCTGTGATTTTGCTGACTGCTAACGATATGGAAATGGATGTTGTTACGGGCTTGGAATCCGGGGCGGACGATTACATCACAAAGCCTTTTTCTCTGGCAATTCTCCGGGCAAGGGTGAACGCCCAACTGCGGCGGAGAATGTCCACGAAAACATCCTGCATTGAGATTGACAGGTTCCAGTTTGACTTTGAGCGGATGGAATTTCACAAAGATGGTCAGAGCATTGAACTGAGCAAGACGGAACAGAAGCTGCTGCGGATTTTGGTAGAAAACCGTGGGCAGACACTGCCCCGTGCCACATTGATAGACCGGATCTGGACGGATGGCGCAGAATACGTGGACGAAAATGCCCTGTCCGTTACCGTCAAACGACTGCGGGACAAACTGGAGGACACACCTTCCAGTCCACAATATTTGAAAACGGTGTACGGCATTGGGTATACCTGGGCGGTGAAGTGATATGACAATTTGGGGATATGCTATTATCGCTGCTTCCGTTCTCCTTGCGGCAGGGGGCATTCTGTATTGCCGCCAACGCACCCGGCGGATTCTGGAAAACCTGAACCGGATGCTGGACATTGCCATGCAGGGGGATTTCACGGAAGCCAGCTTTAACGAGACCATGCTGTCAGCACTGGAAAGCAAGCTGGCCCACTACCTTGCGGCGTCCACGGTGTCCGCCAGGAATGTAGCCGCGGAAAAGGACAAGCTAAAAACCCTCATTGGGGATATTTCCCACCAGACCAAAATGCCCATTGCCAATATTGCGCTGTACACCCAACTTTTGTCGGAGCAACCCCTACCGGAGGAAAGTCGCTATTGCGTGGACGCGCTGGAGGGACAGACAAGAAAGCTCCAAAGCCTGATTGACGCGCTGGTAAAAACCTCCCGGTTGGAATCCGGGGTCATCGCCCTGAATCCGACTTGCGGAAAACTACAGGCTGTGATGGATGCTGCTCTTTCTCAAATTGCGCCAAAGGCGGCGGCGAAGAAAATCCAAATCACCCTTGAGCCTACGGAAGCCGATGCTGTCTTTGACCCCAAGTGGACGGAGGAAGCGGTCTATAATCTGCTGGACAACGCCGTGAAATATACCCCCGCCGGTGGAGTGGTTCGTGTCACGGTGACGGCTTACCAGATGTTCTCAGCAATCCATGTCAGCGATACCGGACCGGGAATCCCCGAGGAGGAACAGCCCAGGGTGTTCCAGCGGTTCTACCGGGGTGCGGAACACGCAGAAGAGGAAGGCGTGGGCATCGGGCTGTACCTGGTGCGGCAGATTGCCGAAGGGCAGGGCGGCTATGTGAAGGTCAGCTCTCAGGTAGGTGTGGGCAGCACCTTTTCCCTGTATCTGCCCCGAAAATGAAATCTTTCATTACTGTTAGATTTCAGAAAGATCGTGGAAAGATTCTCATGGTAAAGTCTGTATTGTCGAAAGGCATACAGACTTTTCCCTTTGGAGGCATGATTTTTATGAGTATCTTGGAAACAAAAGACCTGCGCAAGATTTATGGCTCCGGTGATACGGAAGTCCGGGCACTGGACGGCGTGAACCTGAGCGTGGAAAACGGAGAATTTGTGGCCATTGTGGGAACCTCTGGTTCCGGCAAGTCCACATTGCTCCACATGCTGGGCGGACTTGACCGCCCGACAAGCGGCAGCGTCACCGTGGACGGCAAGAACATTTTCGAGTTAAACCCTAACTTTCGAACTGCACGTAAAGCTGTCAGAAAAAATCATCAAAAAG
>JBJDYM010000354.1:0-3258 GCA_051867315.1 Faecousia sp.
TCCAGATGATGATCCGCATGGCCATCCGCTGCCCCATGATGCTGGTGCTGGCGCTCATTTCCGCCATGCGCATCAGCGTAAAGCTGAGCCTGGTGTACTGCGTTGCCCTGCCGATCCTGGTGGCGGTGCTGTTCGGCCTGGTGCCCGTGGTGTTCAAGATTTTCGACAAGGTGTTCAGAACCTACGACAGCCTGAACAATGTGGTGCAGGAAAATATCCATGGCATCCGGGTGGTGAAGAGCTTCGTCCGGGAGGAGAAGGAAGTGGAGAAATTCACCGGCACCTCCGGGGAAATCTACCGCCTGTTCTGCAAGGCGGAGCACATCCTGGCCCTGAATAACCCCATCATGCAGCTGTGCGTCTACACCTGCATCCTGTTCATCTCCTGGTTCGGCGCGAAAATGGTGGTGGCCTCCGGCAATGTGCCCGGCAATGGCCTGACCACCGGTGAGCTCAGCTCCATGCTCACCTATACCACCCAGATCCTGTCCAGCCTGATGATGCTCAGCATGGTATTCGTGATGGTGATCATGTCCCGGGCCCCCATGCGCCGCTGCGCCGAGCTGCTGGCGGAGGAGCCCAATCTGACCTCTCACGAGGGCGCCGTGAAAACCGTGAAGGACGGCTCCATCGACTTTGAAAACGTCTCCTTCCGCTATTCCGAAAAGGCCAAGCTGGATGCCCTGCAAAATGTGGACCTGCACATCCCCTCCGGCGCTACCGTGGGCATCCTGGGCGCCACCGGCTCATCCAAGTCCACCCTGGTGCAGCTGATTCCCCGCCTGTACGACGTGTCGGCGGGCAGCTTGAAGGTGGGCGGCGTGGACGTGCGGGATTACGATCTGGAGACCCTGCGGGACAATGTGGCCATGGTGCTCCAGAAGAACACCCTGTTCTCCGGCTCCATCAAGGAGAACCTGCGCTGGGGCAATCCCCAGGCATCCGATGAGGAGCTGGTCCACGCCTGCCGCCTGGCCTGCGCCGATGAGTTCATCCAGGGCTTCCCCGATGGCTACGATACCCACATCGAACAGGGCGGTTCCAATGTCTCCGGCGGCCAGAAGCAGCGGCTGTGCATCGCCCGGGCCCTGCTGAAAAAGCCCAAAATTCTCATTCTGGATGACTCCACCTCCGCCGTGGATACCCGGACGGATGCCATGATCCGCAAGGCCTTCCGGGAGGAGATCCCCGGCACCACCAAGCTGATCATTGCCCAGCGCATTTCCTCCATCCAGGATGCGGACATGATCATCATCATGGAGGGCGGAAAAATCCTGGAGTCCGGCACCCATGAGCAGCTGCTGGAAAGCTCCAAAATTTACCAGGACCTCTACTACACCCAGCAGAAAGGAAGGGAAGAATAATGCCTCCTGTGAAAATGCACGGCGACGGCCGCATGGCAAAAAGCCCCAAAAAAACCCTCACCCGGCTGCTGAGCTATCTGAAAAAATATACCCCGGTGCTGATCATCGTACTCATCTGTATTTTTCTCACCTCCCTGGCCCAGACCATGGGCAGCCGCAGCCTGGGCACGCTGGTGGATGATTACATCCTGCCCATGGTGTCCGCCGGTTCCCAGGATTTCGGCCCCATGGCATCGTATCTTGTGAAAATCGCAGCCATCTTCGCTGTGGGCATCCTCAGCTCCTTCCTGTTTAACTACCTGATGGTGAGCGTGAGCCAGGGCGTCCAAAAGACCATCCGGGATGAGATGTTCGTGAAGATGCAGCGCCTGCCCCTGCGCTATTTCGACTCCAACACCGCGGGCAACATCATGTCCCGCTACACCAGCGACACCGATACCCTGCGCCAGATGGTCAGTCAGGCCATCCCCCAGTGTGCCTCCTCCATCATCACCCTGGCGGTGGTGACCTGGAACCTGATCGATACCAGCTGGCTGCTGTTCATTGTGATGCTGTTCACCATTACCCTGATCGTGCTGGTCACCAAGTACCTGGCGGGAAAATCCGGCAAGTATTTCATCGGCCAGCAGCGGGCCCTGGGTGCGGTGAACGGCTACATCGAGGAAATGATCAACGGTCAGCGGGTGGTGAAGATTTTCAACCATGAGGGCATCTGTGAGCGTGAATTCGATGCGCTGAATGAAAAGCTCTGCCAGAATGCCTATTCCGCCGGTAAATTCTCCAACATCATGGGCCCCATCAACAACAACCTGGGTTATATCCAGTATGCCATCCTGGCCATTGTGGGCGGCATGATGGTGGTGCTGTCCGGGGGGAAGATGCTCACGCTGGGCAGCCTGATGGCCTTCATGATCCTGTCCCGGAGCTTCAACATGCCCATCAACCAGATCTCCAACCAGATCAATTCCATCGTCATGGCCCTGGCAGGTGCTGAGCGGATCTTCGAGCTGATGGATCAGGAGCCGGAGCAGGACGAGGGCTATGTCCACCTGGTCAACGCCAAAATTGACGAGCAGGGCAACATCACAGAGACCCCGGAGCGTACCGGCCGCTGGGCCTGGAAGCACTACCACAAGGCGGATGACACCACCACCTACACGGAGCTCAAGGGTGATATTTATATGGAGCATGTGGATTTCGGCTACGTGCCGGAAAAGACCGTGCTGCATGACGTGTCCCTGTATGCCAAGCCCGGCCAGAAGATCGCCTTCGTTGGCGCCACCGGCGCGGGCAAGACCACCATCACCAATCTGATCAACCGGTTCTATGACATCGGCGATGGTAAGATCCGCTATGACAACATCAACATCAACAAGATCTGCAAGCCCGACCTGCGCCGCTCCCTGGGGGTGGTGCTCCAGGAGACCAACCTGTTCACCGGCACGGTGATGGACAACATCCGCTACGGCAAGCTGGACGCCACCGACGAGGAATGCATCCACGCCGCCAAGCTGGCCAATGCCCATGACTTCATCACCCGCCTGCCCGAGGGCTACAACACCATGCTCACCGGCAATGGGGCCCGGCTCTCCCAGGGCCAGCGCCAGCTGATTGCCATTGCCCGGGCCGCGGTGGCCGATCCCCCGGTGATGATCCTGGACGAGGCCACCTCCTCCATCGATACCTACACCGAGGCCCAGGTCCAGGCCGGTATGGACGCGCTGATGAAGGGCAGGACCGTGTTCGTCATTGCCCACCGGCTGTCCACCGTCCGCAATTCCGACTGCATCATGGTCCTGGACCATGGCCGCATCATCGAACGGGGCACCCACGACGATCTGATCGCCCAAAAGGGCACCTACTACCGCCTCTACACCGGTGCCTTCGAGCTGGA
>JBJDYM010000355.1:0-3256 GCA_051867315.1 Faecousia sp.
TGTTGTGAGACAATAAGTTATCCCTGAAAGTGCCAGCGCAAAATCCTTGAAATTGCCAAGAAAAATCCCTGGTCTTGCCACAAAGAATTCCTTGTAAAGGGAAAAACCAGAACAGCATGATACAATAACCCCAGCAAAAGCTGGGAGGCAAGAAAGGAATGGCAATTAGCATGGAAGAAATTGCAGCGATCAAGGAGCTGCAGGCCCAAGGCTATGGACCCTATCAGATCAGTGCCCAGGTGGGGGCAGACCCCAAAACGGTGCGGAAATACATGAACCAGGAAGACTTCAGTCCTGCGGTGCCGCATCCCAGGCTGTCGCCGGGCAAGCTGGCACCATGGATCCCCACCATCTGTATCTGGCTGGAGGAAGACCAGCTGAACCGGCGCAAGCAGCGCCACACGGCCAAGCGGATCTATGACCGGTTGGTCCAGGAAGACCCATCGTTCTCCTGCAGCTACCGAACGGTCAGCCGGTATGTGGCAGACTGGAAGCGGGATCGGCGGCAGGGGCATGGCGCACAGGAGCTGGTATGGCATCCGGGCGAATGCCAGGTGGACTTCGGTGAGTGCGATATGTATGTGTGCGGTGACCGGGTGGCGGTCAAGTACCTGGTAGTAACCTTTCCGTACTCCAATGTGGGTTATCTCCAGTGTTTCAACGGGGAGACTGCAGAGTGCTTGTGCCAGGGGCTCAAGGATATCTTCCACTACATAGGCGGCGTGCCCCAGCGGGTGGTCATCGACAACGCTACCGGTGCGGGACGGCGCGTGGGAGAGGTCATCCGGCTCACCGAGCTGTTCCAGCGGTTCAAGGCCCACTACGGGTTTACCCTGACCTTCTGCAATCCCCGGTCCGGAAACGAAAAAGGAAACGTGGAGAACAAGGTCGGATACTTCCGCCGCAACATTCTGGTGCCCATCCCCAAGACAGACTCTCTGGAGCACTTCAACGCTGAGGTGCTGGAGGAGTGTGACCTGGATAACTGCAGGGATCACTACAAGCTTAACATCCCCATGTGCGATCTGTTTGAGGAAGACAAGCGGCAGCTGCTGCGTCTGCCGGAAATGGCCTTTGAATGCTGCAAATACCGGCAGGTTTCTACCGATCACTACGGGAAGTTCTGCGTTGACAGCTGCCACTTCTACAACATCGGTCCGCAATACGCGGACATGGAGCTGTGGGTGCGGATCGGCGCCTTTGCAGTAGAGCCGATGGACAGCAGGAACCGGGTGATCTCCTCCTTCCAGCGGCAGTTCGGCGGGAAGCGTACCGACACAAGTGACTGGATGCTCATGCTGTCGGACCTGGCAAGGAAGCCCGGAGCCTGGCACAACAGCCAGGTCCGTGAAAATATTCCCTGTCCGCTGCGGGACTATCTGGACGACATGGACAAGGCAGGCCTGCGCCAGGTCATATGCCAGATGCAGGAGTTGGCTGGACGGTATGACTTTGACATCGCCCTGAATGCCGTGGAGCAGATGCTGACCCGCCGCAGCAGGGGTGAAGAAGTTGCGGCAGAGTACCTGGCCGGTCTCATGTCCATGGGGCTTCAGCACGCTCACGATGCTGGGCTGGAATGCTATGATGAACTGCTGCAAAGGGAGGTGGGCTGATGGAACGGGCATTGATCCGTCAGGAGATCTCCACAGCCTGCAAGCGGCTGGCCCTGACCCAGAAGGTGGTGTCCATGTGTGAACTGGAGGCCACCCCCAAGCAGGAGGAATTCCTTTACCGGGTACTCAACCAGGAACTGGCTCATCGGGAGCGCCTTCGCCGGGAACGTCTGCTGAAACGGGCGGCTTTTCCGGTGCGCAAGACGCTGGATGACTATGAATGGACCGCACTGCGCCTGCCGGCAGCTCTGCCGGCGGAGGATGTAACCAGCTGCAATTTTGTCCGCATGAAGCGCAATCTGGTCCTCTACGGCCCGGTGGGAACCGGAAAGACCCATCTGGCCATTGCTGTTGGTGTTGCAGCCTGCGAAGCCGGGCTGGAGACCCGTTTCTTCACCGCGGCGGCTCTCGCTACCAAGCTGGATGAGGCCCGTAGGAGCGGCACCTTGGAGAAGCTCCTGCAGTCTATTGACCGGGCAGAACTGGTGATCCTGGATGAATGGGGCTACCTCCCTCTGGAAAAGGAGCAGGCGCAGCTGCTTTTCCAGCTGATTTCAAGCTGTTACGAGCGCCGCAGCCTCATCATCACCACCAATCTGGAGTTTTCCAAATGGGGCACCATCTTCACCGATGACCAGATGGCTGCCGCCATGATCGACCGCCTGGCCCACCATGGCCACCTGATCACCTTTGAGGGGCAGAGCTACCGCCTGCGCAACGCACTCATGCGCGTCAAATAGCGTGTCAATACCAGGGAATTTTTTTGGCAACATCCAGGGAATTCCCGTGGCAACACCAGGGAATTTGTTTGGCAAAACCAAGGATTTCTACTTGACAGAATACACTTTTGAGCTGGAAAAATAAAATCACTAACCGTATGCCGTTGATTGTCAACGGTGCCCGCTAGGTAGGCAAGACCTATATCCTGCGTAAATTCGGCGAGGAACAGTTTAAGAATGTAGTCTATGTTAACCTGGAGACCAATTTGGCGATTGCGTCCTATTTTAACGACAATATTGCGCCGGAGCGTCTCTTGAGGTATCTGGAGGCATCCACTGATGAGCGAATTATTCCCGGAGAAACACTGATTATTTTCGATGAGATCCAGTCCTGCGAACGGGCGCTGACCTCACTGAAATATTTCTGCGAGGAAACGCCGGAGTTCCACATTGCGGCGGCGGGGAGTCTACTGGGCGTGGCCGTCAACCGCCAGCACTATTCATTCCCGGTAGGCAAGGTGGAGACTATTACCCTCTATCCGTTGGACTTTGAAGAGTATCTCTGGGCCAGAGGCAAGGAATTTCTGTGCAAAGAGATTCGCACAGCCTATGAGACTATGGAGCCGCTGCCCGACGGGCTACATCAGGAAGCAATTGAACTGTATCGGGAGTATCTGCTTATCGGTGGTATGCCGGCTTGTATCAATGCGTTTTTAAACAGCGGCAGCTTCTTGGACGTTCCGCTGGTGCAGAATGAGATCCTAGACAATTATATTGCGGACATGGCTGAAAAATGTTAAAAACATGATTTTTCTTGACTTAACTATTTTTAACTATCAGTTTTCCCCTTCCTTTTTCCGCTTTTATAGAACTGCAAAAAGGATATTCCCCGCGCAATCACGCAGGGAATATCCTTTTTGC
>JBJDYM010000356.1:0-3234 GCA_051867315.1 Faecousia sp.
CACCAGCTCCGGGGCCGGGTGGGCCGCTCCACCCGCCACGCCTACGCCTACTTCACCTTCCTGCCCGACAAAAACCTGACGGAAATCGCAGAGAAGCGGCTGTCCGCCATCCGGGATTTCGCAGAATTCGGCTCCGGCTTCAAAATCGCCATGCGGGATCTGGAGATCCGGGGTGCGGGCAATCTGCTGGGGGCGGAGCAGTCCGGCCACATGATGAGCGTGGGCTATGACATGTACCTGAAGCTTCTGGATGAAGCCGTACTGGAGGAACGGGGCGAAGCGCCCAAAGCCCCGGAATGCACCGCCGACCTGAATGTCACTGCCAATGTGGACAAGGATTATGTCTCCCGGGGCGAGGAACGGATGGACCTGTACCGCCGGATGGCCGCCATCCGTACCCAGGAGGACGCGGACGATCTGCTGGACGAAATCGTAGACCGCTACGGAGAGCCGCCCAAGGGGGTACTGAACCTCATCGACATCGCCCTGCTCCGTGCCAAAGCGCGGAAGGCCGGCATCAAAGACATCCGGCAGAAGGGCGGCGATGTGCTGTTTGTTTTGGCCAACCTGAATTTCGAAGCCGTGGGCGAACTGTGTGCTGACCCGGACTACAAAACCAGAGTGGTTTTCCTGGCCAACGCCAAGGAGCCCACCCTTCGGCTGAAGCTCTCCGCCGGGGTGGACAGCCTGAAGCAGAGCAAGGTATTCATCGAGCGCTTCACTGCCCTTTGCCAATGATATCTTCCGGTGAATCTGTTTTTCTCGGAAATTGTCACAAGAACTTGTTGTATTTCATCCCATACCATGTTATAATGCACTGTATTGGAAAGTGTAATGTAAGGAGGCATTTTCGTTGGCTGAGAAAGATATTTTAGACGATATTATAAAGGAGTTCGGCTCATCTTCCGCAAATGGCAACAAGCCTGCGGATGATTTGGATGAATTTATCGCGGATTTGAAGCACACCATCGACTCGAATCCCGAGACCGGTTCCACTTCGGAACCGAATCCGAAAAAGCCGTCTTCCAAAGCTGTCCCACCTGGAAAGGACGATTTGCACCACCGTACTCAAAAGCAAGAAGCCGAGCCCCCTGCCCGTAAAAAGGGCTCAGAGGTTCCCTCCCGTAAAAAAGAATCTGATTCTGTTTCCGGGAAGCACGGGAAGCCGGAAGTCCAACCGCAAAAGGAGCCCAGCGGCTTCACGAAGTTTATCATGCGCCATCATCGTGTGATCAACATCTGTCTGCTCACGCTCTGTCTGGTGCTGGCTGCAGGCATTGCCGCTGTCATTCTGTTTCAAGGAAATGCCGATCCACTGGACAACAAGATCATGTCGAACGTCTTCGTTGCAGGTGTGGATGTAGGCGGGATGACAAGAGAAGAGGCCTATACCGCCGTGAATGCTGCCATCAGCAGCAATTTCTCCGACGGCATCATGACGGTCGAACTGGGAAACAGCCAGATGATTCTCTCGTCCACCTTCACTCGTCCTTCCCTCCAGGTTTACGATGCCGTTGAGGCCGCATATGCCTATGGCCGGACCGGAACATCAAGCGAACGGCAGCAAGATTTCCGGAATGCCCAGTATTCCCCTGTTGAGATTCCTTTGGATCAGTTTTTGAGCGTGGATTCCGATTATATCCGCAGCACCGTTTCCAATTTTGTCAGTGGGTTTTCGGGCGAATACACTCCCTCCGGCTATTCTCTGGAAGGCGACAGGCCTTCCCTGGACGCGGATGACTTTGATCGCAGCGCTCCCTGCCAGACACTCGTGCTGGAGATTGGCGTCCCTGGCAGCAATTATGATTTGGACGGAATCTGCCGCACCATCTATGAGGGATATTCCCAAAACAATTTCGATGTTGTCATTCCCGATACATATTTGCCCCAGTTCCCGGAAAAGCTGGATATCGATGCCATCTATCAGGAGCTCCACGTGGACGCTGTCGAGGCTGTGGAAGAGTCCGGTTCCGGCGAGGTCGTTCCCGGCTCCTGCGGATATACCTTCTCTCTGGAGGATGCCCGCGCACAGCTGAGCAGTGCAGACTATGGCCAGGTGATTTCCATTCCCATGGAATATATCATGCCCGAAAAGCTGGATATTAACGGCAGTTTTGTGGAAACCCTCAGTTCCTTCAGCACCCCGGTCAGCACCAACGAGGCGTACAACCAGAATATGAAGCTCCTCTGTAAGCAACTGGACGGACTCATTCTGGAGCCGGGTGATAATTTCTCCTTTGATGCCTTCTTCAACAATCGTACAGAAGCGGCGGGCTATCAGCTTGCCCCCCGGCATGGTGACCATTGCATTGATGAGGAGGTATGCGGCGGAGCTGACCAGATTGCAACCACGCTCTATGTTGCCGCAATGACCGCCGATCTGACCGTTACCCAAAAGAGTACCGCTGACCACCTGTGCGACTACACCATAAAAGGCACGGAAATTTCCGTCAGCGCCAATTGGCAGGACCTGAAGCTTTCCAATTCTTTCAAATTTCCTGTAAAGATCCGTGCAAAAGCAACGGACAAGCAAGTCACCATTCAGATACTCAGTGAACAGCCACTGGACTATTATATCAAACTGGAAACCAAGGACGGCTACGCCATCTCCCACGGGACAACCTTTGTTTCCAAAAAGGCCGCCGATGGATATACCAACGGTCAGGTTCTGCTTGAAGGGATTGACGGCTGCCAGGTCACTTTGCAGCGCGTCAAATATGATAAAGCAACCAATGCTGAGATCAGCAGAACCTCTGAATACGTGGAATCCCGTCCCGTTCACACCGTAATTGTGAATGTGTCCGGCTAACGGATGTTCCGGCCTGAAATCAGAGTGAACCCCTGGAGCAGTTCAATCCGCTCCAGGGGAAATTCTGTATCCCCTTCCATCGCTTCTCCATAAACGCACACCCTGCCTCCATCGGAACATTGGACATCCCGAATCCCTTCTCTACGTCATCCGGCGAAACATAGCCTTTTTCCTCACCGGAACGGCGGCCCTTTTCCAGCTCTGCCATCAACTTCTGCATTTGGCTAAACCTTCCCGCTACCGGGCGGCTTCAGGACTTTCACCCTATAGAACGTGCGCTCACCGGGCGCACTCCAAAAAGATCCGCTGCAAATTTCCCGTTTTGCAGCGGATCGTTCGTTTCTGTCAGCTCGGAAATTCTGCTTCTATGCTTACTGCAGCAATACTGATTCCAGGTCTTCCAGCATGATGCCCAGCGAGGTAAT
>JBJDYM010000357.1:0-3231 GCA_051867315.1 Faecousia sp.
TAGCAGATTTGTCAGATTTTTGTAGCTATTTTTTACTCATGCGTTTGTCGTGCAGCCGGGAGATGGACACCGTGAAGGCGCTGGAGCGGCAGAACAAACTGCTGCAGGAGCAGAGGGATTACTGGAAGGGTCAGACCAAGAGAACCAGTACGCAAAAGGCGGACGGCGCAGAGGTGCGGAAGCTGGGGCGGCAGATGATCCGTAATTACAGTTCCGACACCAAAGTGGAGGACATTCTTTCTGATCTGCAATGGCTGGCGAACCAGGCCGTGAGCGGGACCGGCGCAAGCTACAGCGACATGGTGGACGCTGCGCAGAAGATCGCCCGGAAGGTGCTGGAAGGCAGCGGGGTGGACGTGAACGCTGACCTGGCGGAAACCCGGAAGGCGCTGAAACAGTATCTGCGGAGCACGCCGATCAACGTGACGGAAAGCATCAAGGCAGGGATTGCGGACTTTGCAGACTGGAAGAAGCAGAACAGGGCGCTGCGGTTCCGGGAGGACGGCAGCGGCACGGACGTGGACGCCATGTGGCTGGAGCTGCAGGACCAGTTCGGCAACGGAATGTTCCCGGAGGATATCACAAACCCGGAGGATCAGATCCGGTATATTGCCGAAAAGGTGGGCCAAATCGCGGAGGATATCCAGAACCCCTACCAGAAGGACATGGAGCTGGCGGTGCAGCAGGCGGCAATGGACATCCTGAACGGGGCCATGGAACTGAACCCGGAGAAACCCACCAAGGCGGACAAGGCTGCAGAGCAGGCAACCAAGGAAATGCGGCAGCTCCTGGAAGAAGGCCGGCAGCGGGAAAATGCCAGGATCGAGAACGCCCAAAAAACGAGCATCCGGCAGCAGATCAGGACCATCAGCGACAAATTCCAGCGCATGGCCACAAAGCCGGGGAAGGGGATCAGCCAGCACGCACCGGAGCAGCTGCGAAAAGCGGTGGTGGATTTCTGCGAGATCTTCACGGAATCGGAGCTTCGGCGGATGGACCGGTGGCAGCGGAGCCTGGAAAATCGGGCGGATGAGCTGGGGCGGAAAGCATCCAACGTGTATGTGGCCACGGGCGTGGTGGCGGAAGCGGAGGCAATCCGGGACGCACAGGCGCGCAGAGACCGGATGACGGCCAGGCTGACAAAGCTGCAGAACGCATACGCCGCCATGCAGAAGGACGGGCAATACCAGACAACCTATGACCAGACAGTGGCGGATATGATCAAAGAGCTCTCCCAAATTCTCGAGGGGAAGGACCTCTATCAGCTGGATGCCAAGGAACTGCGGCGGGTGCAGCAGACCATGAGTGCCATCTACTACACCATTACAAACGCAAACAAGGCGTTCTCCATGGGCAAGGACAAGAGCATCTCTGACATGGCCACCAAGATGGCAAGGGAGATCCGGCAGACCAATCCGAAGCAGGCCGGAATGCTGATTGCCGGGAAGCGGTTTCTGCAATGGCAGATGTCGCCGGACACGTTCTTCAACTATCTGTGCGGGTACATCAAAGGCAACGAAGGAAAGGTGATTCAGGAGGGATTCCGAAAAGGTTCGGAGCGGATGATGGGGGTGCAGCGGGAATTCTATCAGCTGTTCCGGGAGTTCACGGAGAGCAAGGATTCTTCTGTTCATAAAGAGGTTAAGCGTATTGTCAACTATGATGCCAAGGAGATGGTGAGCTGGGGCCTGAAGGATTTGGAAGGGAACGAGGTCAAGACCACCAGGGGCATGATGCTTCAGGCTTATATGCTGCTGAACCAGGCGGACAGCTTTGAGAGCTTGCAGCACGGCGGCTTCACCATCCCGAACATGAAGAAATACTACAAAGGGAAACAGGTGGAATCCTACGGTGACGCTCTGGAAACCACACTGTACAGTGAATCTCCCGGAGAGGGATTCACGGAAATGGTGAACCGGAACAAGGACATTCAGGCTCAAATTGAAGACTTGCAGCAGAAAATCGAGATTTCGGAAACAGAGAGCTACAAGCAGCGGTACCAGCAGGAAATAAACGAACTAGAAAAGCAGATGATGGAAAACCGCCAGAAGATGGAGGCCATCAGCAACCAGGCGGCGGAGCGGCTTTACAATCTGCAAAACGCCATTGAGAAGCAGCTGACGCCGCTGGAAAAGAAGCTGATTGACCGGGCGCACGAATGGTATTCCCACTCCGGGAAGCTGATGGCAGATGTGTTTGAGCAGATGTATGGATTCCGGCCAAACCTGGTGGAGAATTACGTGCCCATTCACCGGGACACAACCACCATCAAAACGGATATCCGGGATATGGCCGGGGCGGAAAAGGCATTCAATCTGGAAAACAGTGGATTCACCATCGAGCGGGTGAGAAACTATCAGCCGATTCTGCTGACGGACTTCTTCGACGAGTTGAACCGACAGAGCGAAAAAATGGGCCGTTATGTTGGCTTTGCCCAGGTGCAGAAGGATTTCGGAAAAATCTGGAAGACCAGAATCGACAGCCATGGAATGACCATCAACACGCTGGTGCGGGCCAGATTCGGCGCCGGGAAGACAAACCTGGGCGTATCCGGGGAGGAATACATCAACCACTACATCGCCGACGTGGCGGGCGGGCACAGCTCTGATGATATCCTTGGAAACTTCTATGGGAACTATGCGGCGGCGACGCTGCGGCTGAACCCGAGAGTGGCGGTGAGCCAGGCGGCCTCCATCCCGACGGCGGCGTCCGTGGTAGGCTGGAAGAGCATGGCGGTGGGCTTTGCAAAGGGTCTGCCGAAGGCGTGGAGCAAGGATTACCGGAATGAGCTGGCACAGAAAAATGTGTGGTTTTACCAGCGGTACAGAGGACATGGAGGAATCACGGAGATTTCCGATATCAAAAAGAAAGGCGGTATCTTTGAAACCATTGCAAATTCCGGATTTGGAAAGATATTATTCAATGGGTGCCAGAATGTGGACGTGTGGGCCACCGGCTCTATTATGTGGAGCGCTGCGGAGGATTACGTGCAGAGCCAGGGAATGAAGAAAGGGGCGGAAGGGTATGAAGAGGCGGTGAATCAGGTGTACACCGATATCATCCGGAAATCCCAGCCGAACTATACAACCACAGAGCGGTCCGACATGCTGCGGGACAATCGGGCACACATGAAGCTGCTGACCATGTTCAAAACACAGTCAAATCAGAACTTCAATCTGCTGCTGGAGGCCAACGGGGAGTTCATCCGGATGAAGCAGGACCTGAAAAACG
>JBJDYM010000358.1:0-11188 GCA_051867315.1 Faecousia sp.
CCGAGTCCGCAGTGGACTTTCACCACCAAGTTATCGCCCATGCCGGGCGCACACGCACAGCTGCCAGCCCATTTCGGGCTGGCAGCAATTCGTATGTTTACTTGTTAACCTTCTTGGCAGCCTTTGCCTTGGCTTTGGCTTCCTGGGCCTTCTTGGCTTCGGCCTTCTTTGCCTCGGTGGCAGTCTCGTTGGTGGACATGGCCCACTTGGCAAGCTCAATGCGGACCTGATCTGCGCCGGTCTCCAGAACCAGCTTGTCTTCCTTCACGTTGACAACGGTGCCGCAGATGCCGCCGATGGTGGTGATCTTATCGCCCACCTTCACAGCGGAACGCATGGCCTCGGCTTCCTTCTTACGCTTATTCTCAGGACGAATCAGCATAAAATAGAAAATTGCCATCATCAGCACCAGCATGATCAAGGTGCTGGTCATACCGCCGGCGGCAGAGGTGGTGGTCTCAGTCAGAAAAAGATTCATTGGGAAAACTCCTTTGTGTTTAATATCTTTTTTATTATAGCATTACAGGCAGAAATTGCAAGAGGAACGTTAAATTCTTCGCGCCAATTTCTCAGAATACTCCCGGCGGAACTGCTGGAAAGTGCCGCTGTCCAGGGCATCCCGGATACGCTCCATCAGTTTGTTGTAGAAATACAGGTTGTGCATCACGGAAAGGCGCATGGCAAGCATCTCCTCCGCCACGAACAGATGGCGGATATACGCTTTGGAAAACCGGCGGCAAACGGGGCAATCGCACTGGGGGTCAATGGGCGATTCATCCAGCTGATACTTGGCGTTTTTCAGGTTGATGGCCCCCTCCCAGGTAAAGAGCCTGGCATGCCGGGCATTCCGGGCGGGCATGACGCAGTCGAAAAAGTCCACGCCCCGGGCCACCGCCTCAATGATGTTGGTAGGGGTGCCCACGCCCATCAGATAGCGGGTTTTGTCTGCGGGCATGTAGGGCTCTACCGCTTCGATGATGTCGTACATCTCCTCCGCCGTCTCCCCTACCGCCAAGCCGCCGATGGCGTAGCCGGGCAGGTCCAGCTCGGCGATTCGCTGCATATGCTCAATGCGCAAATCCGGGTAGGTGCCGCCCTGGTTGATGCCCCAGAGCATCTGCTGAGGATTCACCGTGTCCGGCAGCGCGTTCAGCCGTGCATTTTCCGCCTTGCAGCGCACCAGCCAGCGATAGGTGCGGTCAATACTTTTCTTCACATACTCCCGGGGGGAAGGATTTTCGATACACTCGTCAAGGGCCATGCAGATATCCGAGCCCAGATTGGACTGGATCTGCATGCTCTCCTCCGGGCCCATGAAAATTTTCCTGCCATCGATATGGGAGGAAAAATACACGCCCTCCTCCTTGATTTTCCGCAGGGAGGCCAGGCTGAACACCTGGAAGCCGCCGGAATCGGTGAGCATGGGACCGTCCCAGGTCATGAATTTGTGCAGGCCGCCCAGCTGCTTGACCACCTTGTCCGTGGGGCGCAGGTGCAGATGGTAGGTATTGGACAGCTCCACCTGGCAGCCGATGGCTTTCAAGTCCTCCGCGCTCAGCGCCCCCTTGATGGCCCCCTGGGTGCCCACGTTCATAAAAACGGGGGTTTGAACAACGCCATGGGCGCAGGTGAATTCACCGCGACGGGCCTTTCCTTCGGTTTTTTTCAGTTCAAACATGGTATTCTCCATCTTTATTTGATATCGGCAATGAACATCGCTTCCCCGATGGAAACGATATATAAGCTTCTGTATATTATTACATTCAGCAATAATCGGCAGGCGGCTTTTTGATCATACATTTTTACTGCTTCTTGAATATTAAAGATGTTCACAGTCTGCTCTGGAAGTGTCCTCAAATTCACTAGAACAAATCACTGTGCGTCCCAGTTCTGGACAAATACAGGATCAATTGCTCGTTTTCGATTTCATAGATCAGCAACCAATCCGGTTGAATGTGGCATTCCCGGCAGCTTCCGAAATTACCGGCCAAAGGATGGTCTCTGTATTTTGGTTCAAGGGTTTCGCCGTTTGCAAGCTTTCTGATTACTGTCGTCAACTTTCCCAGATCATATCCGCGCTTTTGTGCAAGCTTTACATCTTTTTAAAACTGATTGGATGGTTTAATCTCTAGCTTCACCGAGAATGTCCTCCATCATCTGATCCACATCCTGATAACCTTTGTACATTTCTGGACAGCGCTTCATGTCATCTACTTCTTTCATCGCTGCCAGCGTAACAGAATTAGGTGTTTCCGTGGTCAGAGCAAAGGGAATTCTCTGTTCCCGAACCACTGTTTTCGCAAAAATATTAAATGCAGCACTGACGGACAAGCCAATTTCTGCGCAGAATTCGTCAAACGCTTTCTTTGTTGCCTCATCCATACGAATATTCACATTTGTTTGTGCCACCTCAAACACCGCCTTTCGAATCTATTATATGCAAATTTGTACCAAATATCAACCATTCGCAAGACATTTCATAGATATTTCATAGACATACTGTTTTTTCCTTATGCAATGAACATGGCATCACCAAAAGAAAAGAACCGATACCGTTCTTCCACGGCTTTTTTGTAGGCGTTCAACACATGCTCCCTTCCGGCGAAGGCGGAAACCAGCATGACCAGGGTGCTTTCCGGCAGGTGGAAATTGGTGATGAGGCCGTCCATGGCCTTGAATTCATAGCCGGGATAAATGAAGATGTCCGTCCACTGGGATTTGGCGGAAAAGGTTCCGTCCTCACCCACCAGGGATTCCAACGTGCGGCAGGAAGTGGTGCCCACGCAGATGACCCGCCCGCCGTTAGCTTTTGTCTCATTCAAAATTTTTGCCGTTTCCTCATACATCATGCAAAGCTCGCTGTGCATATGATGCTCCAGTACCTCTTCCGCCTTCACCGGGCGGAAGGTGCCCAGGCCAACATGAAGGGTCACAAATGCGGTTTTGACACCTTTGGCCCGGATTTTTTCCAGCAGCTCGTTGGTAAAGTGAAGTCCTGCCGTGGGGGCGGCAGCGGAGCCTACCTCCCGGGAATAGACGGTCTGGTAGCGCTCCTGATCAGAAAGTTCCGCCTTGATGTAGGGCGGCAACGGCATTTTTCCCAATCGCTCCAGCACCTCCAGGAAGATCCCCTGGTAGTGGAATTCTACGATTCGGTTACCGTCCTCCTGGACCTGGCGCACGGTAGCCGTCAGTTCACCGTCCCCAAAAATCACCTCATCCCCTTCCCGCATTTTCCGGCCGGGCTTGCACAGGCACTCCCACTTCTTGTCACCCAGGTCGCGCAGCAGGAGCACCTCCACCGCGCCGCCGGTGGGCCGATGGCCCAGAAGCCGGGCGGGGAGCACCCGGGAGTCATTCAGCACCAGGCAGTCGCCGGGGTTCAGATAGTCGATAATATCATAAAAATGCTTGTGGGCAATTTCACCGGTGGCCCGATTCAGCACCATCAGCCGGGAGGCGTCGCGCTGCTGCAGCGGGGTTTGGGCAATCAGCTCCTCCGGCAATTCATAATAAAAATCATGGGTTTTCACGTCTCATTCCTCCGATTTCAGAACGAAAACAGTATAGTCGATTTCCGCGTAATTTGCAACAGACAAATTGAATTTCACCTGCATAAACTGGGACGGAGGTGCTTCTATATGAAAAAACCGCTCTTTACAGGAGCATGTACCGCTCTCGTCACGCCGTTTTTGAACGGAGAAGTTAACTTTCCAATGCTGGAACGGCTGATATCCAGACAGATCGAAGCCGGCATTCAGGCAATCGTCATCTGTGGTACCACCGGTGAATCCGCAACCCTGACGGACGGGGAAAAGCTTGCACTCATCACCCGGGCCAAGGAATATGCAAAAAAGGACTGCCTGATCATCGCCGGAACCGGCTCCAACGCCACGGAGCATACTGTTCAGCTGAGCAAAGCCGCAGAAGACGCAGGGGCCGATGCCCTTCTGATTGTTTCTCCATACTACAACAAGGCCACCCCGGAGGGGCTGATTCAGCATTTCAGCGCCGCAGCCTTTTCTGTCCATCTCCCGGTGATTCTTTACAACGTTCCCTCCCGAACAGGCTTGGACATTCCCGTGCCCGTATACAAGCAGCTTGCCTCCGTTTCAAACATCGTCGGCGTCAAGGAAGCAAGCACCGATTTGTCTAAAATTCTGGCCATTCGGGCCGAGTGTCCGGAGGATTTCCACATTTGGAGCGGGAACGATGATCTCACCGTCCCAATTCTGTCCCTGGGCGGAAAAGGTGTGATTTCTGTGCTGTCCAACCTCTATCCGGAGCTGACCCAAGCCATGGCGGCGGCGGCGCTGGACGGGGATTTCGATACCGCAGCCGCGCTGCAAATCGAATTCGGGCCTCTCATCCGGGCGCTGTTCAGCCAGGTCAATCCCATTCCCGTCAAGGCAGCCATGAAGCTGCTGGGCTACGACTGTGGTCCCTGCAGGCTCCCGCTGACCGCCCCCTCCCTCAAGCTGATGCAGCAGCTGAAAACCGCGCTTCACGCTGTTGGGAATGGCTAAAAAAACAACCACACTTTCAAAAACATAACGCCGCCCAAATGAGCGGCGTTATGTTAAATTATTTCAAAACGGCCTTGTGGAACACCTTTTTGCCCTTGCGGATCCTGACGCCTTCTTTCAGCATGGCCTCGGTGACCATGAAGGTGGGGGCGGGAACCTTCTCGTCATTGACAAGAACGCCTCCCTGGGTGACCAGGGTGCGGGCTTCCTTGTTGGAGGAGGCCAGCTTGCAGGCCACCATCAGGCTGAGAATGCCGATCTGGCCGTCCGTCAGCTGCTCCGGGCTGATTTCGGTGGTTGGCATATCTCCGTCACCGCCGCCCACAAAGAGGGCTTTCGCAGCGGCCTGGGCCTTGGCGGCCTCTTCCTCGCCGTGAACCATCTTGGTCAGCTCAAAGGCCAGGATTTCCTTGGCCTGGTTGATTTTGGAATCCTTCCAGGTGTCCATCTCATTGATCTGCTCCAGGGGCAGGAAGGTCAGCATGCGGACGCATTTCATCACGTCGGCATCGTCCACGTTCCGCCAGTACTGGTAGAATTCGAAGGGCGAGGTCTTGTTGGGGTCCAGCCAGACCGCGTTGCCGGCGGTTTTGCCCATCTTCTTGCCCTGGGAATCGGTAAGCAGCGCAATGGTCATGCAGTGGGCATCCTTACCCAGCTTTTTGCGGATCAGCTCGGTACCGCCCAGCATGTTGCTCCACTGGTCGTTGCCGCCGAACTGCATGTTGCAGTTGTAATGCTGGAACAGGTAGTAGAAATCGTAGGACTGCATGATCATGTAGTTGAATTCCAGGAAGCTCAGGCCTTTTTCCATGCGCTGCTTGTAGCATTCAGCCCGGAGCATGTTGTTGACGGAGAAGCAGGCGCCCACCTCCCGGAGCAGGTCCACATAGTTCAGGTCCAGCAGCCAGTCTGCATTGTTGACCATCTGGGCCTTGCCCTCGCCGAACTCGATAAAGCGCTCCATCTGCTTTTTAAAGCACTGGGCGTTGTGATCGATGTCCTCCTTGGTCAGCATCTTGCGCATATCGGTGCGGCCGGAGGGGTCGCCGATCATGGTGGTGCCGCCGCCGATCAGGGCGATGGGCTTGTTGCCCGCCATCTGCAGGCGCTTCATCAGGGTCAACGCCATGAAGTGGCCCGCGGTCAGGCTGTCGGCGGTGCAGTCAAAGCCGATGTAGAAGGTGGCTTTGCCGTTGTCGATCATTTCCCGGATCTCTTCCTCGTTGGTCACCTGGGCAATCAGGCCCCGGGCAACCAGTTCATCGTACATTTTCATTTCAACTTTCCTTTCTTATTGGGCTGCGCTGCCGCTGATCAGCGTGATGATGGCGGCGCGCAGAATATTCACATTGGTTTCATCCAGAGAAGTATCCCTGGGGGTATGGATTTTGGACAGATACAATCCGGCTTTTCCCCGGTTCAGAGCGCAGATGCCCACGCCATAGGGGAAATGCCCCTGGTCAGAAGGATAAATGGAGAAGCCCTTTGAGCGGACAGTTATGGACTTCTTGCCAAATTGGCCGGTGATTTTTTCCAGAGCATCCAGCTTTTTCTTATCCTTTTTCAGTCTGGCGGTGGGGAAAAAGAGGATTTCATTTCCCTCACCCACGCAGTCCAGATTCAATACCAGCTGGGAATTGGAGGCCTTTTTGTGGGCCTTCCGATAGGAAGCGGAACCGATCAAGCCCGCCTCTTCCAAATCGAAAAGAACAAAGCACACATCCTTCCGGTATTTCTCCTGCAGGGATTTTGCAATTTCCAGCACGGACACCACGCCGGAGGTATTGTCGTTGGCGTTGGAGGAATTGGCTGGACCAATCAGCATCATGGCAATGCTCCCCCAGAGCAGAACCATCCAAAGCCAGTATCCGGCGATGTAGGAATGGAACAAATACCCGACCAGCGCCGCAACAGCAAAGGTGGGCACAATGAGCAGCAGGCAGACAAAGATTTGATACAGGATGAACAGCAGCAGATTGCAGGGGGTAATCAAATTGGGCACAAACATCCTGGCGCAGGTGTCATAATGGGCCGTTACCAGATATTTTGCCTTTTCCGGGTCGCCCACAACCACATTCTGACTGTGAAGGCTGCCCTGTTCAAAAGAAACGCAGTAGCCCAGCCCCTCCAGATACTCCTTCACGCAGGCCCGAAACGCCTGCTTCTGTTTTCCGGATTTTCGAACGGGAAACAGTTTTAATACATCCATTGGATCGATCAAATGCATAACATCCTCCCAATAAACAACGCCCTCTGTCCTGTCGGACAGAGGGCGCGATAACGCACGGTACCACCTCTGGTTCGACCAAGCCTCACAGCTTGATCCTCAGGCCGTCTGACAACGGCGCTCGCTGTATCGGGCGAACCCGTTCTCCCCTACTTTGCAGTTCAGGAAGACCACTCCGGGAGGTATTTCAGTGCGGCTTCCTGCTGCCTTGCACCAACCGGCAGTTCTCTGGAGGAAAGGGAAACACCTACTTCATCCCATCAAGGTGTTGCAATATTGGACATACTCTAACAAATTCTTTTGTTATTGTCAAGTATTATTTTTTACTGTCCACAACAAACGCAAGCATGCGCTGCCTCACATTTTGTCAATTGCGATTTTTGAAAAATTCAGCTTGAAAAAATCCGCTCTGTTGTGTCCTTGCCGCAGCCTGAGGCGGCCGTTGACATATCACACCGGGTTTGGTATGATGTTGAAAAAAATACAGAGAAATGGTGGTAAAGGAAATGAGGATACTCCCCCAATCAAAGGTTTATCTGACCAGCAGCATCCGGACTGCGGCAAAGGATTCACTGAATCCGATGAATGGATTTGTGGATCAGATCAGGAAGGATTTGCCAAATCCCTGCAAGGCATTGTTCGTCTGCTCTGACCCAAATGCGGCAGAATTGACGGATATGAGAGCGGAGGAAACGAAAAATTATTTTGAAAAATGTGGTATTTCCTTCGAAAAACTGTGGGTATTGGACGGAAGAAACCAGAAGCTTGCGGCCGAATTGGTGAATAACTCCAATTTGATCATCCTGTCCGGCGGGCATGTGCCGACACAGAATCGCTTTTTCCGGGATATTGCACTTGGCGAGATTTTGAAATCCTTTACCGGTGTGGTAATTGCCTGGAGCGCGGGCAGCATGAACAGTGCTGAGACGGTTTACGCCCATGTAGAATTGCCCGGCGAGGCAGTGGACCCGGATTACAAGCGTTTTCTGCCCGGTTTGGGATTGACCAAAACCATGATTCTTCCCCATTATCAACTCATCCGAAACGATGTGCTGGACGGTCTGCGGATCTTTGAGGATGTGGCCTATCCCGACAGCTTCGGAAGACGCTTTTTCTGCCTGGTAGACGGCAGCTATCTCTACATTCACAACGGTGTGGAGGAATTGTACGGAGAAGCCTACCTCATTGAAAACGGAGAGTTTTGCCAGATTTCCAAAAGCGGAGTTATTCTCAAAATCAGTCAGAAATAGCATGTCAACTACTGGTTGCTTTTTACAGAAAACCTAATTATTAGCCGAAAATATCTCTGCCGATGAGAAGCAGCCTCTCCTGCTGGTCCCCTTCAGATAATCTTTCTTGAATAGCAAAGAATGTTTCAAAACATACGGTTGCATTCTGACAGAAAGATGCTATAATTTCCCTATATCATTTTGAAAAACCGGAATGAATTTATGGGCACCTCTAAAAACTACCCTTTGCGGTTTTTCAGGAAAGAAGGCGAAACAATGGGATTTTCCGAATTTCTCAATTCCAGAAGGGGCCGTGCAAAGGCCCTGGTAGGAATTCTGAAGGAACAATTCAGCTATGTCAGCGTCCTGGGTGCTGACAGCAAGTCCACCGAAATCCGCGTGGATGCAAATACCAGCAATATCACCAACGGACAGGATACGGAATGCGGCTTTGTTGTGAAGCTGAACAACGGCGGCTGCTTCTTTGAGTATGCCATGGATGACATCGGCGAGGATGTAAACGCCCTGGCGGAGGAAATCAGAGAAGCATTTTCCGTCAGTGCTGCGCTGAAACAGGACAGCATCGGCAACATTCATATAGAAGACGAACCTTTGGTGCGATCCTTTGTCAGAGAATCGGATTTGAATGATTATTCCGATGCCCAGCTTTTGGATTTTTGCCAAAAGACCCAGAAAGCGCTTCAGGGCAAGAGCGAATACATCCTCAACGCCATGGCGGCCCTCAGCACCATGGAGGTATCCAAGCTCTTTGTTTCCGAAAACCGGGAACTGGATCAGAATTATGCCTTTATCGGCGGCGTGCTGGTGCTTGTTTATCAGGAAAACGGGAAAGTCGTTCAGGTATATGACTTTGACGGCTCAGCCAATGCTGCCGACGTCATGGTGGACCTTCCCGGAAAGATGGATTCCCTCGTAAATCGGGCGCACCATCTTTCCCTTGCCAAACCCATTGAGCCCGGTGTTTACGACGTGATCACCGATCCTTCCATCACCGGTCTGATCGCTCATGAGGCCTTTGGCCACGGCGTGGAGATGGACCAGTTTGTGAAAGACAGAGCGTTGGCCAGGCAGTACGTGGGCAAATACGTCGCCTCCCCCATCTGCAATATGAAAGACGGTGCGGCCTCCGCATTGAGCATCGCCTCCTATTTCTTTGATGACGACGGTGTTCTGGCCGGCGATACCCAGATCATCAAGGACGGCATCCTGGTCACCGGTATTTCTGACTTGGTCTCCGCCTCCCAGCTGGGTACGCCGCCCACCGGCAACGGCAGAAGGCAGTCCACCCGCCGCAAGGCATATACCCGAATGACCAATACGTTCTTCGAAAAGGGCACCGACAAGCTGGAGGACATGATTGCCTCCATCAAGCACGGCTACATGCTGTTTGAAACCGACAACGGCATGGAGGACCCCAAAAACTGGGCCATCCAGTGTGTTGCCCAATACGGCATTGAAATTGTGGACGGCAAGCTGACGGAAAACTACGTCTCCCCCGTCGTGATGAGCGGCTATGTCCCCGATCTGCTCAAATCCATCTCCATGATTTCCGATGATTTTGAGATTTGCGGCTCCGGCTTCTGCGGCAAGGGCTATAAAGAATGGGTTCGCGTCAGCGACGGCGGCCCTGCACTGAAAGCGAGGGTGAAACTGGGATGATGAAACTGGAATCCATGCTCCGGGCCAATGCCCAGGTGACGGACTATAAAATCAATGTCCACGAAATCAAAAGCTACGAGATGTTCTTCGTTAGAGGGAAGCTGGAAACGGTCCGCCGCACCGATACCTGCGACACCCAGGTGACGGTTTATGTTTCCCACGGAGATTTTTTGGGCAGTGCGGATTTTCTGATCTACCCTTCCACCACGGAGGATCAACTGGCGGAGCTGATTGCCAAGGCTGTCGGCAAAGCGCTGCTGATCAACAACAAGCCCTATGTCCTGCCCTCCAATGAAACAGGGGAATACGCCGTGGAGAGCAATTTTGCCGATTTCCGTCCTGAGGATTTGGCAGCTGCCGTAGCCAACACCGTTTTCAGCGCCAACAAGCTCCAAAACGGCTCCCTGAATTCTGTGGAGGTATTTCTCAACCGGCACCACGAAACCGTCATCAACAGCCAGGGCATCCACAAAAGTCAGGTGCGGTATGACGCCATGGTGGAAGCAATTCCCACCTACAACGGTGTGGAGCAAAGCGTAGAGCTGTACGAGCAGTACAATTTTGGTGCACTGGATGAAGCGGCGCTGTATCAGGAAATTGCGCTCATGATGGAAGCGGTGAAGGCCCGCTATGAGGCTGTCAAGCCCCGGCAGGAAATCAGCTGCAAGGTGATTTTGAACAAACACGAGCTTTCCGAGCTGTTTTATACCATTACGGACAACCTCCGCTATAGCGCGGTTTTCTCCCATTCCACCGTGTTCCAAAAGGGCGATGCGATTCAAAAGAACCCCACTGGGGACCGGATCAACATCACCATGGCGGGAGCAGTGGAGGGAAATATCCGCAGCACGAAATTCGACAGCGACGGCATGTCTCTGAGCGAAATGAAAATCGTTTCTGACGGAAAAGCTGTGGCCTATTTCGGTGATAACCGGTATGGTCAGTACCTGGGGGAAAAGCCCACCGGTAATCTGCGCTGCCTTTGTGCGGGGACAGGCTCTCTGACCGAAGCGGCATTGACAGAAGGGCCCTATCTGGAAGTGATTTCCATGTCCGGACTTCAGGTGGACTTTTTCAGCGATTACATTGGCGGAGAGGTTCGTCTTGCCTATTATCACGACGGTGAAAAGCTTACGCCGGTAACCGGCATTTCTATTTCCGGTTCTGCCGGCGAAGTATTGAATTCCATCCGTTTTTCCTCCAAGCTTGCCGTCTGCAACGGTTATATGGGCCCCGAAAAAGCACAGCTGACAAATATGAAGATATTTTAATGGACAATCCCGGAGACAGCTTTGTCTCCGGGATTGATACTATACTTTCATTAAAAGTTCACAAAGATTTCCGAGGATGATTTGCGTAAAACAAGGCGGAGGATGCAGCTTGGCTGACGCTAGCAAGTTAGGCAACGCAGTTTTACACAAATCAGACCGGAAAGATTGTGAGGTTTTAATGAAAGAATCGTATGAATTCTAAGGAACCTCTGAATAAATCGTCTGCGGCTGGGCGGCGGGTCTTTTGCCCCA
>JBJDYM010000359.1:0-3223 GCA_051867315.1 Faecousia sp.
CAGAGTGGGCAGCGGCCGGAGCACGCGCAGAATGCCCTTCATCTGCTTTAAGCTTTTTTTGGGATAGGCGACCCTGGCTCCCAGGGCCTTGGCGCAGTCCATGGAGGAGCCGCCGCCGATGGCGATCAGGCTGTCGCAGCCCAGCTGGCGGTACTGTGCCAGCGCCTGCTCCACATTGGCCGCGGTGGGGTTGGGCTGGGTGCCGTCATAGATGCCATAGCGGACGCCCTGGCGCTCCAGCTCCGCCGTCAGGGGAGCGACCAGACCGTGCTCCACGATTCCCCGGTCGGTGACGATCAGGGCGCAGCGGATGTGCTCTTTTTCAATCACCCGGTCCAGGGCGCCGCAGGAGGGTACAATCTCCGGCTCCCGGTAGGGCAGCACCGGCAGCGCCAGGCGGAAGGCCCCCTGAAAAACTCTGCAGTAAATCGCTTTTAAGAAAAACATATTCCGTTCCTCCCGTTCAAGTTCCGCAAGATTGTACCACACACTTGTTGATTTGTCAACAAATCGAATCATGCACACGCCGCGGCAGGGGAGGCGATCAGCCTCCCGCGCGGTGCGAATCCCCGATGTGGTACCGGGCCGGGTGAATTCGCGGAGGATGAATCAGCTCCTGCGGTGACGGTGCAAATCGTTAAAAAACATTTCCCGGGCAGGAAATTGGCTCCCTGTTTGAGGGAGCCAGGATATCCTTAGGAACCTCTGAATCAATCGTCTGCGGCTGGGCGGCGGGTCTTTTGCCGCATCCGCGCAGTACCAAACCCCAGAAATACACAAAGTATTCCCGGGGGTTTGGTACTTTCGGCTGAGCCAAAATCCCTCGCCGTCAGCTCTTGCCGATTGAATCAGAGCTTCCCTTATTCTGCCGGTTCGGCGTTCAGGGTGTCCACCACGATGTCCTTATATGGATTGGCAATCACCGTTTTGTAGGTGTGATAAATCACCATCCCCGGCTTTCCGCTGGGGATTTTCTTTACCTGCTTCACGGTTGTCACGTCCACGGGAATGTTCTGGCCCCCGCCGGTTTCGGCGTAGTAGGCGGCCAGCTGGGCGGCCTGGGTAATGGTGTTGTCCGGGGGCGTTCTGCCGCCGCAGGAGATGATCACATGGCTGCCGTGGACCTTGGAGGCGTGGCACCAGAGATCGTCCTTCCGGGCCAGGCGGAAGGTCAGCTCGTCGTTCTGCCGGTTGTTCCGGCCCACGTAGATGGGGAAGCCGTCGGTGCTCTCAAAGCGCATGGGGGCGAGCTTGCTCTGCTTCATCCTTTTCCGCCCGGTGTCCTGCCGCAGGTAGCCTCCGGCCTGCAGCTCCTGGCGGATCTCCTCCAGCTCAGCCTCGGTGTCCGCCCGGTTCAGCTCCTCCAGTACGCTTTCCAGATACTCCAGCTCTTCCTTTCCCAGAGAAAGCTGCTTTGTCAGCTCCTTCTCCGCGTTTTTCATCCTTGTGTAGTCTTTATAGAATTTGGCGGCATTCTGCTGGGGGGACAGGGTGGGGGAGAGCGGAATGGAGATGGTTTTCATATCCTCGTCGTAAAAGTCCTCACAGTCGATGCGCTGCTGGCCCCGCACCACCCGACCCAGGTTGGCGGTGAGGATGTCGCCCAACTGGCGCAGCCGCTCCCGGTCGTAGGTGGCCTCCAGCTCCTTTTGCTGCAGGGCCAGTTTCCGGCGCAGCCGCTGGCACAGGTTATTGACGGTTTTGCGCACCCCCTGGCTCTTTTGGCGGATCAGATCTTTCCTGTCCCGGAGGGTGTAGTAGCTGTCCAGCAGGGAAGCAAAGCTCTCTGCCTGCCGGCACTCCCCATACTCCCGGATGGGGCAGAAGGCGAACTGCCTGGGGGTGCCGTCGGTCTGGGCGCAGTAGTAGGGCGCGGGATGGCGCAGATGCTCGGCAAAGAAGAGCTCCAGTTTTTCCGCCGTTTGGGGAATGTCCAACGCCCCCACCCGGGCGTCGGCGGCCCCGGCGGCAAACAGCGCCGCCTCCCGGCACACCAGGGGCGACAGGCCGCCCAGCACATCCATCAGCCGGTCGCTGAGCACATCCGCCCCGGGGGCGGTCAACAGGTTGACATAATCCTCCTGCCGCAAATTCAGGGGATTCTGCTTGGTCACCGTTTCCGGCTCGATATAATGTAACCCCGGCAGGGCGGCCCGCTTGGCGCTTTCGTCCAGGCCGATGCGGCGCAGACAGTCCAGGATTCTTCCGTCCGGGGAGAGCAGGTACAGATTGCAGGTCCGGCCCATGAGCTCCGCCACCAGGCGCTTCTGGACGGGGAAGCCCATCTCGTCGGTGCAGTCGAAGGTGAATACGGCGCAGCGCTCCATCTCCGGCTGGGCGATGTCAGTCAGCCGGGCGCCCAGGAGGTGCTTGCGCAGCAGCATGCAGAACATGGGCGGCTCCGCCGGGTTTTCCGGGGAGGCGGCGGTGAGATGCAGCCGGGGCGCGGTGGGATTGGCCACAAAGAGCAGCTTCTCCCGGCCCTGCTGGCAGCGCAGGTGGAGCACCAGCGTATCCCGGCTGGGCTGGTGCAGCTTGTCCACCCGTGCCCCCAGACACCGCTGGCGAATTTCCTCCAACACGGAGGTCAGGAAAAATGCATCAAATGCCATAAAAGAATCCTTTCTGCACCCACTGTAGGGAAAGCCATCAGCCTCCCGCTTTTGTTACGAAACTAAGGAACCTCTGAATAAATACCCATGCTGCGTACAGCACCACGAGGAATGAAAGTCATCAAAATGTTTGAATTTTGCCATTGTTTTTGAGACTTTCACAGTAAATCGTCTGCGGCTGGGCGGCGGGTCTTTTACCCCATCCGCGCAGTACCCAAATTGGGAAATACACAAAGGATTCCCTCCATTTTGGTACTTTCGGCTGAGCCAAAATCCCTCGCCGTCAGCTCTTGCCGATTTCATCAGAGCTTCCCTAAGCGTTTGCCGGAATGGTATCATGTCCGATGTGGTACGAATTCGCCCAACCCGGTTCGTGATCTCAGCCGGTTCCGCGCGGGAGGAGGATATCCTCCCCTTGGTCTACAGTGGTGTGTCTGTCAAATGGGGAAGGCCGGCCTTTCGCTCCCAGAGGGCGAGGATTGTGCCGTTTTTTACGGTGACGGCGGCTTCCTTTCCGGTGAAATGGTTGCTGACGCCCAGGGGGAAGAAGCTGGTGAGGGTGATGTGCTCCGCCTCATAGTAAAGCCCCCGGATGGTCACGTCCCGGGCAT
>JBJDYM010000360.1:0-3222 GCA_051867315.1 Faecousia sp.
CGATTTGGAAATACAGATCGTCCTCCATCAGGGCATCAAACTGCACCCCCAGCAGCCGCCCCTTGGCCAGCATGCCGCCGTGCTGCTTGATCAGGTAGCGGAAATCCTCGTTGATGGCCGGGTTGGTAATGACCACCGCCTCGCCGAACAGAGCGCCCACCTTGGTACCGCCGATGTAGAACACATCGCACAGCCGGGCAATATCCGGCAACGTCACATCGTTGCCCCGGGCGGCCAGCCCGTAGCCCAGCCGGGCCCCGTCCAGAAACAGGTAAAGCCCCAGCTCCCGGCAGACCCGGGACAATTCCTCCAGCTCCGCCAGGGTGTACAAGGTGCCCAGCTCCGTGGGGTTGGAGAGGTACACCAGCTTGGGCTGGACGGTGTGCTCCGTGGCTCCGTTGGTGCGGTGGGCGTGGATGACCTGCGCCACCTGGGCGGCGGTGATTTTACCGTCCTGATGGGGAACCCACAGCACCTTGTGGCCGGTGGCCTCCACCGCGCCGGTTTCGTGGACGTTGATGTGGGCGGTGTCCGGGCCCAAAGCCCCCTGGTGGGGCCGCAGGGCCGCATCAATCACCGTCAGATTGGCCTGGGTTCCTCCCACCAGGAAATGGACGGCGATGTCCTCCCGGCCGCATTTTTCCCGAATCCTCGCGGCAGCCGCGGCGCAGTATTCGTCCTCCCCGTAGCCCAAAGACTGGGCCCTGTTGGTTTCCACCAGCCGCTCCAGCACCTTTTCGTGGCAGCCCTCGCTGTAATCGTTGTTAAAATAGATCATTGCGGTTCACGCTCCTTTGTTTCCCCTATTTTATCCATTTCCCAAGGGCGTGTCAAGCGCTCATATCGGCCCCGGTTCCGGCATAGTGTTATTTCAGCACACAGCATCGGAGGTTGCGATATGACAGAACCAATCGAGAAGCGAGCCTGTGAACTGGCTGTGTACATCATTGAAACCGGTGCCACTGTCCGGGCCGCCGCCCGGCATTTTGGCATTTCCAAATCCACCGTACACAAGGACATCACCTGCCGCCTCAGCCGGCATCACCCCCAGCTCTATGCCCAGGCCAGGGCCGTGCTGGACCGAAACAAGCAGGAACGCCACATCCGGGGCGGCATGGCCACCAAGCAGAAATATGCCCGGAAGTAACCGAAAACCCGGCCACAAGGCCGGGCTTTTGGATCATTCTTCGATTTTGATGACCGCTTTCACGATATCCGCCTTGTTGCGGACGCTCTCGTCCATGGCGCGCTGGATATCGGACAGGGGGAAGATATCGGAGACGATGCCCTTGATGTTGATCTTTCCGGAGGCCACAGCCTCGATGGCGGTGGGGTAGATGTGGCGGTAGCGGAAAACGGACTTCAGAGTCAGCTCCTTGTTCAGGATCATGTCGGTGGGCAGAGTCATCTCGCCGGTTCTGCTGTAGCCCACCAGGACGATGGTGCTGCCCTTGCCCGCGACCTGAATGGCCTGGCGGCAGGTGAATTCGCTGCCTGCGGTATCGATCACCAAATCGGTGCCTTCGCCGCCGGTGAGCTCCATGATTCTGCTGACCACGTCCTCCTTCTTTCCGTTGATCACGCCGGTGGCGCCCAGCTCCATGGCCTTTTCCAGACGCTTGTCCATAATGTCCACCACGTAGACCTGCTGAACGCCCCGGGCCTTCAGCGCCATCATGGACACCAGGCCGATGCAGCCGGAGCCCATGACCACGGCCTTCTGCCCCAGGTGGGCGTCGCCCTGGGTGGCAGCGTGGAAGCCCACAGCCAGGGGCTCGATCAGAGCGCCCTCCAAAGTGCTCACATTGTCAGGCAGCTTGAAGCACAGATCCGCCTCGTGAGCTACGTACTCCTGGAACACACCGTCCACGGGAGGCGTGGCGAAGAACACCACATCCGGGCACAGGTTGTATTTGCCCTGGCGGCAGTATTTGCAGCGGCCGCAGGTCTTGCCCGGCTCCAGCGCCACCCGGTCACCCACCTTCAGGTGCCGGACCTTGCTGCCCACCTCCACAACGGTGCCGCCGGGCTCATGGCCCAGGACAAAGGGAGGCTCCACCACAAAGTCGCCGATGGCGCCCTTTTCATAGTAGTGCAGGTCCGAGCCGCAGATGCCCACATATTCCAGCTTGACCAGGACCTCGTCCTCCTTGGGGGTGGGAATGGGGCGCCGGGTGAACCCCATTTTTCCGATTCCTTCCATAATTGCAACACGCATGGTGCCGTCCATAGAATCACCTCATTTTTATTGATCAATCCATCCTTATTATGGATAAAAATGAAAAATTTGTCAAGAGGAAAGCAGAAAAAGAATCACTTCCGCTGCTTGCAGGCGTAGTAATACGCCGACCGGTAATCCCCCAGGGCCGAAAAGCACTGCTCCAGCAGGGGGAGCGCCGCCTCCGGGGCGGTTTCCTCCACATCCTGCAGCAGCTTCGCCGCGGCAGCAAATTCCGACTGGGCCATCCAGGCCCTGGCCCGGAGCAGACGCCATTGGGCCGTTTTCCGCTCCTCACAGGCGTCCAAGAATGCCGCCGCTCTGACCGGGCTTCCGGCTTCCAGGACGGAGGAAGCGTGGAGCAGCAGCGCTCCATCCAGGCTCCGGAGTTCCTCTTCAGGGACGGAATCCCCCAACCGGGATTGCAGCACCAGCCGCCGCTGTCTCACCTCCGGAAGCCAGGGCAGCGATGCTTCCAGGGCCTGGACCTGATTCAGGAGCTTTCGGGCATACACCTGCCTGCCGCTTTCCACATTCGCCTCCGCCAGACGGAGCAGGACCAGCGCTTTCAGGATGCTGTACTCCCGGTCCAAAAGCCCATCCGGCCCCCGGTACTGCTCCAAAAGCTGCAAGGCCTTGGCCGCATCTCCGGCCTCAAAGGCGTCCCAGGCATGCTCCATGCAGCTGCCGTTGGAAGAAACCGCATGTTCCTCCTCCAAAAAGTAGCTCACGGGAAGCCCCAGCTGCCGGGCAAGGAAGCAGAGGGTATCCACGGAGGGGTTGCATGCACCGTGCTCAATCTGAGAAAGCATATTCCGGGTAATTTTTTCGCCGCATAGCTGCCGCTGACTGAATCCGGCCTGCAGCCTGGCCTGGCGCAGCTTCTCCCCCAGCTCCATTTTTCGCCCTCCTGCGTGGTTTTGGATACAGTTTATCACACAGAAACGAATAATTCCAGTGTTACAAAAATTTCATTTGCTATTTTCATAAAAATGCTTTATAAC
>JBJDYM010000361.1:0-6165 GCA_051867315.1 Faecousia sp.
TTGTGATTTGCCAGGTCGATGAAATTGCAGACGCTCTGGGGTGCCTTGTCGGGATACAGCTCGCCTTCGATGACGCCGCCATTGGCCATGGTGATTTTGAACGTGGGATTCATATCAATATCTCTCCTTCATGGCCCGGTCGATTTGACGTTTCGCGTCCCGCTCGGCCGAGGCCTGTCTTTTATCGTATAACTTTTTGCCCTTGCACAGGCCGACCTTCACCTTCACCCGGCTGCCCTTCAAATAGACGGACAGGGGGATCAGCGCATAGCCGTCCTGCTTGACCTTGCCGAAAAGCCGCATGATCTCCCGCTTGTGCATCAGCAGGCGGCGGGGACGCTTGGAATCCCGGTTGAAAATATTGCCGTGGTCATAGGGGGAGATGTGCATCTGGTTCAGGATGAGCTCACCGTCCTTGATGCCGCACCAGGCGTCCTTCAGATTCAGGGTGCCCTGACGGATGGATTTGACTTCGGTGCCGCAAAGCTCGATGCCGGCTTCCATCTCTTCCTCCACGAAATACTCGTGGTAAGCCTCCCGGTTGCGGGCCATGACCTTGATGTTTTCCTTCTCCAACCGCCTCACCTCCCAGGGCACATTTTCAATCCTTATTATAACATATCTGTCAAGCCGTCAAACAGAAAATGGGCCATTTCGGCGGGAGAAGCAAAGGAAAAATTACAGATGGACTTCATTTCCCGGCTCAGCTCCGGGCAGTCGGTTCTTCCCCAGGCGGCAAAGGCAATGGCAACCCCTGCTTTGGATGTCATTTCATAGGCCAGCTTCATGTCATCCACCACCAGCAGCTCCTCCGGCCGGTAGCCGTATTTCTTCATAATCTGTTCCAGCGGATAGGTGCTGGGTTTTCGGTACTCCTCCGGCAAGTCCCAGCCGAAGATTTCGTCCGGGAGAATACCAAAATGTGTTTGATAGTCCCGGGTGATGTTTTCTTCGCAGGAGTGGGAAACCACGCAGATTCTGCCGCCCAGTTCCTTTTGCCGCTGAATCACCTGGCCGATGCCGGGGAAGGGGGCGGGAATGTGATCCCGGATGTACACCTTCCAGCCTTCGAACTCGTCCACAAGCTCCTGCTCGGTGAAGCCGTACCATTTCCGGCACATATCCGCGAAGCCCAGGTGATAGCACCCCTGCGCGTATTCCGGAAGCGTCACCCTGGTCCCTGGACGGAACCGGTCCAGGATGTAGGCAAAATAGGGGAAATTGACCATTTTTTCACTTTGAACCACCGTATCATCATGGTCCAAAACCAGGCAGGGGTACTTAAGCATGGGCTTCTCACCTCGAACGTTTTCCGGCATTATACCAAATAATTGAGATTTCGGCAACAAAAAATGTTTTGATTGCGTCCAAAGAAACGTTGGGGTATAATGAAGAAAAAACGCGGAGGGATTTTTATGGCCATTGTAACATTTTATCGGGGAGACCCTGCCAATGCGCCCAAGCCCACCATGCCTGCCCACCTTGGGGCCAATGCCATCATCACCTGCAATGGAAGGCTGCTGCTGGAAAAGCGCCGGGATTCGGATATCTGGGGGCTGGTTGGCGGCGGCGTGAAGAAAACGGAAAGCTCCCTGGAAGGCATGGTGCGGGAGATTTACGAGGAACTGGGGGTTCGTGTCTCGCCGGGCCAGCTGAAAAAGCTGCAGGTATATGGAGAGCCCGGGCGTGTTGCCGCTTTCCGGGATGGGAGCATCTGGCGCATGGTGATTGTGGTATACGGCCTGAACTGGGAGCAGGAGCCTGAGCTTCGCATCAGTGCGGAGTCCAAGGAGCTTCGGTTTTTCAGCAGGGATGAGATTAGAAATATCCAAATTGCTGTCACCCATGAGGATATTGTGGAGGACTGGTTTTTGAATCGGGGGTAAATCTTTTCGGGATTTGCTTTCGGATTGAAAAAATACTTGTATATTCATGAATGTTATGCTAATATACAAGGTAACGGTGCAGTATCCTAGTCAATGCGGCCATCTTCCAGGAAGGGCCTAAAAATCCTTTGAAGGGCACATCGATGAAGTCCCTGGTGTCTGCTTTTTACGCCCAGTTTAGGGTGGATGCTGGGGGTTAAGGATTCCGGGCGCGTTCCAATGGCATGGGACATACGACCCGGTTTCCGTGGAGACTTGGTATTGTGCGACGACGGAGAGCTCCTCGGTTCGAGGCCCGCTCGCGTACGAACCAGGATAGGAACCTGCAAGGCAGTGCGCAGAGTCGTGTGCTGCGTGCAGCGTAGCCTGCCTTGAGTGAACATGTGGGAAAAGAGGATCATGCAGCTGAATGTTGCTGGCCAGAACAGTCGCTGAAATCGCTTCTGGAAACCATGCTTGCAAAAGAGGCTAAGACTATGGCACACATTGTCGTGGAAAACACCTAGGCTGTCGTCATTGGGCAGGCGGGGGATTGCAGTACGGACTAAGTGGCAATCGGGTATTCAGGTTGGCAACGCCTGAACGGGTGAATCAAATGGAAACGGCCTGCGCGGCAACGGCAGGTTTCGCCCGGGGAAATCCAACCCGACCTAAGCCGTAAGATTTATCCCGCCTGCTGCCGTTATGATCAAAAAAACAGGAGAATTACCGTGGGAAAAGCAGATTCCACATCTTCCAAACGAGAGAGTAAAAAAACAGTTCGATGGGTAGTAACGATTTTTGTTATTACTCTTTTTGTATCCGGCGCCATCAGCCTGCTGTCCGAAGAGCTTCTTTCCCGCAGCGGGATGGCCGCGGCATTTGTCATTTTGTTTATTATTGTCCTGGTGGGCATCTTGTTTGATATCGTGGGGGTTGCCGTTACATCAGCAGACGAGCGTCCCTTCCATTCCATGGCAGCCCGCAAGGTACCCGGCGCCCAGGAGGCCATCAGCCTTCTGCGCAATGCCGAGCGGGTGGGCTCCATCTGCAATGACGTGGTGGGGGATATTTGCGGCGTTATTTCCGGCTCGGCCTCTGCCGTGATCGCCTCGAAAATCGTCTCCCATTTTACTTTTACCTGGCCGAACGTGGTGTCGCTGCTGATGTCGGCCCTTGTTGCCGCCACAACGGTGGGCGGCAAGGCAATCGGAAAATCCTACGCCATCAAATCCTGTACCGTGATTGTTCACCGGGCAGGAAGAATCATTGGGGCGTGGCACGGCTTTTTGAGCCTTTTCCGGAAAAAAAGAAAGAGATAGGTTGTGTGCGCTTTGAAGATTTTACCGGGCATCCATTGTCACGAGGACCTTCTTCGTCTCACAGACGACGAGAAAATCCAGTTGTGCGCAGAAATTCGGGAATTCCTGATTTCCAGCGTTTCCCAAACCGGCGGCCATCTGGCCGGGAACCTTGGCGTTGTAGAGCTGACGGTGGCGCTGGAAACGGTTTATGATACAGCGAAGGACCGGCTGGTGTTTGATGTGGGCCACCAGTCCTATGTCCACAAGCTGCTCACCGGCCGGCGGGATGCGTTTGGCACCCTGCGGCAGTTTGGCGGCCTGTCCGGCTTCCCCAAGCCCAGCGAAAGTGATACCGATGCATTTGTGGCAGGCCATGCCTCCAGCTCTGTCTCCATCGCCCTGGGCATGGCCAGAGCCAGAACCTTGCAGCACCAGGACTATCAGGTGGTTGCCCTGATTGGCGACGGCGCTGCCACCGGCGGTATGGCCTACGAGGGCCTGAACGATGCGGCCGACAGCAAAGAGCCCATGGTGGTCATTTTGAATGACAACGAAATGTCCATCGGAAAAAATGTGGGCGGTATTTCCCGGCATTTGTCCAGGCTCCGCTCCAGTGAAAATTATCTTGGCGTCAAACGGTGGTACCGGCGGACGCTGTACAGCATTCCCGGCGGTAAGCGGGTTTATCTGTTTTCCAGCCGGGCCAAAAACAGAATCAAGCATTTTCTGCTGCAAACCACCATTTTTGAAAACATGGGCTTCAAATACCTGGGTCCGGTGGATGGCCACGATCTGCGGGATTTGATTTCCGTCCTTCGGGCTGCCCGGGATCTGCAGGAACCCACCCTGGTCCATGTGGTGACCCGGAAGGGCTGCGGCTACCGGTTTGCGGAGGAGGACCCTGCCAAATTCCATGGCATCGGCAAATTCGATGCGGCCACGGGAAAGAAGCTGGCAGGGAAGGTGCGTACCTTCTCGGATTCCTTCGGGGAAACCATGGTTTCTTTGGCTGAAAAGAACCCCAGGCTCTGCGCCATCACCGCTGCCATGCCCGGCGGAACGGGACTGCTCCATTTTATGAAGCAGTACCCGGAACGCTTTTTTGACGTGGGCATTGCAGAGGAACACGCGGTTTCCATGGCCGGAGGACTGGCCAAACAGGGAATGGTTCCTGTTGTGGCCATTTACTCCACTTTTTTGCAGCGTTCCTTTGACCAGCTGATTCAGGATGTGGCCATGCTCCACCTTCATGTGGTGCTTGCCATTGACCGGGCCGGATTGGTGGGCGACGACGGCCCCACCCATCACGGCGTGTTTGACGTTGGGTATCTGCGTCAAATCCCCGGAATGCGCGTTCTTGCGCCTGCCAGCCTATTTGAGCAGACGCAGATGCTGACCTGGGCCATCCAGGACTATGACGGTCCCGCTGCGGTTCGTTATCCCCGGGGAACCGAGGGAGAATATACGCAGTCCGCCTGGGACGGGGAGAGAAAAGTGGTTTCTCACCGCACAGGAAAGGACGTTACGTTGATCACCTATGGCACCATGGTTAATTCCGTTATGGCGGCTGCCGACCTTCTGGCGGAATCCGGTATCCAGTGCACGGTACTTCGGCTGCTGGAATTGTCCAATATTCCGGCGGAGGAGATTCTGCGCTTGATGCCTGAACGCAAAACGGCCGTTGTGATTGAAGAAACAGCGGCGGGTTCCGGCATCAAGCAGACGTTGGCCTGGGAGCTTCGGGCCCTTTGCCCGGATTGCCGCATCAGCGGCATTGATTTGGGCGCGGATTTTGTGCCCCACGGCGATCAGAAGAAGCTCTATGCCTACTGCGGGATTGATACGGAATCCATCGCACGATTTGTCAGCGGGGTGCTCTCAGATGAAAAATAAAAAAAGGCTGGACATGCTGCTCACCGACCTGGGCTACGCCGACACCCGTTCCAAGGCTCAGGCGATCATTATGAGCGGTCTGGTCTATGTGGATGGCCAGAAGGCGGACAAGCCCGGCATCTCCTATGACGAAACCGTTTCCATTGAGGTGCGGGGGGCGGCTTGCCCCTATGTCAGCCGGGGCGGTCTGAAGCTGGAAAAAGCCCTGCGGGATTTCGGCGTCAAGCCGGAGGGGTTTGTCTGCTCCGATTCCGGTGCCTCCACCGGCGGCTTTACCGACTGCCTGCTCCAGCAGGGGGCGAAGAAGGTGTTCGCCATCGACGTCGGCTACGGCCAGCTGGACTGGAAAATCCGCTCCGATCCCCGGGTGGTGGTGATGGAGCGCACCAATATCCGCTATGTCACGCCGGAGCAGTTGGGAGAAAAACTGGATCTGTCCGTGGTTGACGTCAGTTTTATTTCCCTGAAAATTGTCCTGCCTGCCATTAAAGCGCTGCTGAAGCCCACCGGACAGGTGCTTTGCCTTATCAAGCCCCAGTTTGAAGCGGGGAAGGAGAAGGTGGGAAAGAAGGGCGTTGTACGGGACCCCCGGACCCATCAGGAGGTTCTCGATCAGTTCGTAGCCCTGGCCCATGAGCTGCAGTTTCGGATTCTGGGCCTGACCTTCTCACCGGTGAAGGGCCCGGAGGGAAATATTGAATTTCTGGGCCATCTGACGCTGGAGGACCGGCCCGAAGTCTGCCCGGATACGGCGGAGGTCGTCCGCCAGGCCCATGAGACGCTGAATTAAGGAGTGGAGCGATGAAAAATCTGATACTTACCCCCAATCCGTATCGGGATATAAATTTTCATACGCTCCGCAGTGCGATGCAGATTCTGAAGGAGGCTGGCTTCCAGGTAAAGGTCTGTCTGCCCTTTGAGGTGGACCGCAACTGCGATTTGCCCAGAGACATCCACTTTTCCCGGCTGGACCGGGAGCTTGGCAACGCGGATCTGGTCATCTGCTTCGGCGGCGACGGCACCATTTTACACATGGCAAAGGCTGCCACCAAAAGAGGGCTGCCGCTGCTGGGCGTGAACATCGGCACCATGGGCTTTATGGC
>JBJDYM010000361.1:6265-11168 GCA_051867315.1 Faecousia sp.
CCAAAAGAGGGCTGCCGCTGCTGGGCGTGAACATCGGCACCATGGGCTTTATGGCCGAGCTGGAAAGCACCGAGTTGGATAAGCTCAGTCTCCTGGCTGCCGGGACGTACAAAATTGACAGCCGGATGATGCTGGATGTGATTGTCCAGCGGGATCGGGATATCATCTTCCATGATATCTGCCTGAACGATGCGGTGATCACCAAGGGAGCCGTCGCCCGGGTTGTCCACCTGGCGGTGAAATGTGACGGCGTTCAGGCTATGGAATGCGGCGGGGACGGGATCATTGTTTCCACGCCCACCGGCTCTACCGCCTACAGCCTTTCCGCCGGCGGACCCATCGTGGAGCCGGAAGCGGACAGCATCATCATAACCCCAATCTGTTCCCACGATGTGGCCAGCCGGTGCATCGTTGCCTCCGGCAAGCGGGTGATTTCCGTGGGAATGACCAGTAATTCCAGGCGAAATGCCTATCTGTCCGTGGACGGGGGCAAAACCCTCCGCCTGAACATGGGCGATGTGGTTACAATCAAAAAGTCCAAATTGGAGACCAGGCTTATCCGGCTTAATGACCGCAGTTTTTATGATGTTGTCAACACCAAATTTCGCAAAGGATAAGGAGGCAGGAGCATGAAGTCAAAACGCCAGGCAAAAATCATGGAGATCATTTCTACCTCAAATATTGAAACCCAGGAGCAGCTGCTTCAGGAGCTTCAAAACGCCGGGTTTTCCAGTACCCAGGCCACCATTTCCAGGGATATCAAGGAGCTCCGTATTGTCAAGGAGCTGACCAGTCTGGGCACCTATCATTACACCTCTGCGTCCCGGGAGGTGTCCAACACCTTTACCAACCGGCTGAACACCATTTTCCGGGAATGCGTTACCAGCTTTGATTACGCCCAGAATATCATTGTGATCCACACCATGCCCGGCCTGGCCAATGCGGCGGCCTCGGCTCTGGATGCCATGAGCCGCAGCGTGGTGCTGGGTACCCTGGCCGGTGACGACACGGTGATCGCGATTATGCGCGATAACAATTCTGCCGCCGCGTTCTGCGGCGAAATCCGCAGTCTGATGAACTAAAAAGGGGGAAAAACCGTGCTGAATCTTCTGCATATTGAAAATATCGCGGTTATTGAAAGTGCGGATATTTCTTTTGACGGCGGCTTTAACGTCCTGACCGGTGAAACCGGCGCCGGTAAATCTATCGTGATCGATGCCATTTCCGCCATCCTGGGCGAGCGGGCCTACCGGGACATGATTCGGACCGGAGCGAACAAGGCTTCCGTCCGGGCGGTGTTTACCCAGGTCCCCAGATGCAGCTGGTTTGAAGAAAACGGCGTGGAATACGACGAGGAAACGGTGATTCAGAGGGATATTTTCCTGGACGGGAAGAATGTCTGCCGGGTAAACGGCGCCCTGGTTTCCGTGGCGATTCTGCGTAAGCTCGGCATTCAGCTGATTAACATCCACGGGCAGCATGATTCCGCATCATTATTTGACGAAGACAATCATCTGATTTTCCTGGACGATTTTTCTTCCAATGAAGATCTTCGCCAGGCTTACCGGGAGAAGTACGAGACGGTAGCCGCCCTGCGCCGGGAAATTCAGCGCATGACCATGGATGAGGGCGAAAAGCTCCGCCGGATGGAGACGCTGAAATACCAAATTGCGGAAATTGAAAAGGCAGAACTGGAAGCAGGGGAGGATGAAGTCCTGGAGGAGCGCCGCAAGCTGCTGCAAAATGCGGAGAAGCTCTCCAAGGGGATGGACGAAGCCGTGGAATCGCTGTACGGTGGGGACGAGTCGGAGGGCGCCGCCGGGCTGCTGAGCCAGGCGGAGCACGCTTTGGCCCGGCTGGCCCGGTTCAGCGACAGCTTTTCCTCCATCCACGACCGGGTCGCCGATCTGATGTATCAGGTGCGGGATGTGGCCGAGGAAGTGAAGGACAGCCGGGATGAGCTCAGCTATTCCGCCGACGAGCTGGAGCAGATTGAGTCCCGGCTGGATGTGATTCACCGGCTGCGCAAAAAATACGGTGCGACCTGTGCGGATATTCTGGCGTATTTGGAAAAGGCCCGCAAGGAGCTGGACGATATTGAATTTGCCGACGACCATCTGGAGCGGCTGAAGGGAAAGCTGAAAAAAGCGGAAAAGGAGGCCTGGGACGAGGCCCTGAAGCTTCGGCAGAACCGGAAGGAAAACGCTGAGATCATGTCGGCGCGGATTCTTTCGGAGCTGACCCAGCTGGACATGCCCCGGGTGCAGTTCCAGTGCGTGTTCGGGGAGCAGGAATTATCCCCCAACGGGGCGGATACGGTGGCTTTCTTCATGTCAGCCAACGCGGGCGAGGCCTTAAAGCCCATGAGCAAGGTGGCCTCCGGCGGTGAGTTGGCAAGAATCATGCTCTCCATGAAAAATGTGCTGGCGGAAAAGGACCAGATCGGCACCCTGATTTTTGACGAGGTGGATACCGGTGTTTCCGGCCGGGCTGCCCAGAAGGTTGCCGAGAAGCTTCGCAAGCTGGCCCAGCACAAGCAGGTACTCTGCGTCACCCATCTTCCCCAGATGGCCGCCCTGGCCAATACCCATATGCTGATCTCCAAGTCCGAACGGGACGGACGTACCTATACCACCGTCACCCCGCTGGATCTGGAAGGCCGTAAGCGGGAACTGGCCCGGATCATTGGCGGCGCACAGATTACGGAAACAACTCTGAAGAGCGCCGAGGAAATGCTGAACTGGCCAGGACAGGAAACACGGCAAACACATGAGTAAAAAACAGCTGCAAAAAACCGTGAGGGAAATCATTCATGCGTATGTCGTGATCCGCACAGGCACCGCCTTGAAATCGGGCCGCATTTATGGTATCCCGGTGGGTTATTGAAGCGGGGACACATTTTTGCTTCCCGACACCAGCAAAAAGAGAGGAAAATGAGAAATGTTCATTTCCGAAAAGCATCCTTTCAAACAATTTGAAGAAAAAGTATGGCTGTCCTCGCCGACCATGTATCCGGATTCCATGGATTATGTGATGGAGGCCTATCAAACCAACTGGATGTCCACCATTGGCGCCAATATCAACGAGGTGGAAAAGAGCATCTGCCAAAAGGTTGGCTGTAACTATGCTGTCGCCCTCTCCGCCGGTACGGCAGCCCTGCATCTTGCCATGAAGCTGGCGGGAGAGCAGCTCTATGGAAAACCCGCCATTGGAAAGGGTGCCCTTGACGGTCATCTGGTTGCTGCCAGCGACATGACCTTTGACGCCACGGTGAATCCCATTGTCTATGAGGGCGGCATTCCTGTTTTCATCGATACGGAATACGACACCTGGAACATTGACCCGGTTTCCCTGGAAAAGGCGTTTCAGATGTATCCTGAAATCAAGCTTGTGGTCACCGCGCACCTCTATGGCACCCCGGGTAAGGTGGACGAAATCAAAGAGGTATGCCAGAAGCACGGCGCGATCATCATTGAAGATGCCGCCGAATCTCTGGGCGCCACCTACAAGGGAATCCAAACCGGCTCTTTTGGAATGTACAGCGCCATTTCCTTTAACGGCAACAAAATCATCACCGGCTCCTCCGGCGGCATGCTCCTGACCGACAGCGCCGAAGCGGCAGAAAAGGCCCGCAAATGGTCCACCCAGTCCAGAGAGCAGGCCGCCTGGTACCAGCATGAGGAACTGGGCTATAACTACCGCATGAGCAATGTGATTGCCGGCGTCGTCCGGGGGCAGCTTCCCCACCTGGAGGAGCACATTGCCCGGAAGAAAGCCATCTATCTTCGCTATCAGGAGGGCTTCAAGGATTTGCCGGTACAGATGAATCCCTATGACGGGAAGAACAGCGAGCCCAATTTCTGGCTCAGCTGCATGCTCCTTGACCGGGACGCCATGTGCCCCCAGGTTAGAGGGGAGCGGGATGCCCTCTTCATCCCGGCCCATGGCAAGAGCTGCCCCACTGAGATTTTACAAGCCATCGCCTCCATCAACGCCGAAGGCCGCCCGATTTGGAAGCCGATGCATATGCAGCCCATCTACCGGATGAATCCCTTTGTGGTGCGCGACGGCAGCGGCAGAGCCAGAACCAACGCCTATATCGAGGGCGGCTGCGCGGACGTGGGCATGGATATCTTTGAAAGAGGCCTGTGCCTGCCCAGTGACAACAAAATGACCACAGAGCAGCAGGACAGAATCATCGAAGTGATCAGGGCCTGCTTTGAATAAAGGGAACGGAGCAAGAGGATGGAAAAGCATCGGCCTTACGGCCCCTATGAAAAATACTTCAAGCGCCCGTTGGATCTTCTGTGCGGTTTTGCGGCGGTTATCGTTTTTTCCTGGCTTTATGGGATCTTGACCATTCTGGGAGCAATTTTTATGAGGGGGAATCCCTTCTTTACACAAGCGCGCCCCGGAAAGGATGAAAAAATTTTTAAACTCATCAAATTTCGCACCATGGACAACCGGCGGGATGAACAGGGGAATCTCCTCCCGGATGAGGTGCGGCTCAACCGGTACGGCCGGTTTTTAAGAAAGACCAGTCTGGACGAACTGCCGGAGGCATTCAACATCATCAAGGGGGATATGAGTGTGATCGGACCAAGACCTCTCTTGGTTCAATACCTGCCCCTTTACTCCGAAAAGCAGCGGCACCGGCACGATGTGCGCCCCGGATTGTCCGGCTACGCTCAGGTCAACGGCAGAAATTCCATTACATGGACCCACCGGTTTGAACTGGATTGCGAATATGTAAGCAAGATCACTTTCCTGGGTGATCTGAAAATCGTTTTTCAGACAGTCGGTAAGGCATTTTTGAAGCAGGAAGGAATATCCTCCGAGACCTGTGATACCATGGAAGATTTTGACGGTACAAATTAAGGAGCACTGATGGAGTTGAAAACGC
>JBJDYM010000362.1:0-3188 GCA_051867315.1 Faecousia sp.
GGCTGCTGGAAGAAATGCACCAGCTCTATCGCCGGGGCTACACCCCCAAGGTCAAACCTACAAAATCCTGCAATGCCTGCTCCCTGAAAGAGCTTTGTCTGCCCAGGCTGATGAAAAACCGCTCTGTGTCCGCCTATCTGAAAGCCGCAATGGAGGAAGAGCCATGAAACAGCTGCTAAGCCGGAAGGAGGATTTCTTCTTCCATGGCCGCAACCGCCGCCCACCACTTGACCGGGTGAACGCCATGCTGTCCTTTGCCTACAGTCTTCTGACCCACGACTGTGCCAGCGCCTTGGAAGGTGTGGGGCTGGATTCCTATGTGGGCTTTCTCCATCGGGACCGTCCGGGGCGCACTTCGCTGGCTCTTGATTTAATGGAGGAGCTGCGCCCCTGTATGGCCGACCGATTTGTACTGACACTGGTTAACAACCGCATGATAAAACCCGAGGATTTTCAACCCCAGGACAGCGGTGCGGTGCTGCTGACAGAGGACGGCCGCAAAAAATTTCTGAAAGCCTGGCAGGAGCGCAAGCGGGATGCGCTGACTCACCCATACCTGAACGAGAAAATGAGCTGGGGCATGATTCCTTACGTTCAGGCTCTGCTGCTGGCCCGGTATCTTCGCGGAGATCTGGACGCATACCCACCTTTTTTATGGAAGTGATAAGATGCTGGTACTGATTACCTACGATGTCAATACAGAGGATGCCGGCGGAAAAAAGCGGCTGCGGCAAATAGCAAAAAAATGCGTGGACTACGGCCAGCGGGTGCAGAATTCCGTGTTTGAATGCCTCCTGGATGCCGGCCAGTGCAGGAGCCTGCAAGCAAAACTCCTTGCCATCATGGACCCGGAAAAGGACAGCCTCCGGTTCTATTACCTGGGAAACCGGTACGAAAAGAAGGTGGAGCATTTCGGCTGCAAGCATACCTACCAGCCGGAGGACACCCTGATGATCTGACCGCGAGGTCCAAGTGTACAGCGTTCTCCGGGCAGGTTCGCACCGGATTCAGATGCCAAGCCTTGCCGATTTACGCTATTATACCCCCACGAATTCGTTTTCTGCGGATTTGAAATATGAAAAACTGTTAACTCTCCGCCAAAGATGAACAAACAATTTGTGCATCTTTGCTGTCGCTCCCCCCACGGGGAGCGTGGATTGAAATTGCCTGCGCTTTTAGATAGGCAAGGGCCCTATCCCGGGTCGCTCCCCCCACGGGGAGCGTGGATTGAAATGTATTCCTCGGGCGTAATAATGGATACCGATCCAGTCGCTCCCCCCACGGGGAGCGTGGATTGAAATGTTCAAGGGCGGAACAGTTTGCAGTATCAGATCAACGTCGCTCCCCCCACGGGGAGCGTGGATTGAAATACAGCCGTTCCGGCGATAGCGCCGAGGAGCATTGTCGCTCCCCCCACGGGGAGCGTGGATTGAAATTCCGGGGGCGTGACAAAAATTGAAATCGTTCCGAGTCGCTCCCCCCACGGGGAGCGTGGATTGAAATAAAACGAGTATGACGCTCGACACATCTGCGTTTAGTCGCTCCCCCCCACGGGGAGCGTGGATTGAAATTTCTGGGTTCCGACGCTGGAAACCGCAACGATCCCGTCGCTCCCCCCGCGGGGAGCGTGGATTGAAATCATCCTATCACATTGCCGCCCTACATGTCAACTCGTCGCTCCCCCCGCGGGGAGCGTGGATTGAAATCCAAATTCCCTTTGCTCAGCACTTCACCATAAAGGTCGCTCCCCTCACGGGGAGCGTGGATTGAAATGACAAAAATCGACTATACTTGACAATGTACCCAGCGTCGCTCCCCCCACGGGGAGCGTGGATTGAAATTTCGGGTTTGTCAAACCGTGGCAAAGGTGCCCGGTCGCTCCCCCCACGGGGAGCGTGGATTGAAATCCCTCGCGTTCCGCTGGGGTCTGTGGCCGAATCGGGTCGCTCCCCCCACGGGGAGCGTGGATTGAAATCAGGATGTTTTCACAGTTTGCGCGGCCAAACCGGCGTCGCTCCCCCCACGGGGAGCGTGGATTGAAATTCTGTGACCATATCTTCCATCCCTGGAAGCATCCGTCGCTCCCCCCACGGGGAGCGTGGATTGAAATGTGGAAAGTCTCAAGGGAGGCAAAAAGGAGGGCGGTCGCTCCCCCCACGGGGAGCGTGGATTGAAATTCTCTATGGTCTGGCTCCGGCCGGAAACTATGAGGGTCGCTCCCCCCACGGGGAGCGTGGATTGAAATTTGTCGCTCCAGTTGCGGATCTGGAGCCGCCCAGAGTCGCTCCCCCCACGGGGAGCGTGGATTGAAATGTCCCATCCAGCAGATGGGCAAAGGTGCTGTCGATAGTCGCTCCCCCCACGGGGAGCGTGGATTGAAATAGTTCGGCGAGACCTTAAGCGACGACGGCCACTCGTCGCTCCCCCCACGGGGAGCGTGGATTGAAATAGGTTCATCAGCGCTACACCGAAGTCCATGACCTGTCGCTCCCCTCACGGGGAGCACAAGCAGACAACAAGCCTCCCCTGAATGTTGGGGCATTCAAGGGAGGCTTATTCTGCAAGGAGGAATCCCTGCACTGTAATGGAATATCTATGCGGGACAACACAGCGTGCATGGTTACCTGTCGCCTTTTCATCCGTTTCCGCAGGGAGACTGTCCCCTTTTCCTTTTCAGAAAGGATATGGCCGCCTTTCGTGCTCGTTTTTTATTAACTCCGGACAGATGCAGCTTTCTGGCATATTTCAGCGCAGCGCCAAACCCCGATCCCGGTTCAAACCCGGCTTCAATCAGATCCGCTTCCTGCACAAAGGGGCGCCCCATCAATTTGTGATAGTATTCCAGGTTCCGACGCAGGATTGCTTCCTTCCTCTCGCTGTCCTCCGGCAGTATCGATATTGAACTCACAGGAAATAACCTTCTTATCCATAACAGTGTCCTCCTAAATCTGTTTCTTTTTTCTTGGTCCTCCGGGCTTTGATTCTGGTCGCCTAACAACACCGTTTCGGAAATGGGTCTCCTCGAATTTGCTGAAGAAAACAAATAATCCGAACCCGTCTCCCACAGGGAAGAACTGGTTCGGATTATATTGGTTTGGTGCGGGTGACAGGACTCGAACCTGCACGGCTATGCCAGTGGAACCTAAAGGTGATGTCACCTTAGTGAAGGACCCTAAACGAAAGAGACC
>JBJDYM010000363.1:0-3187 GCA_051867315.1 Faecousia sp.
ACCAGTACCTGCGGGAGGCCATCATCATCGCGGTGAACGACATGGACGTGATCAACGCCATCACGAAGGTCCTGTATCCCCAGGTGGCCAAAACCTTCGGCACCACCCCATCCAGAGTGGAGCGGGCCATCCGGCATGCCATCGAGGTCGCCTGGGACCGGGGCGACCTGGATACCCTCCAGCGGTTCTTCGGCTACACCGTATCCAATACCAAAGGAAAGCCCACCAATTCCGAGTTCATCGCCCTGATCGCGGACAAGCTGCAATTGCAGCTCAAGAGCGCCGAGGCCGCCCAGTTCTGAAGGCAAGACACTCCTGACCTGTGGAAATTTCCACAAGCCGGGAGTGGTTTTGCTTTCTGCGAATCTCTGCATGACGTAATGGGGAAATACACCGAATGACGTTACGGAAGAAGTCCTCCGATTTTTGGGCTAAGATGTTGTAATTTGTAATATTTATCTGAAAAGCTTGAAAATGGGCTCCTGAAAATGCCATATAATTTAGTAAAAATTAACAAACATCTGAATTTGAATTGCGGATAAAATGTAATACCGTACAAATTTGTAATCCGCGCCAAATCTGGCTTGACAAATGGAGTGTCCCGTGGTAGCATACATTCATCTACAGAACACGGACAAATGCAACGAACAGGACCGTTGCAGCCGCATCCTTCTCCAGAGAATTGCCGGTTGGTGCAAGGCATAGAAGCGCGGCTGTGAGTATCCCCTGCGAGCAGTCACCGGAACATCGTCAGATCAGTAAGGTTGACCGGAAGCCCACCGTTATATGGGCAGGGCTTGCTTGAGCCTGGATGAGTGGCGGCGTTTTGCCGCAACAAGAGTGGTACCGCGGAGTATTGACTTCGTCTCTTTGAATTTTTTCAGGGAGACGAAGTTTTTCTATTTATTGTGATTGGCCGCTGTTTCTGGGAAAGAAAAAAGGAGGAAATGAAAATGAACGGACTTTTGATGATGGTGATTGCCATCGTTGTGCTGGGCGGAGGCTACCTGTTTTACGGCCGCTGGCTGGCAAAAACCTGGGGTGTTGACCCCAACGCAAAGACCCCTGCTTATGAACTGCGGGACGGCGTGGACTACGAGCCTGCGGACACCTCGGTGGTTTTCGGGCATCAGTTCGCTTCCATCGCCGGCGCCGGCCCCATCAACGGCCCCATACAGGCCGCTGTGTTTGGCTGGGTTCCGGTTCTGCTGTGGGTGCTTGTGGGCGGCGTGTTCTTTGGCGCCGTGCAGGATTTTTCCGCAATGTACGCGTCCGTGAAGAACAAGGGCCGCACCATTGGCTACATCATTGAGGAATACATCGGCAAGCTGGGCAAGAAGCTGTTCCTGCTGTTCTGCTGGCTGTTCTGCATTCTTGTGGTCGCCGCCTTTGCCGATGTGGTGGCAGGTACCTTCAATGGCTTCACCGCTGACGGCGCCCGCATCAGCGCCAACGGCAGCGTGGCGACCACCAGTATGCTGTTCATCCTGGAGGCGGTTGCCCTTGGCTTTGTGCTTCGCTATGCCAAGCTGAACAAGTGGGTCAACACTGCCATCGCGATCGGCCTGCTGGTTCTGGGCGTGGTGGTTGGCCTGAACGTCCCGGTGTATGTTTCCACCGGCACCTGGCATTTGGTGGTTTTCCTGTACATTTTGGTTGCCAGTGTGGTTCCCGTCTGGGCGCTGCTTCAGCCCCGGGACTACCTGAACAGCTACCTGCTGGTCTTTATGATTCTGGCTTCTGTGGTGGGCGTTCTGCTGACGAATCCCAGCATCAACCTGCCTGCCTTCACCAGCTTTTATGTGGAGGGCACCGGCAATATGTTCCCTGTGCTGTTTGTTACCATCGCCTGCGGCGCTGTTTCCGGCTTCCACAGCCTGGTTTCCTCCGGCACTTCTTCCAAGCAGATTAAGAGCGAGAAGCACATGCTGCCCGTTTCCTTTGGCTCCATGCTGCTGGAGTCCATGCTGGCGGTCATCGCGCTGATTGCCGTGGCTTCCTTTGCCACCGGCGAGGCCGCTGCTGCCGGCTACAATACCCCCGCTCAGGTGTTTGCCGGCGGCGTTGCCAATTTCCTGGCAGAGATTGGGATGCCCCACGGTGTTGTATTCACACTGATCAATCTGTCTGTGTCCGCGTTTGCGTTAACCAGCCTGGACAGTGTTGCCCGCATTGGCCGCCTGTCCTTCCAGGAGCTGTTCCTGGATGCCTCCATTGAGGACGACAGGATGGAGCCCTGGCGCAAGGTTCTGACCAACAAGTATTTCGCAACGGTTGTCACCTTGGTTCTGGCCTATTTGCTGGCCCGGTTGGGTTACAAGAACATCTGGCCCCTGTTCGGCTCCGCCAACCAGCTGCTCAGTGCCCTGGCCCTGATCGCCTGCGCCGTCTTCCTGAAGAAGACCAACCGCAAGGGCTGGATGCTGTGGGCTCCCATGGTCATTATGCTGGCTGTGACCCTGACCGCTCTGGTGCAGAAGATTGTTGCCCTGGTGGGTAACCCCACCGCCGGCAATGTGCTCCAGCTGGTCTTTGCGGTGGCTCTGTTCGTCCTGGGTATCATCGTGGCCGCACTGGGTCTGAAGCGCCTGGCTGAGAAGCAGACTGCAAAGGCGTAAATTCTGTTAACCGCCAAAGCCTGAAACAAACCACTCCTGACCTTTGGACAATCTCCACCGGTCAGGAGTGCTTTCATGTTGACAATGCCGCCGTTTGTGCTATAATAAACATAGAAAGGGCGCTGCCGATAGACGGTTCGCTCCCTCGTATTGCGATGAAGTAAACCGCACTAGTTGGGATCTGGGCGGTTTACTTCTTTTTTATCTGGATAATCAGACTGATCAAGCTGACAATCAGGGTACAAAAAACAAATAAATCTGTATATGTAACCAAATCAGCCACCCCCTTTCCAAAAAGGACAGGGGGCAAAAGAAGTCACCCCCTGTGTTGGGGGAGAAAACCGCCTACCGCGTTCAGGCAGCGCCCTGGTTCCGAAGAACCATTGTTATCTTATCAGATATGGATGTTGCTGTCAATCCAAAGAGCCGCTGCTTGACAATGCCGCCGTTTGTGCTATAATAAATATAGAAAAGGGCGCTGCCGATAGACGGTTAGCTCCCCCTTCGGTTACAAGAAGTAAACCGCACTAGTTGGGATCTGGGCGGTTTACTTCTTTTTTATCTGGATA
>JBJDYM010000364.1:0-3176 GCA_051867315.1 Faecousia sp.
CCACCAACCAGGGCCACGGCTCCTCCGCCGTCAAATGCATCCAGGCGGGCAATGACCTGATCATGCCCGGCAACGAATCCGACATTCTGGAAATCCTGGACGCCCTGGAGGCCAGGAAGGATTTGCGCCTTCGGGAGTCGGAGTTGGATGATTGCGTCATCCGGATTCTGGAGGCGATTCTTTCTTCCGATGTCTGCCCTGATTCTGTACCCTACGGCCGGGAAAACAGGCGCATGGAGCTGGTTTCCTGCCGGTAATGATATCAAAGGAAGCATTTCACATGAAAAAGAAAACCATTCGCGGCATTCTGTTTGCGTTTATTTCCGGCGTCTGCTGGGGCTTCTCCGGTACGGTGGGCCAATATCTGTTCTCCCACACCGGGATGGACTCCGGCTGGCTGACCACGGTGCGGCTGCTGTCGGCGGGGATGATCCTGCTGGCCATGGCGGCGGTGAAGGACCCCAAAGCCCTGGTTCGGGTGTGGAAGGATAAAAAGGATGCCGCACAGCTGATCTTCTTCGGCGTCGCAGGACTGATGGCGGTGCAGTTTTGCTACATGCAGGCCATCTTCTATTCCGACTCCGGCACGGCCACGGCGGTGCAGTACACCGGCGAGGCCATGCTGCTGGTGTATACCTGCCTGGTGTTCCGGCGGCTGCCAAAGCGCAGTGAGGCATTGGGGCTGCTTTTGGCCCTGTTCGGTATTTTCCTGCTGGCCACCCATGGCAGTCTTTCCAACATGGCGCTTTCCCCGGCGGGACTGGGCTGGGGTCTGGCAGCGGCGGTGGCGCTGGTGGTTTACACCGTGGCCCCGGGACGGCTGATCAAGAAATACGGCAGCAGCCCGGTCATCGCCTACGGCATGCTGATCGGCGGCGGGGTATTGGCGCTGCTGCTGCGGGCCTGGCGGCTGCCCGGCGATTACAGTCCGGGGGCCCTGCTGGGGCTGGGGACCATTGTGCTGGTGGGCACAGTGCTGGGCTTTACCCTGTACTTGCAGAGCACCGTGCTGATCGGCGGATTAAAAGCCGGTCTGATTTCCGCAGTGGAGACGGTGTCCGCCCCGCTTTTTTCCCGGCTGTGGCTGAAGACCCCCTTCCAGATGCTGGATTATCTGGGCTTTGCCTGCATCCTGACCATGGTCATCCTGATTTCCCTGCCGGAATTGCGGGAGCAGCGGCGGGCCGGGGCCAATTCGGCCCTTTAGGGTTAATTTTCCTATTTTTCCACATTTTTCTCTTTTATGACAATTGACGGGGCTGGTGAAATCAAATATAATGTGTTTACCGGCTTCATTCGGCATACGAACAAATTGGTTTATGTCATTCGCACCGTCACTGTAGAGGAGGATGTCATCCTCCCGCGCAGTACAACCCCTCCATGGGATGCCGGGTTGGGCGAATCCGTATCCAACGTTGTACCATTGGACCGAACGCTCAGATTCGTTACAAAAGCGGGAGGCTGATAACCTCTACAGCAGCGTATCCCGCCTGTCCGTATTCTGAGAAAAGCCGATGGGCACCAAATAGGACAGAAGTGATCTCTTACATACACATCCTCTGCTGTTCCGACAGCAAAAATCAGGAGGAATTCCAATGAAAAAAGCACTTTCTTTGATTATAGCACTGGCCTTTGTGCTGTCTGTGTGTACGGCCGGCTTCGCCGATGCACTGGAAGGCGACAATATCCAGAGCGGTGGAGAACTGCCCATTAACGTTTCCTCCGAAGACGGCGGCTCCGAGGGCGGCGGCTCCGAGGGCGGCGGCTCCGGGGACGGCGGTTCTGGAAGCGGCGGCTCCGAGGGTAGCGGCTCCGAAGGCGGCGGCTCCGAGGGCGGCAGCTCCGAGGGCGGCGGCTCCGAGGGTAGCGGCTCCGGGGACGGCGGTTCTGGAAGCGGCGGCTCCGAGGGCGGCAGTTCTGAAAGCGGTGGCTCCGAGAGCGGCGGCTCCGGGAGCAGCAGTGAAACCACCCAGCCCCCCGCTCCTCCCACGGCAAGCTTTCCCACGGTTACCAAGGACCCCACCTCCGAAACCGTTCGCAAGGGCGGCTATGCGGAATTTGTGGCCAGGGCAACTGACTGCACCGGCATCATCTGGTACCTGCAGAGCCCCGACGGCAGCACCAATATTCTGGCCAAGGACGCCCCGGCCCGGTTCTCCGGACTGGTGGTCACCGGCCTTGGAACCGAGCGGCTCGGCCTGGACCAGATTCCCCTGGCGCTGGATCAGTGGCGCGTGCGGGCGGAGTTCGTGGGCTTCAGCGGCAATGTGTGGAGCGGAGCTGCCATGATCCGGGTGACGGACCCGGAGCTGACTGCTCCCACCATTCAGTCCCAGCCCAGCAGCGCCAACCTGAACGCGGGGGAGTCCACCTCCCTGCGGGTCAGCGCCGCGACCTCTGACCAGGGAGTCACCCTGACCTATCAATGGTACTCCAATACCATCAACTCCAATTCCGGCGGCAAGGCCATTCTGGGCGCTACCGCCGCCACCTACATCCCCAGCTACACCCCCGGCACCGTCTATTATTACTGTGTGGTCCGCAGCACCAACGGCACCGACATCAGTGCCCCCGCCAAGACCGCCTGCGCTGCCGTGAGCTATGCGGCTGCCGAAACGGAGACAACCGCGCCCACCACCCAGCCGGCTTCTGCCGCCACCCTGGCTCCCTGGGGCACCGGGGAGACGGAGACCACGGATGAAACCCTTCCCTCCACCGTCCCCGTTACAACGCCCATCCGCACGCCGGCCAGGTCCAATACCCTGCTGGTGGTGATCGTGGTCGTGATTGTCGTCGTTGCCGTGCTGGGCGCTGTGGCTGCGTTGATCATTCTCAAATTCTACGGCGACCGGGAGGAGGATCTGCAGCCCGATCCCAGGCCCCGGCGTCCGGCTCCCGCGCCCCAGCAGAGAAAGCCCCAGGCGCCCCGGCAGCAGTCCAGACAGGCAACCCAGCAGCCGAGGCAGCCCTTCGTCCCGGAGGAAGACCCGGAATGGGATGACCTGAGCGACCTGGATTTGAGCTACTATCTGGACGACGAGGACGATTTATAATGATTTTCTTGCAGCCGAAGCCCCGGCTGCAAGATTTTTTTGCGTCTGTTTTTCGGCTGAGGAGGCCATTTGTGACCCAATCGTGAACTTTCATCGGATGGTTTGTGAATTTTAGCACTCTAA
>JBJDYM010000365.1:0-3175 GCA_051867315.1 Faecousia sp.
TCGCCCATTTGCCAGACTTCATGTCATTGATGCTTTCACGCTTGGCCGGGGCCAAGCACCCCGGCCAAGCGCGTATTTTCATCCGTATAGCATATCTGCGGCCTGCTGGTAAGCATATTCCCACTCGTCAGAAAACTGCCTTTCCTCGGAAAGGCAAAGCTCCAAATACCGGATCGTCTCTACCGCGTCATTGTACATCTCCCGAAGCCGGTCCAGTGGTATGGCCTGAGCCTGCGCAAGGGAGATATACTCAAACTGTAAGCAGCTCATGCTCCACCACAAACTGTATCATATAGTCATCGACCAGCCGCTTCTGCTGCTGGAAGGCATACATCAAAGCCTTCTCGCAAATGCGGTTGATCATACGCGGAATACCAGCAGAAGCCTTGTGAATCTCATCCATGGCTTTTGATGTAAAGATTTCCTGGGGACACGCTGCGTAATCCAAATGGCCCCGCACATATTGCTCCGTTTCCGACCGATCCAGATGTGGCAGCGTACAGTACATATCGATCCGCTGGCGAATCGCTGTGTACCGCTGAAGCTTGAGCTTATCCTCCCACAGTTCGGTTTGGCCCACCAGTACCAACGCCAGCGGGCTCATGGAGTCGAAGCGGTAATTCAGCAGGAAGCGGAACTCCTCAAGGGTCTCCTTTTCCAGGAGATGCGCTTCATCCAAAATGCACACAACTTTTTTCTTCTGGACGCCTCGTATGATCTCAATCTCCTGCTGCAGCTGCCGTTTGGAATCGCCCCGGTAGAAGCGGGACTCCAGTCCAAGCTGGTCCAGCAGGCCCTTGTAGAACCATCTTGGCGTCAGCTTCGAATCCGACAGGTAGAGGACCAGATAGTCTGTCTGGGGCAGCTCTGCATAGAATTTTCGAAGAAGCGTGGATTTCCCGCAGCCGGAATCTGCGGTTACCACTGCGAAGAGCTGGCGGTCAGCCACATAGGCCAGACGGCCCAGGGTTTCGCGCATCGCCTGAGACTCGTAGAGCTGGTCCGTTGGGATGTCTCTGCTGAACGGTGTATGTGTCATACCGAAGAAGCTCTCATACATGACCGCCAACCTCCTTCCGGTAGGACGCGAAGGAGATGGCATCGGCCAGCTTCTGCTGGGAACGTTCATGTTCTACGGCCAACGCATCCAGCAGCCGGGAGGTCTCCGGCTCCGCCTGCTGCATACTGACCGGCAGCGCAGGTTTCCTGTCACAAAAGCTCCCGATCTTTACCGGAGAAGCGGGAAAGGGCTCCATGCCGGGGTAATGCACGGTCAGCGTTTCCGGTGCACCTGGATCATAGGAGATCTCCACCGTAAACCCGATCAGAGACGGCTTCGTCTCATACTTCCTGCCCCGGAAGCTGATGCAGGCACCCTTGTCCACCTTTCGACTCTCATGGTGCAGGAAGGCCTCAGAAACCACAGAAACATCCAGGTAGCACAGAGGTCTGGTATCCCGGTTGAACTCCTGCCGGGGCGTGATGCCGCCCTCTGGGATAGCAGCACCATAGCTGGCATAATATTCTGCAATTCCAGTGTGTGCCTTATCTTGGTATTCTGTCTCCAGAAAGATGTCCCACTGGCGGTTCAGCTCCTCCAGAGTCTTGATCTTTTTCAGACGGGCCTCACGCAGAAAGCTGTCGACCACCTGGTGAAACTTCTCAATCTTCCCCTTGGATTTCCCACTCCTGACAGGTGCCGTTCGGACCGTAATACCAAGCCTTGAAAGGGATAGATTCAGCTGCCTTGCAATGTACTGAGAGCCATGGTCAAAGTAGCAGGCATCGAATTTGCCATAGTGATCGATGACCTGGTGAAAGGTGTCTTCCACGATCTCTTCTTCCTGGTTGTCGTAGAAACGGGATGCCAGTATAAATCTGGAGTGATCGTCAATGGCTGAGGACAGATAGGTCTGAACCATGGCGCCATTCTTTCCAACGGGCAGCTTCGGGCCATACTTGATGTCTCCCTGGACCAGCATCATCCGGTTAGGCTTGCAGAAGCGCTTTGAGGAGCTTTTGCGGGCATCCTTGTACATCTGCATCTGCTTGACGCCAAAGCCGGCATCATAGAGATACCGCTCCAGGGTAGAGCGTTTCAGCTTTCCCGGGGCAACACGGCCTTCCAGCTCCAAAATGCGGATGATCTGGCGGACAGACCGCTGGGGGACCTCCCGCTTCAGCTGGATGGCCTCCTGCAGCAGGTCATCGAAGTTTCCCGGCAGCTTCTGAGACCTGCGCTGTGTTCGGTCTGCGGGCTTCAGCCCGGAGAACCCACCGCTGCGGTAGGCCTCCTCATAGCGGTAAATGGTTCTGATACTGGTTTCATGCTGTTCCGCGAGGTTTTTCCGCAGCTGCAGCCTCTTGGCTGGATCGATCTCCGGATCCAGCAGCGGAGCGATGAGCTGGTACCTGCGCAGGGCCTCGACCTCCTGCCAATCGCTTGTCTTACTGTTCATGGTGCAACGACCTCCTTCGGAGATCATGATACACCGCAGCATCATGACAGATAAAACAAAGTAGGTGCAAAGGCTCAGCGGTATACAGCCGGCAAATAACCACCGCTGTTGTAAATGATCCGCATCACAGCTTCCAGCCATTTCTCTGTTGCCGCCCGAACTTCTTTCAGATGCAATTTTGTAGAGCAGTGCATACTGGGATGCCTCCAGAGCCGGTACTGGACACTGCGAAGATACCCTTCCATGTTGGCGAGATTCTCCGTAAACCATCGCAGCCACCGCAGCATGGTCATAAAGCTTGGGTAGTCCTCGGAATCTGCATCGTCTGGCGTTACAATGCCATCCAGAACGCCGCTGATAACCTCTGCTTCATAGTGCTTGTATGGCAGAATACAGTCTGGGAGTTCATTATGGTAATGCCGGCATTTGCTGCAGCGGAACCGGCGAATCAGAAGCCAATTCTTTTCGCCGCCCTCCCGGCGCAGAATCCGCTTTCGGCGATCCCTGTAGCAAAGATTCCCGCTGCAGGATGGGCACATGGGTGGTGCTGCACTGCTCTTAACGAAAAATATTGCTTTTCTCCTTGTACTCCAGCAAATAATCTGCTATGATGAACATGGTTTTTATACCAGGACTCAGAGTACACGACTTTGCAGGAGGGTGCTCTGGGTCCTTTCCTTTCTGTTTTGCTGTTGTCATTATACATAGCAATACAG
>JBJDYM010000366.1:0-3175 GCA_051867315.1 Faecousia sp.
CAAGGGCTTCGATCCCTATGAGATCGTCAAGGGCATTCAGCCCATCTGCTTTGAGAATGCCTGCTGGGCTTACACCGTGGGCGCTGCCATTGCTCTGAAGAAGGGCGTCAAGAACGCCGCCGAAGCCGCCGAGGCCATCGGCATCGGCCTGCAGGCCTTCTGCATCGACGGCTCCGTGGCCGAGGACCGGAAGGTCGGCCTGGGCCACGGCAACCTGGGCGCTATGCTGCTGCGGGACGAGACCAAGTGCTTCGCCTTCCTGGCCGGCCACGAGTCCTTCGCCGCTGCTGAGGGCGCCATCGGCATCGCCCGCTCCGCCAACAAGGCCCGGAAGGAGCCCCTGCGGGTCATCCTGAACGGCCTGGGCAAGGACGCTGCCCAGATCATCTCCCGGATCAACGGCTTTACCTATGTGCAGACCCAGTTCGACTACTACACCGGCGAGCTGAAGATCGTCAAGGAGTACAAGTACTCCGACGGCGAGCGGGCTGCTGTTCGCTGCTTCGGTGCCGACGATGTCCGCGAGGGCGTTGCTGTCATGCACCACGAGGGCGTGGACGTCTCCATCACCGGTAACTCCACCAACCCCACCCGCTTCCAGCATCCTGTTGCCGGCACCTACAAGAAGGAATGCATCGAGCAGGGCAAGAAGTACTTCTCCGTGGCCTCCGGCGGCGGCACGGGCCGTACCCTGCATCCTGACAATATGGCTGCCGGTCCCGCTTCCTACGGCATGACCGACACCATGGGCCGTATGCACTCCGACGCCCAGTTCGCCGGCTCCTCCTCCGTCCCCGCGCACGTCGAGATGATGGGCTTCCTGGGCATGGGCAACAACCCCATGGTCGGCGCTACCGTCTCCGTGGCTGTGGCCGTTGCTGAGAGCCTGAAGTAATTTCTGTAAAGATCCCATATAAGAAGCACATCCCAAGGAAATTCCGAGGGATGTGCTTTTTTCAGTAAAATGATTATTGATTTGCTCATATTATTGACCACTTTTCAGCTTTTTTACAGATTTGAAACCAAGTATTCTTGAAAAAATGGAATCGGTATGCTAGAATGAATACAAAACAAATGATTCTCTATGGGAAACGGAGAGGTGCATCCGATGACAGAATCAGAAAGGCTCCGAAAAGAGCGTGAGCATCAGGAAGACCTGCAGCGTCTTCGGGGATTTCGCCCGATGGACGATGATTTTATGAGAAGCCTTTTCAAGAAGAACGGCGATTTGGTCCAGTTGGTTTTGAGAATCATCATTGGAAAACCCGATTTGCTGGTTCAGTCATTTGAAACCCAGGCGGATATGAAGCGTGTAACCGGGGCACGGACAGTTTGCCTTGATGCGTATGCAACCGATGAATCCGGGAAAAAATATGATATTGAGATTCAAAGGGCAGACCGGGGCGCAGGGCCCCATCGGGCAAGATATCATGCCAGTGTGATGGATGTGGAGAATCTGGATAAGGGCCAGTGCTTTGATGATTTACCGGATACCTACACAATTTTCATCACGGAAAGGGATTTCTTCGGCGAGAAAGAACCGGTTTATCAAATTCAGCGGATGAACTTAACCACCGGAAAATCCTTTGACGACGGCACATATATTCTATATGTAAATGGTGAGTATCGCGGGAATTCAGATGTCGGCAAGCTGATGCACGACTTTAACTGCACCGACGCGGATGATATGCAGATTGATTTGCTGGCCCAACGTACCCGTTACCTGAAAGAATCACCGGAAGGAGTGAGCGAAATGTGCAGAGAAATGGAAATGATGAGAGATAAGAGCCGCGCGGAGGGACGTGCGGAAGGACGTGCGGAAGGACGTGCGGAAGGAGAGCTGAAAAGAGCCAAGGAAACAGCGCTGAACCTCTACAATATGGGGATGAATGAGGAGTTTATTGCCAAGGCCATCAATGTAAGCGTTGAACAGGTAAGGCAGTGGCTCGCACCGGTATCTGCCTAAATCAATACCCGCCTGCGTACTCTGGCTTATCACAGAGCGCAGGCGGGTTTTATCAGTATTTCTTAGTGTGGAAGCTGTGAACCACCCGGCGGATTCGCTTTTTCTCATCGTCCTGCAGATAGCGGTATTCGGAGATCAATTCTTCCTCCTCGCAGGTCAGGGTTGCTGCCACGCTGCCGTCCCCCTGGGAGACGGTCGGCAGGTTGGAGGCATAGCCCTTTACAGCGGCATGGAGGTATTCCGCCAGCTGGAGCACTACCTGAATGTCCGGCCCTTGACGTTCCAGCTGATTCAGGTTCAGTCTTTGGGTGGTGGCCTCCGCTTTGGTTTTCCGGGGAGCGGCTGGATCACTGACAGAACGCAGGGAGGTGATGATGCGGGGGACGGGGGATTTGCCGAATTTCTTTTTGCACAGCAGGGTGGCTTCCGAAAGATTGTTGGCCCGGCGGGAACTGAGGGCCTGGATCATCAGCTCAATTGCCTGGCTGAACAGACTGTATTCCGGGGAAATCAGGTAGCCACCGATGAGATAATCCACATAGGTGCCGTAGATTTCTTTTTCCTCCTGCTTTTCCAGCCGTTCCAGTTTGGCCTGGAAACGGGGCAGACGTTTGGCGCGATCCTCCTGTGTGGAGACAAAGCGGAACAGGAACGGAATCAGTACCACAATGCTGATCAGCGTCAGTACGGCCATCAGCATGGTCAGACCGGAGAACCGCAGGAAGGGAAGTGCCACCATAATGAGCCACAGCAATGTAAAAATTCCGGCAATTCCGCCGCAGAAGACGGCGGTGTTTCTGGCCTGTTCGTACCTGCGCTGCAGAAGACCGATTTCCGCCTCCAGGGATTGGGCAGGATAGAAAAAGGTGGCTTCGTAGTACCGGGAGAAATCCCGCAGCTCGGTCAGCACCTTGGCCAGCTCCAGCGGCGGCATTCGTTTCAGATCGGCCAAGTCCCATCGGGAACTGCCCGTGATGGTTCTGCCGTCGGCGCATTCGCAGGTATACATCGGATTCAACCCAATCCCTCCTTTCTCGACGAAATTCCGAATCTATTATAATCCACCCAGGCCCCGGGCGCAAGTACGAATTGGGGGATTTCTCCATTTTTCCGGAAAACAGAAAGCTGCCCTCCGAAAGGAAGGCAGCCAAAATATTTAGGGAACCTCTGATGAAATCGGCAAGAGCTGACGGCGAGGGATTTTGGCTC
>JBJDYM010000367.1:0-3171 GCA_051867315.1 Faecousia sp.
AGAGCTATCTGACCCACATGAAGTGCCTGGAAAACGTGGGGATGCTGTCCACCACTCCCATCACCTTCGAGGGGAAAGAAATCGTACCCATCCAATTCCTGAAGGCCCTGCTGCCCGACCCGGCCAGCCTGGGTCCGCGGACCCACGGCAAGACCAACATCGGCTGCATCTTCACCGGCAAAAAAGACGGCAAGGAGAAGACCTACTATATCTATAACGTCTGCGACCATCAGGAATGCTTCCGGGAGGTGGGCTCCCAGGCCATCTCCTATACCACCGGCGTGCCCGCCATGTGCGGCGCCATGATGCTGCTCTCCGGGAAATGGAACACCCCCGGCGTGCACACCGTGGAAGAATTTGACCCCGATCCCTTCCTGGACGCCCTGGACCGGCACGGTCTGCCCAGAAGTGAGAGCCATGATCCGGTGCTGGTGGATTAAGAAAGTGAGAATTTGCCATGGCCACTGACCGCCGTCCGCCCTTTCTTTCCCTGGGGGAAAAGGACCCCGCCGAACTGTTTGCCAATGTGCCCACTCCGGCCTATATTCTGGATGAAATGCAGCTGCGCCGCAACGGGGAAATCCTGGGTGAGCTGGGAAAGCGCACCGGGGCAAAGCTGCTGCTGGCCCAGAAGGCCTTCTCCAATTTTAACCTGTACCCCCTGCTTTCGCCCTATCTGGCCGGCACCGAGGCCAGCGGATTGTTTGAGGCCCGGCTGGGAGCGGAGGAAATGCCCGGGAAGGAGGTCCATGTATTCTGCGCTGGGTACCAGGAGCGGGACTTTTCGGAGCTCCTGAAATATGCGGACCACATCGTATTCAACTCCCCCCGGCAGCTGGAAAAATTCGGCCCCCGGGCCAAGGCGGCCGGAAAGAGCCTGGGGCTGCGCATCAATCCGGAGCATTCCACCCAGGACGGACATGAAATTTACGATCCCTGCGCCCCGGGCAGCCGCCTGGGAACCACCCGGCAGCAGTGGGATGCCCACATGACCAAGGAGCTGACCGGACTGCTGGACGGGCTGCATTTTCACACCCTGTGCGAGCAGGACGCGGACGCGCTGGCAGAAACCCTCCGGGCGGTGGAGGCCCGGTTTTCCGATGTGCTGCCCAAAATGAAATGGGTGAATTTCGGCGGCGGCCACCACATCACCCGCCCGGGCTATGACCTGGCCCTGCTGGAACGGTGCATCACGGATTTTCAGAAAAAATGGGCGGTGGAGGTCTACCTGGAGCCCGGGGAGGCCTGGGCGCTGAACGCCGGGTATCTTTTGACCTCGGTGCTGGATCTGCCGGAAAACGGCGGCATCAAGCTGGCGATTCTGGACATGAGCGCCGCCTGCCATACCCCGGATGTGCTGGAAATGCCCTACCGCCCCCCGCTGCACAGTTCCGGGGAGCCGGGGGAAAAGAAATATACCTACCGCCTGGGTGGCCCCACCTGCCTGTCCGGGGACGTGATCGGGGACTACAGCTTTGACGCGCCCCTTGCCGAAGGGCAGCGTCTGACCTTCGGAGACATGGCCATCTACACCACCTGCAAGAACAATACCTTTAACGGAATGCCCCTGCCGGATATCTGGGTGCGGAAAGCGGAGGCCGCTCTTGAAAAAATCACGTATTTCGGGTATGATGATTTCAAAATGAGATTAGGAAGTGGAACAAAATGATCGTAGCGAAATTCGGCGGCACCTCCCTGGCTGATGCGGACCGGTTCCGCCATGCGGCCCAAATCATCCAGGCAGACCCGGGCCGCCGGTACGTGGTGGTGTCCGCTCCGGGCAAACGGTTTGAAAGCGACATCAAAGTCACCGACCTGCTCTATCGCTTCCAGCGAAGCGGAGCGGAAGCGGATTTTGAACCCATTGAGGCCCGTTTTCAGCAGATCGTGGAGGATTTGGGCATTCAGCTGGACTTGAGCGGGGATTTCGCCGAAATGAAGCAGCTGCCCCACAACGCCGACTACATGGCCTCCTGCGGGGAATACCTGTCCGCCCGGATCATGGCGGCCTATCTGGGCTGGCCCTTTGTGGATGCGGAGGAGTGCGTGTTTTTCGATGCCCAGGGCAACCTGGACGAAATCAAGACCCGCCACGCCCTGTTTGAACGGCTGCGCCGTCTGCCCCACGCGGTGCTGCCCGGCTACTACGGCGTGACGCCGGATGGGCAGATTCACACCTTCAGCCGGGGCGGCAGCGACATCTCCGGCGCTCTGGTGGCCAGCGCCATGGACGCCCAGGTTTACGAAAACTGGACCGATGTGGACGGCATGCTGGTCACCGACCCCCGCATCGTGCCCCAGGCGGCCCCCATCCGTTCCATCACCTATCCCGAGCTGCGGGAGCTGGCCTACCGGGGCGCCACGGTGCTTCATGAGGACTCCGTGCTCCCGGTGCGCCGCAGCGGCATTCCCATCCACATCTGCAATACCTTCCGTCCTCAGGCCCCCGGCTCCTGGATCGTGGCCCGGGCGGACAGCCCCGCCGCCCCCCTCACCGGCATCGCCGGACGGAGGAACTACTCCGCCATCCAAATCGAGCGGGAGAATACCAACAGCATCGTGGGCTATGTCCGGCGAATTCTGTCCTGCCTGGAAAAATGGAACGTTCCCTTCGAGCATTTGGCCACGGGCCTGGGCAGCGTGTGCCTGGTGGTGCCCACCGCCGCCATTGCGGACTGCCGGGAGCAATTACAGGAGGACATCACCCTGGCCGTCCACCCGGACAGCATCCTGATCGAGGACGGTCTTGCCATGATCGCCGTCGTTGGCCGGGGCATGGCCAACAAGCCCGGCATCTGTGCCCGGCTGTTCTCCAGCCTGGGGCGCAGCGGCATCAGCATTCGGGTCATTGACCAGGGCTCCAGCGAAATGAACATCGTCATCGGCGTATCGGAACCGGATTTTGAGCCCGCCATCCGGGCCATTCACCGGGAGTTTTTTGAATAACGCCCAGAAGAATGCCCGGAATTGGTTCGTGATCTCCACGCTTCCAATTCCGGGCTTTGCTCCGATTGTACGCTCTGCTGTTTTCGCTCTTTCGGGTGACGGGGCTGAATTCACCCCAGGTGGTTCTGCGCTGGCGGTCCAGCCTGCGCTTTTCCTTTTTGGAACGCTTTTCGTAGATAATATGAAGTGACCTCCCCATTGTAAAAACGTGGATTTACCTGTAAA
>JBJDYM010000368.1:0-3126 GCA_051867315.1 Faecousia sp.
TTTCATTCCTCGTGGTGCTAAGGTGCGCAGCATGGGTATTTATTCAGAGGTTCCTGAGCTTTCAATCAGATAATAGTGTGAAAAACAAACCCGCAGGACGGTTTCGTTCTGCGGGTTATTTCATTTATTCCGGGAACCGGACGCGGATGGTGGTGCCTTCTCCCAGGCGGCTGTCTACGTCGATTTTGGCGTTATGGAGCAGGGCCGCGTGCTTGACGATGGAAAGGCCCAAGCCGGTGCCGCCCACCTCTTTGGAGTGGCTCTTATCCACCCGGTAGAAGCGCTCGAAGATCCGGTCCTGCTCCTCCTCCGGGATGCCGATGCCGGTATCCGCCACGGTGAGCAGGGCACAGTCCTCTTCTTTGGAAACGGTGACCGTAACGCTTCCATTGGGGCGGTTATATTTGACGGCGTTGTCGCAGAGGTTGTAAATGATCTCCCGCACCAGCTCCGGGATGCCTCTGAGCATGGTGGGCGCTCCCTCCAGAGTCAGCTTCACCTGCTTCCCGGCGGCCACATCCCGAAGGCTCGCAGCGACCTCCTGGGCCGCAGCGTACAGATCCAGCTGCTTCCATTCGAAGCTCCCTCCCTCGTCCAGATGGGACAGGTTGATGATATCCTCCACCAGCGCGATGAGCCGCTGGGTTTCGGAATAGATCCGCTGGGCAAAGGGCTGCACATCCTCGGGCTTTGCCATGCCGCATTTCATCAGCTCGGAGTAGCCGGAGATGGATTGCAGGGGGGTTTTCAGCTCGTGGGACACATTGGCGGTGAATTCCCGGCGGCGCTGCTCGGCCTGTTCGGCCTGGGTGATGTCAAAGAGCACCACCGCCACGCCGGACATCTCCTGCTCCCGGCCCACGGCGGCAGCCTGAATTTGAATGGTTCTGCCGTGCATGGTGGTTTTTTTCGTCGTGTTTCTGCCTTCCAGGGCCTGGCGCACCGCCTCCTGGAGCTCCAGGTTCCGGTTCAGCGACAGCAAACTGATCCCCGCCACCTTGGGATTTTTCACATCCATCAGCCGGAGGGCGGACTGGTTGGCGGTGATCACCTTGCAGTCTCTGTCCAGCAGGATCATGCCCTCCTCCAGGTGGCCCACGATGGCGTCCAGCTCGTTCTGCTTCTGGGCCAGAGTGGCCTGCTGGGCCTTCAGGTGCTGCTGCTGGCTGTAGATGCGGCGAAGCAGGGGGGACAGCTCGTCATAGCCCTCGTTTTCCAGGGGCTCATCCAGATTCAGCTTGTTCATGGGCTCCACAATCCGTTTGGAAAGGCCGCTGGCCAGCAGGAACGACAGCACCAGCGCCACCGCGATCACGATCAGAATCGGCTGGAGCATTCCCAGCAGCAGCACAATAATGGTGTTGTGGGAGATGGAGAGCCGAAGCACCGTGCCGTCACTGAGCCGCTGGGCCGAGTAGAGGTACTGCTTCATCAATGTGGAAGAATACCGGGAACTCTCCCCGAAGCCGTCGGACAGTGCCTGGCGGATTTCCTCCCGCTGCAGATGGTTTTCCATGGCCTCAGAGTCGGAAACGCTGTCATAGAGCACATCGCCGTTGGCCGCGATCCAGGTGATCCGCAAATCGTCCGCCGCCAGTCCGTCAAAATATGCCATGCCCTGCTGTTCCACGCCCTGGACTGCCAGGGCGGTCTGGGCCTTCAGCTGCCCTTGCTGCACCGAAGAAAAATAGTTATATAAAACGCCCATGATCAGCAGCATGGTCACCAGGAAGACCCCCAATGCCGCCGCGCAGATGGCTTTGAAAATTCTCTTTGTCACGATTTTTCCTCCAATCGGTAGCCCACGCCCCGTACGGTCTTGATGAACTCCCCCGCCGTCCCCAGCTTGGTCCGCAGGGAGGCGATGTGCACATCCACCGTTCGGGTCTCCCCCTGAAACTCGCTTTCCCAGATGGCGGAAAGCAGATTTTCCCGGGTGAAAGCCAGCCCGGGGTTTTTCAGGAAGAGCCGCAGCAGCTCATATTCCTTTACGGTCAGATCCACGGTTTTCCCGTCCACACTGACCCGGTGGGAAGCTTCGTTCAGCTCGATGGTTTTGTAGGAGAGCACCGGAGACGCAGGGGTATGGTTGGCCCGGCGCAGCACCGCTTTGACCCGGGACACCATTTCCATCATTCCAAAGGGCTTGGTCAGATAGTCGTCGGCCCCCAAATCCAGGCCGATCACCTTGTCAAACTCGGTGCCCTTGGCGGTGGCCATGATCACGGGGATGTCCGCCGTGGCAGGTGCGCCGCGAAGCTTTTTCAGAATGGAAATGCCGTCCTCATCCGGCAGCATGATGTCCAGCAGAACCAGCTCCGGCTTTTCCCGGCGCAGGGCCTGCCAGAGCGCCCCGGCATCGGGGAGCCCCGTCACGCTGTAGCCCGATGCCCGGAGGGCATAGGCCATCAGCTCCCGGATGCTGTCGTCGTCTTCCACACAATAGATCATATTGATTCCCTCATTTTTCGCTTGGATGGCCGCCCTCTTCAAAATAGGCGGAGTCGATCTCCAAATTACCGGTGAGGGAGAACAGCACCCACTTGGCGATGTTCACCGCGTGGTCGCCGATCCGCTCGAAATACTTGGAGATCATCAAAAGGTCCACCATTGCCTCTTCGCTTCCCTCGGACCGCTTCAGCAGGGCAATGAGGTCCGCTTTGACGGAATTGAAATATCCGTCTACAACGTCATCATATTCTATCACAGACCGAGCAATTTTTCCATCCTGTTTTACAAAAGCGTCGATGCTGTCCGTTACCATGCGGACCACAGCGGTGGCCATGTCCCGCAGGGGCAGCCCCTCCGGGATGGCGCGGATATTGCCCAGGGCCACGATCTCGCTGATGTCCGCCGACTGGGTGCCGATCCGCTGGGCATCGGTGACCATTTTCAGGGCGGAGGACACCGTACGAAGGTCCCTGGCCACCGGCTGCTGGTGCAGCAGCAGCCTCAGGCAGATGCCCTCGATGTCCCGCTCCTTCTGGGTGATCCGGTTCAGCCCCTCCGGCAGTTCCCTGGCCAAAGAGAGGTCGCAGTTCAAAAGAGCATGGGATGCTTTGGCGATTGCATTCTCGCAGAGCATGCCCATGGTGGTCATTTCCTGTTTCAGCTCTTCCAGCTGCA
>JBJDYM010000369.1:0-37794 GCA_051867315.1 Faecousia sp.
TTAGTATGACAGGTAAATCCACGTTTTGCAAGTGAGAGGTCATTTCATATTATCTGAAATACCTTCGTAAAGGCGGACGACTTTCTGATACTGCCTATGTTGTCGGTTCTCTTGCCCAAATTAAGCCCATCCTCCATGTATCGGAGGATGGGCGTGCGGTAATTCCCGCAAAAGTAATGGGTGTCCGCAAAGGTGTACGCTATCTCTGTGAGCGGCTTGCTGTTCAAGAAATGGATCAGAACTATCCATTGTACATTATGTATACCCACATCCAGGAAAACGGAGAATTGCTGGCAAACGCACTGGCGGCGAGAGATATTCATGTACCGAAGGATCACCTCGTAGGGGTCGGTGCAGTTGTTGGTGCACACATCGGACCCAATGCGTTTGGAATTGTTTATGTAAAAAAAGAGCAGAGCGAGGACTAAGGAACCTCTGAATAAATACCCATGCTGCGCACCTTAAGAAAAGCACTTGTTGTTTTTCAGATAATCTGAAGCGACTACCGGGAATGAAATTGCATTTTCAAGAGAATCTGAAAACCATGATAAGTCAATTTGAACTGGCGCCATGCCTTGCTTAAAGCAGAGTCTATGAAAATATTGATAACGACAGATCTGTTTACGACGCCGACAAACGGTGTCGTAACATCGGTGAAGAATCTTTGTGAAGAATTAACCAAAAAAGGACACGAGGTCCGTATTCTGGCGCTGTCTGACAGCCTACACAGCCATAGAGAAGGCTCAGTTTATTACGTCAAATCTGTTCCTCTTGGATTTGTCTATCCGAATGTGCGCATGCCGGTGTCCTATCGAAATCACCTGATCTGAATGACGATCGGGGGACGACCAGCATTGGCCCTGTTCCATCGCATCGTCATGGGCATGATCGTGATCGACTCCATGGCCTTTGACATTCATGTGACAACAGTGAGTTATGTACTGGCGGCTGCCTGCACCGTGCTGTTTGCTGTCATCGTCAATCAGGTGATGAAACGACTGCTTTCCAGGATTCCTATGGCAGAATCCCTGAAGGCGGTAGAGTAAATAACGAGGCCTTGGGATGGTTGTACAAAAACCGGATTTCATAATTGGGTTATCGGCACTTCACCGGTAGCCTTTGCTCGAATTTACCATACTCCCTGCGTTTGCAGGAGATGTTCGCACCACCGCAGCGTATCCATTGTGAAACAAATTGCGTTCAACAAAAAGCAGTCCAACCGGGAAACCCTCCGGCGGGACTGCTTTGGTGTTTCTCTATCATATCGGAGCTCAAAAAGTAGTAAATTGGCAGTTAGTAATTTGTAAAACGTGATTTTTCGTGGTATCTCAAAGAGGAATTCAGCCAATTCAGGTAGACCGTGACAGCAACTGGGGATTTCATAAGTTCATCTTCCTGATATGTAAGGCTTTCGTAGCCATTCCTCCCAATTGATATACTGGATTCTATTTTATACTATTCTTTCATTAAAACCAGCCCCCAGGCCTGCACTTCCGGTACAGGAGTATGCGAATACAGCATTCACAACGGCTTTTCTTTCCTGTTTACTTATTCAGAACCTCATTCATACTGCCTGTCCGATAGCCAAGCAGATCCATTGTCACATAGGAAAATCCGTATTGGCGGAAGGCTGCTGTAATAAGTGTGCGGTTTTCCTCTTGAATCAGCTTCGAAAACTCAGAAGGAAGCACTTCGATCCGGGCAATTGTTCCATGAATCCGCACACGCACCTGATGAAAGCCCAAATCCAGAAGCAATTGTTCCGCTTTGTCCACCATACCCAGCTTTTCTTCTGAAATCGTTTCCCCGTAGACAAATCTGGAGGAAAGGCAGGCAAAGGACTGCTTGTTCCAGGTTGGCAGCCCCAAATAATGGGAGAGGGCACGGATATCCGCTTTGGAAAGCTCTGCCTGGCGCAGGGGACTTTTTACGCCAAGCTCTGCCACAGCCTGTAATCCCGGGCGGTAGTCTCCGTTGTCATCCGTATTGGAGCCTTCGGCGATGGCGGCCATTCCCTCATTTCTCGCAATGACCTGAATTTTCTCAAACAGCTCGTGCTTGCACAGATAACAGCGGTTGGTGGGATTCTGCACGAAGCCCTCGATTTCCAGCTCCTCCGATTCGCAGATAAAATGCCGGATGCCTTCTTTTTCACAGAAGGCCTTTGCCTCATTCAGCTCCCGCTTTGGAAAGGAACAGGATTGGGCGGTTACCGCAATCACTTTGGGGCCCAACGCCTCCTTGGCTGCGTACAGCAGAAATGTGGAGTCCACGCCGCTGGAAAAGGCCACGGCCACACTTTCCAGGGAGCGGAGATACTGCAGCAGTTTTTCATATTTCAGAAACTGAACATCGGTGGGAGTAAGAATCGTTGATTCCATATCAGTTCTCCTCGTAGTCATCTAAAAAATGGTGGATCCTATTTGCTTGCTTATAGGCAATCACGGTGTCTAGGTTGACATTCTCAACACTTCTGAAAATTCGTGCAGGGATTTGTGCATCCTGCTGGGAAAGCGAGTGGATCAGCTGTTTGATTTCTGCCCGTTTGGAACCCTTTTCTGTACCGCCACAGGAAGCGCAGTTCTCTGTCAGACGGCATGCGCATTGAATAAAGTGCAAATCATTGTAATCCCGCCAGCGAAGAATATCCTTTTCCCGAATCAGATACATGGGGCGAATCAGCTCCATACCGGGAAAATTGGTGCTGTGCAGCTTGGGCATCATGGTCTGAATCTGACCGCCATAAAGCATTCCCATAAGGATGGTTTCGATCACATCATCGTAGTGGTGGCCCAAAGCGATTTTATTGCAGCCCAGTTCCTTTGCCTTGCTGTATAAATGTCCACGGCGCATTCTGGCGCACAGATAACAGGGAGAACCGCCCTGCTTGGCGACAAAGTCGAAAATCTCAGTGTGAAATACCTCAATGGGTATGCCCAACAGCTTTGCGTTTTCAAGAACAGCCTGGTGATTCACTTGATTATACCCTGGATTCATCACCAGAAAGACCACTTCAAAATTCTGTCTGCCGTGGGCTCTCAGTTCCTGAAACAGCTTGGCCATCAGCATGGAATCCTTGCCGCCGGAAATGCAGACAGCAATCCTGTCTCCATCAGAAATGAGCTGATATTCCTTGATTGCCTTGATAAAAGGCGTCCACAGCTCTTTACGGTAGGTAGTGATAATGCTGTGTTCAGCCTTTTTCCTGCGCTCAGAGCACATTGCTTCGTCTGCCACTGTCCGCGCCAGCGTTTGACGAAGATATTCCCGATATCCGCCATGAATGCTGACAGCCTGGATTCCCATCTCCTGCCATTGTTCGGCAAGCTCCAAAGACAGAATGCCGCTCTGACACAGAAGGTAAATCGGTTGGCGATAATCTTCCGGCCTCAGCATTTCCCTGGGGATATTTTCTGCTCCGGGATAGGAGCCGTGAGCAAACTGCTCCGGTGTCCGGATGTCGATGATTTTCGGTTTCTCCAGCTTTTCCAGCTGGGAGAATGTGATTTCGTAATTCACTTGCTTGTCCCTCTTGCCAGATCCTTCACCACCTCACCAGCCAGGATCAGACCTGCCACAGACGGAACAAAGGCGTTGCTTCCAGGAATATCCCGGCGGTCGGTGCAGTGGCGTTTGGTTCCCGGTGGGCAGATGCAGTGGGCACGGCAGCTGATGGCCATATCCTCTATAGGGCGAATGGGCTGTTCTTCGGAATAGACCACCTTTAATTTTCGGATGCCTCGCTTTTTCAGCTCCCGGCGCATCACGCGGGCCAGTGGGTCAACTCTGGTCCGGTAAATATCCGCGACCCGAAAGGCGGTTGGGTCCAGCTTGTTTCCCGCGCCCATGCAGCTGATGATCGGCGTCTGGGTCTGCGCGCATTCTTCCACCAACGCCAGCTTGGCCGAAACCGTATCCACAGCATCCACAACATAGTCATAATCATCAAAAGCAAAGGTATCCGCATTCTCCGGCAGGAAGAAGCAGGCATGGATCTGCACATCCACATTGGGATTGATCTCCAGAATCCGTTCCCGCATGACCTCTGCTTTCAGCCTGCCAACGGTTTTTCTCGTGGCGATGATCTGCCGATTCAAGTTGGTCAGGCATACCCGGTCGTCATCGATCAAATCCATTGCGCCAATACCGCTGCGCGCCAATGCTTCACAGACATATCCGCCCACGCCGCCGATGCCAAACACCGCCACCCGGGACGATGCCAGACGCTCCATTGCTTCCTTGCCAAACAGCAGCTCGGTTCGTGAAAACTGATTCAGCATGATACTTTCCTCTCATTTTAGAGTCCGACCGCGGTTAACGCCTGGTCGAGGTCGCGGATAATATCATCCGGGTCTTCCAGGCCAACACTGAAGCGAATAAACCCTTTTTGAAATTCGGCTGGGTACAGGTGAATTCGTTCATCATAGCTGGGCTGGGGGAAAATCAGACTTTCATCATGGCCCAGAGAGACGGCGAAAGTCACGACCTTTAGCGCAGCGCAAAAGCGTTCCACAGTCTTGTCATCGGTTTCCAGGCCAAAGGAAATCACACCGCCGTAACCGTTTTTCATCTGCCGTTTCGCCAGTTCATGCCCGGGATTGCTGCGCAGACCCGGATAGGAGACGAAGGTGACGTGATTTCTGCCCTCTAACCACTCCGCTATTTTCTGGGTCGATTCGTTGATCCTCTGCATCCGAAGGGGGAAGGTCACACAGCCGCGAAATATCTGCCAAGCGTTGAATGGGCTGATGACAGAACCCACATTGACCTGCGCTTCATACCGAATACGGTCCATGGTGACAAGATCGTTGGAGATAATCGCACCTCCCTGGGCATCCCCATGTCCGTTTATGAACTTCGTCAGAGCTTCCACCACAAAATCCGCACCGAGCTGCAAGGGCTTCTGGTTATAGGGGGAGGCAAAGGTATTGTCCACAGATAAGAGCGCCCCGTTTTCGTGGGCGATTTGCGCAATCGCGGCAATATCCGTCACGCCGACAGTCGGATTATCCGGCGTTTCAATATGCACGAGCCTCGTTCCCGGCACAATCGCCTTCCGCACCGCATCCAGGTCCGTCATATCCACCATAACCGTTTCGACACCGAATTTCCGATTGAACAGTTCGTGGAACATCCGATAGACCGCCATATAGCTGACCTTGGGATAGACCACCCGATCTCCAGACTTTAATAACGTCCAGAACAGAGCATGCAGCGCGGCAACGCCGCTGCCCAAGACGATGGCATCCTCCGCTTCATGCAATGCCGCCACCTTTTCCTCCAGCCAATGCTGGTTGGGATTGCCGTTTCGCGCATACATGAGCAGGTCTGTGGAAGAGTAGTTCACTTTGGACAGATCATCCGGGAGCTTATAGCTGTTTGCCATGTGGAGCGGCCGCCGGACAGCGCCTGTTTCTGCATCATAGTCAGTGCCAGTGTGAACCGCCTGGGTTGTGATGTCATACCCTTGAAACCGGTTTTCTTTTTTTGCCATATCCGTTACCTCCTGCGCCTTAGGCGGGCTGTGGAATTTTTTCTGCTTCCACCTTGATGTATTCGTTCCCATGGTTCTTCCCGGTGAAAACCAATTTTCCATGCCGGAATGCCAGCAGGGTATTCAGCGGCGCCGGTTCCCAGTCAGCTTGTGTCAAAGGCTTCGAGGAGATCACCACGCCCTCCGCCCAGCGCAGCAGGTGCAGACTGTCTTTCCGGTTGGTGTGGATGTAGAGCAGCTCTCCGTCGTAAATCAGAAGATTGACCATGTTATTCGGGGTAATGGTACGAACAACGTCCTCAACCACAGAAAAACGTTCCTCCGCGGAAAGAGCCCCGGGGGTTCCGCTGATCCTGTCCACCAGATCATACAGAATCCGCTCGCTGTCCGTGCTTCCTTTCTGGATTTGCGCATAGGGGGCCAGCTCCGGGCTTTCAAAAATGGTGCCGTTGTGGGCCAGGGTCCACAGCCGGCCGGAAGCATCCCGCCGGGCAAAGGGATGGGTATTCCGGTAGGAGAGGTTTCCCACGGAAGCCTTGCGGATGTGGGCAATCAGAACATCCTCCCGTATCCCGTCGGTCAGCCGGTTTTTCAGGTACACGCTTTCCAGCGCGGAAACCGGCTCCTTTTCCAGACTGACGCTGTTTCCGTAAAACCGGGCCAATCCCCAGCCATCCGGGTGTTTTTCCGCATGACTGAAAAAGATGCGCAGCAGATCGCTGCAATCGACTGTTCTGGCACTGCTGATGCCTAACAATTCACACATCTGACCATACGACCTTATCTTTCATGAGAATGAATGGAATTCAGGAAATCCCGGGCCCGCTGGGTTTTGGGGCTGGCGAAGAATTCCTCCGGGTTTCCCTCCTCCAGGATGCTGCCGCCGTCCATGAAAATGATCCGGTCCGCAACCTTCCGGGCGAAGTTCATCTCGTGGGTGACCACCACCATGGTCATCCCCTCCCGGGCAAGACCGGTCATAACCTCCAGCACCTCTCCGATCATTTCCGGGTCCAGGGCGCTGGTGGGCTCGTCAAACAGGATGGCCTTGGGGTGCATGGCCAGGGCCCGGGCAATGGCGACCCGCTGCTGCTGCCCGCCGGAAAGCTGGGCCGGAACCTTGCTCGCCTGACTGTCCACGCCAACCCGCTTCAGCAGGGCCATGGCCTCCTTTTGGGCTTCCTTTTTCGGCTTGTGCAGCACATCCATGGGGGCGATGGTCACGTTGTCCAGAATCGTCTTGTGGGCAAACAGATTAAAGGACTGGAACACCATGCCGATCTGGGCACGCAGCTGGGCGAGCTGCTTTCCTTCCTCCGGCATCGGCACACCGTCAATGATGATCTCGCCGGAATCGATGGTCTCCAATCGGTTGATGGTGCGGCAGAGGGTAGACTTGCCGGAGCCGGAGGGGCCGATGATGACCACCACTTCTCCTCTGTGCACCGAAAGGCTGATGTCCTTCAGAACATGCAGGTTGCCAAAGTGCTTTTCAATATGCCTTAATTCAATGACCGGCGCTTCTCCGGTTTTGGCTTGTTCCATAACCGTCGTTTCTCCTTTCTGTGCTATCGCGTTGTCACGGTGGAGCTGCGGCGCGCCACAGCGACGGACGCCTTGTTCAGCAGGTAGTTGATGAGAATGTAAATCACCGCCACCACCAGATACACCGACAGCAGGGCATCGTGGTTGCTGATGAGCACCTTGGCGTTCTGCATCAGGTCGGGGAAGTTCACCACATAGGCAAAGGTGGTATCCTTCAAAACAATGACAATCTCCGAAATCAGCGCCGGGATGACGCTGCGGAAGGCCTGGGGGAAGATGATCTTAAAGAATACGCTTCCTCCGCCCATGCCCAGAGACACCGCTGCCTCCCGCTGTCCCTTGGGCACCGCGTTCACGCCGGAGCGCAGTACCTCCGCCACCATGCCCGCGGCGGAGATGGCCACAGGCGCGGCAATCTTCCAGAAGGCCGACAGCTTCACGCCCATCCGGGGAACCACCAGGAAAAAGAAGTAAATAAACAGCAGTGTGGGCACGCCCCGGCTGAACTCAACCAGTACGGTGCAGATGCCCCGCAGCAAGGAAAACCGGCTGATTCTTCCCAGCATCAGAAGCATTCCGAGGAAGAACACCAGAATGCTTGCCGTCAGAGCGGCTTTCAAGGTTCCGGCCAGTCCCTGCCCCAGAAAACGCCAGGTGGAATACTGGGTAAACAATTTCCAGTATTTCCCGCCGAGCTGGCCTGTGATGTAAAACTGCCGCAGCACCATAAAAATCAGCGCCGCCAGCGCCAGCAGGGAAACCGCCGTACCCACGGCAATCCACTTTCTCGTTCTTGGCCCCGGAGCCTCATATAAAACATCCCGGATAGAAGTCGTTCCAGCACTCATCGCAGTATCCTCACTTTTTGATCGATCCAGTTACCGATCTGCCCGATCACCACCGCTGTGGAGCAATACAGCACTGCGGAGATCAAAAACGCGGTCACACCGCCCACCGCGTGGGTGTTGATGTAAGACACCAGCCCGGTCAAATCCCTGGGGTTCAGCGGCACCTGAGAGGCCAGGGCGGTGGTCAGCATGGTGGCCACCAGCAGGTTGGTCAGGGGCAGTACGCTGGAGCGCAGAGCCTGGGGCAGCACCACATTTTTGACGGTCTGGAAAAAGGTCATGCCCAGGGACCGGGCGGCTTCAATCTGCCCCGGGGCAATGGTGTTCATGCCCGCCATCAGGTACTCCGAGCAGAAGGAGGCGGGAATCAGGGAGGTGGCAATCAGAACACAGGTGAAATACGGCCACACAAGATTCAGATAGGGCAGGGCATAGACCAGAAGAATCAGCAGCGCGGCGCCGGGGATGTTCCGAAAAATCTGAACATAAAAGTCTCCCGCCATCCGCAGCGGCTTGATGGGACAGATGCGCATGACCGTGATGACAATGCCGATGAGAAAGGCCAGCGTAAAGGCCAGCGCCGTCAGCTTCCAGGTGGTCAGAAGTGCCTGAACATACTGATCTCCGAACTGGGTCAGCAGCTTGGATATGGACATAGGGCTCCCCCTTTTGATGCAGGTATGGAAGAGGGCTCTCAAAACGAAAGGTCTTGAGAGCCGCTCTTAGAGAACCTCTGATGAACTTGTTTTCGGCTTTCGAGGCGGAGCTTTTGCCCATCCGTGCAGCGCTGAAATTGGGAAATACACAAGTTATTCCTCCAATTTCAGCACTTTTGGCTGAGCCAAAATCTCTCGCCACCAGCGCTTGCCGATTTAATCAGAGCTTCCGTTGAATTGTTCGTGTTATTCGATGACAGGTGCCTCAGGTGCGGTGTCAATGCCGGTGCGGTCGCCCAGAGAAATCTTCCACAGCTTCTCCCAGGTGCCGTTTTCCACGGTCTTTTTCAGGAATTCGTTGACAAAGGCCACGCCGTCGGAGTCCAGGGGAAGGCCAATGCCGTAGTTATCCTCGGGGCCAAACACATCGCCCGCGATTTCGTACACGCCGGGGTTCTTCACGATGGCGTTGAGCAGCAGGGTGTAGTCGGTGACGTAGGCATCCACACGGCCCTGCTCCAGGGCGGTACGGGCTTCGATGTCGTTGGCAAACTCCTGCACGACTGCCTCAGGGGCGAACTGAGCCAGAATGTCGGGGCCGGTGGAACCGGACTGGGTGGCCACGTTCTTACCTGCCAGAGCGTCAACGCCGGTGATTTCTGTATTGCCGGCCTTTACCAGAACGGCCTGACGGGAGGTGTAGTAGGGACCTGCAAAGGAGATAACCTCCTGCCGGCTGGGGGTGATGGAATAGGTTGCGAACACGGCGTCCACCTGATCGCTCTGGAGCACGGACTCCCGGGTGCTGGAATCTACCTGGGTCAGTTCAAACTTGCTTTCGTCGCCCAGAATGTACCGGGCCAGCAGCTGATACAGGCCGGCGTCAAAGCCCCGGAGGCTGTCGTCCGTCTCGTCCAGCTGGCTGAACAGGAAGGAGGTGCGGGTGCCGCCCACCCGGAGCACGCCCGCCTGCTTCACCGCAGCGGCCCAGGCGTTGGCCTCAATGTCTTCATCCTCTGCAATGATACCGGAAGCGATCAGCTCATCGAATGCCTCCTTGTCAATGGCGGCGGGAGTCGGATCTTCTGCCGCAGCAGAAATGCCGGAGACTGCCAAGGTGATCAGCAGTGCGAAAGTGAGAATATAGGCAACAGCATTTTTCAAGGTCTTCATAATTTTTTCCTCCAATTACAATTTTTTATAGGTCAAATTTGAGCAAAAAAAGCCGGGGCTTACAGAAGCTCCCGGGCAAATGGCGCTGCGGCATCCTTTTGGATGATCACACGTTAGGTGCAGCAAACAGCATACGAATGCACCCCGCCATACGGACATGCCCGGGAGGTACGCATTCGACAACACAGCTTTGCAGCATTGGATTTCTTTTCAAACATTGCATACCGCTCCTTTCTTTCGTTTGCTCAGATTCGATGGTCCGATAATACACCCACTTACCTACTTTGTCAATAGGTTTTAAAAAATTTTTCCGAAATTATTCCTTTATTGAGATTTTGGCAGGGAAACGGTGAAGCGGCTGCCGCCTTCCGGGCGGTTTTCCGCAGAAACCTGCCCGCCATGGGCTGTGACGATTGCTTTGACGATGGTCAGCCCGATCCCCACGCCGCCGGTTTTCCGGCTGCGGGAACGGTCCGTGCGGTAGAAGCGCTCAAAAATCAGGGACAGGTCGGATTCCGGAATGCCGATGCCGTCATCCTCCACCGTCAATACGCCGTACTCTGCCGCATCCTTCACGGCAAGCCGGATATGCCCGCCCACGCCGGTGTATTTCACCGCGTTAGACAGCAGGTTCGCTGCGACCTGTTGGAGCCGGCCTTCCTCCCCGGCAACCACGCAGGAATCCCCCGTCACACTGCATTCCAGATTCTTGGCGGCCAGCTCCCCTTCAAAATCAGCGGCTGCCGCCTTTGCCAGGGCCAGCAAATCCACGTCGGAAAACACCGGGGTTCTGTCCTCCTGTTCCGCCTCATGCAGCCGCTGCAAATCGGACACCAGCTGGGACATCCGGCATAGTTCGTCGTAGCAGCGCTGCAGCCGCTCCCGGGATGGCTCCCACACTCCCTCCAGCAGCATCTCCAAGTGGGTGGAAACATTGGTCAGCGGTGTGCGCAGCTCATGGGCCACGTCCATGGTCAGCTGTTTGCGCAGCCGCTGCTGGTACTCCAGTGTCTGCGCCATGTGATTCACCGCATCGGTCAGATCCTCGACCTCCCGTGTATGGCTGTGGACGGAAAGGCGAATGGCATAATTGCCTTGGGCGATCTGCCCCGTCACCTGGGTGGTTCGGAGGATTGGGGCGCAGATGTGCTTGGACAGGAGGATGCCGGAAAGGACCGCCCCCAAAAGGGATACCAGGCCCACCACCAGCAGGATGAGATTCAGCGCATCCAAAAACTGGAACGCGTTCTCATCGGTGTAATAGGGGGTATAATAGCGGATTTCTGCACTGCCGATGTCCACATCCCCCAGTTTCAACGGATAGACCTGGGTAACCAGGCTGCCCTGGGTTGTTTGCTCCATGCGCAGGCTGATGCCCTCCATGATTTTGTGGCAGAGGGTCATGTCGTGGTTCTCTGCGTCCCACACAACGTTTCCCTGGACATCATGCAGCTTGATCATGTATCCGTCGTTCAGGGCGTACATCCCAAAGCCGTGGATATATTCCTGATTCCAGGTCCCGCTGCTTGGATCGTAGGGAAAGACCAGTCCATTTGCCAGATCGTTCGCCACGATTTTCTGCTGGCTGGTGATATACTGTTCAAACTGGCGGCTGATGAAGACATTGGACACGAGGCTGATTAACGCCACGGTCGCCAGCACGATCAGAGCAAAGCCGGCAGAGAGCTGAGTCCGAAGCTTTCTCATGTGGCGTCACCTCCAAACCGATAGCCCGTGCCCCGTACCGTTCGGACATAGACGGGATTTCTGGGATCGTCTTCGATTTTCTTCCGCAGATTTTTGATATGGGTGTCAATCACCCGGTCGTAACCATCGAAATCATTTCCAAAGGCATATTCGATCAGCTCGTCCCGGGTGAATACCCGCTTGGGAGAATTGCTCAGGGTGGTGAGGAGCTTCCACTCGTTGGGGGTCAGGCTGACAAGCTGTCCCTGCTTGCGAACCTCCTGTTTTCCAAAATCCACACATAAGTCTCCGTTGTTCCAGGAGAACCGCTCTACCAAGGGGGTGAGTTCATCCTGGGAGCGGCGCAGAATGGCCTCGATGCGGGCATGGAGCACCTTCAGACTGAATGGCTTGGTCAGGTAGTCGTCGGCGCCCAGACGCAGGCCGTTGAGTTGGTCTTCCTCCGCTGTCTTTGCCGTGAGTATGAGAATGGGCACCCGGGAACCCTTGCGCAGCTGAACGCAGACGTCCTCCCCGGATACATCCGGCAGCATCAGATCCAGTACCACAAAATGGATGCTCTCCCGCTCAAATATTGCAAGTGCCTGGCTTCCTGTCTCCGCCGTCAGCACCCGGAACCCCTTTTGCTCCAGATAGGAGGCAGCGGCTTCCCGGAGCATTGGTTCGTCATCCACAATCAGAATCGTCTTGTGAGGTATCATGGGGCGTTTCCTCCAATCCAAAAACAGCAGGGAAAGGGAAAACCACAAAGAAGCGTGGTTTTCCCTTTGTCCATATTACATCATTCTATGGCTGTGACGGTATAGTCCTGATCTTCCACAGCCTTTTTCAGAACATCGTCGGAAACTGCGGCCTTGAGCGTCACGACGGCGGTGCCCGCTTCGTGGCTGGCCACCGCCTGCACGACCTCCGGCAGGGCCTCCAGCGCCTTCTTCACCCGGGCTTCGCAGTGGTGACACATCATGCCCTCAATTTTCAATGTTTTTTCCATGTGTTTGGCTTCCTTCTTGTGCTTGACTTTGTATTTCGTATCCTTACTGCCATCACGAAGCTTGAACAGATTCAGCCGCAGCGCGTTGGAAACCACGCAGAAGCTCGACAGACTCATGGCCGCCGCGCCGAACATCGGATTCAGCGTCAGCCCCAGGGGGATGAACACCCCCGCTGCCAGGGGAATGCCAATGGTGTTGTAGAAGAATGCCCAGAACAGATTCTCGTGTATATTGCGCAGAGTCGCCCGGCTCAGCCGGATCGCGGCGGGGACGTCGGACAGGCGGCTCTTCATCAGCACCACATCCGCCGCATCGATGGCTACGTCGGTGCCTGCGCCAATGGCGATGCCCATGTCCGCCTGGGTCAGGGCAGGGGCGTCGTTGATGCCGTCGCCTACCATGGCAACCTTGCCCCTTTGCTGCAGGGAGCGGATGACATTTTGCTTGCCGTCGGGCAGAACGCCCGCAATGACTTCATCCACCCCTGCCTGTGCGCCGATGGCATTGGCGGTGCGCTGGTTGTCGCCCGTCAGCATCACCACCTGGATGCCCATGTTTTGCAGCTCCTTCACCGCCTGCGGGCTATCCTCCTTGATGACATCCGCAACCGCGATCATGCCGGCAAAGGCCCCATCCCGGGTGAAAAACAGGGGCGTTTTGCCCTGCTGTGCCAAAGCGTCCGCCTGCGCGGAGATTTCGGCAGGAATTTCGGTTTGGGTGCGAATGAACGTTCCGCTGCCGCCCAAAAGGACAGCGCCGTTCCACCGGGCGGTAAGGCCGTTGCCTGGCAGCGCCTGGAAGTCCGTGACCTCCTCCGCCTTCAAGCCGCAGGCTTCCGCTTTTTCAAAAATGGCGCGGGCGAGAGGATGCTCACTTTTCTGCTCCAGGGCGTAGGCCAGACGGAGCAGTTCTTCCTCACTGGAGCCGGTGGCAGGGAGAACGTCCGTCACCTTGGGCTCGCCGCTGGTAATGGTGCCGGTTTTGTCCAGGGCCACGATCGCCACCCGGCCGGTCTCCTCCAGGGAGGCAGCGGTTTTGAACAGAATGCCGTTTTTCGCGCCCATGCCGTTGCCCACCATGATGGCCACCGGCGTGGCAAGCCCCAAAGCACAGGGGCAGGAGATCACCAGCACGGAGATGCCCCGGGCCAGGGCGTAGCCCACGTTCTTCCCCAGAAGCAGCCACACGACGGTGGTAACGATGGCAATGAGAATCACCGCGGGAACGAACACGCCGGAGACCTTGTCGGCGATCTTGGCAATGGGGGCTTTGGTAGCCGCCGCGTCGCTGACCATCTGGATGATCTGAGACAGCGTGGTGTCCTCACCCACCCGGGTTGCCTGACATTTCAGGAAACCGGATTGGTTCACGGTGGCGGCGGAGACGGCATCGCCGGGGGCTTTGTCCACGGGAACGCTCTCGCCGGTGAGGGCGGACTCATTCACCGCGCTCTCGCCCTCCAGCACCACACCGTCCACCGGGATGCTTTCACCGGGGCGGATCACGAAAATATCGCCCTTCTGTACCTGCTCGATGGGGACCTCTGTTTCCACATCTCCCCGCAGGACTCTGGCGGTCTTGGGAGCCAGCTTCATCAGCCCCTTCAGGGCATCGGTGGTCTTGCCCTTGGAACGGGCTTCCAGCATTTTGCCCACGGTGATCAGGGTCAGAATCATGGCGGCAGACTCAAAGTAGAACTCCATCATATACGCCATGACGGCGTCTGCGTCGCCCTTGACCTGGGCGTCGGTCATGGCGAACAGGGCGTAGGTACTGTACACAAAGGCTGCGGTCGCGCCCAGGGCCACCAGGGTGTCCATGTTGGGCGCGCGGTGCCACAGGGCTTTAAAGCCGCTGACAAAAAACTTCTGGTTGATGACCATGATGATGACGGTCAGCAGCAGCTGGGTCAGGCCCATGGCCACATGGTTATCGTTATAAAACGGCGGCAGCGGCCAGCCCCACATCATGTGGCCCATGGAAAAGTACATCAGAACCAGCAAAAAGCCCACGGACCAGATCAGGCGCTGTTTCAGAAGGGGAGTCTCCCTGTCCCGCAGCGCATCCTCCGCCGCGGCCGGGGATGTGCTCGCGGAGCTCGCGCCCTTTTCGGAGGCGCCGTAGCCGGCGGCTTCCACTGCTGCAATGATGGCTTGCGGCGCAGCGGTGCCCTCCACGCCCATGGAGTTCGTCAGCAGGCTGACGGAGCAGGCGGTGACGCCCGGCACCTTGGATACGGCCTTTTCCACCCTGGCGCTGCAGGCCGCGCAGCTCATGCCAGTGACGTTATATTGCTTCATAATTCCCTCCGTTGCTTGATTTGGGTGCCATCCCGGCTGTTTTATGGCGGCAAAGTATCCTTTCCAAAAGTCTTGCCGCAGGGCCAGGAATAGCATGACCCGTTTGTCAAATCCTATTTCATCAATTTCTGTAATGTGGCCATCAGCTCGTCAATGGTCTCGTCCTTTCCCTCCCGAATGTCCCGGGCTACACAGGTCCGGATGTGTTCGGACAACAGCTCCCGGCTGAAGGCGTTGAGCGCCGCGTTGGCAGCGGCCACCTGGGCCAGGATTTCTGTGCAGTATGCGTTTTTTTCCAGCATACCCCGGATGCCTCGGATTTGTCCTTCGACGCGGTTGAGCCGGTGGATCAGACTTTTGTATTCCTCCTCCGAGCGTTCTTTCGTCTTATGGCAGCAGCATTCCTGATGTTCCATGACAGGCTCCTTTTTTAAAATGATACCCCTTGGGGGTATCTATATAATATACCCCCGTGGGGTATTTGTCAAGCCCTGTTTTGCCCCGGCGTTTCCCGCCGGGGCATTCCTTTTTACTGGCAGCAGGAGGGAAGGCTGTAGGGTATCGCGTAGGTCTCCGTGGGATTGACGGTGGCCTCGCTTGCCTCGTTCAGACTTCCATCGTCCGGGCTTTCATCCGTGACGAGAATGCTGCCCCAGATCATCCCCATCCAGCAGCAGTATCTGACCGTTCCGGTTTCGGTGGGGGTGAACTCAATGATGTTTTCCCCCTCATGGAAGGTATACTCCATGTTGTATGCCGGGATGATCATCGTATAGTTACAGCCGTTGATGCTGCCCGCCGGCGCATCAATGATCCATTTTACCGGCTTACCCACCTGAACGGTGATGCTGGGATACCGTCCGATAGACAGGGTGCTGTTGACAATTTGGACGTCCTCCGCCCGTTCTACCTGCACGGTTCTGTCGGTTTGGGGCACAGGGACAGCGCTGCCCCGGAGTGTCGGAACAACGGCCAGAACCGCGGCAACGCAGACCACGGCAGCCATGGCCGCGATGCGCAGCGCTTTTTTACGGAAGGGAACACTGGCCACAATGCCCAGAATGCAGAGGAAAACCACCAGCAGCTGGAGCGTCTCCGGCAGCAGGAATCCGGACAAACTGGCCCCCTGGGAGAGCATGGCCAGTCCCAATACCGCCACAAGAATCGCTCCCACATAGTTCACCGTTTTGGTAAACTGTTTCCCCAGAACCGATACAAGCGAACCCAGTCCCAGCATCAGCGGCACGGTGCCCAGACTGAACAGGAACATGGAAAGCGCACCGGTGAATGGGCTTCCGGAGGCCATGGCCACGATCTGCATGGACTGCAGCGGCCCGCAGGGCATCAGCCCGTTCAGAAGGCCCACTGTCAGGGGGCCCGCTGCCTTTGCCCGCTTCGTGCCCAGTTTTTGAGTCAGGAACCTTGGCATCCGGGGCATAAAACGCCGAAGCCAGGGAAACAGCCCCAGCATATTGATGCCCATGATGACCATGAAGGTGCCTGCAATCAGCTTCAAAACGCCCTGCAAAAGCGTGGACAGACCTACCTGGCCGCCGCCAATCAGAAAGCCCACAGCGCCCAGCACAAAACCGATGGCGGTATAGGAGATCACTCGTCCCAGATTGTACAGGAACGACGGCAGGAGAGCAGCGCCGGTGCTTCCGCCCGTTTCCGAATCCTGGGGCAGGGCCTGGGACAAATTGATCCCGCCGCACATGGCGATGCAATGGACGGAGGTGGCAAGGCCGATTACAAACAGCATCCCGTAGCCCATACTGCTGTCCGCCAGCTGGCTGGGAACCAGCAGGTTCAGAACGCCGAAATGCTGCAAAATTACAAAAAGGCCGACGATGATGATCAGCGTCCCGGCCACACGGCCCGGCTTCGTCCCGGAATTCTGTCCATCGGGAAGTACCTGGTAATCCAGTTTTTCAATGATCCGTTTGATATCCCCCAGGGACAGCTTATCCGCATCATAGGTGATGTCTGCGGTTCCCTTGGTGTAGCTGACGGACACCTTCACAACACCGTCGGTGCTGCGGAGCTTCTTTTCGATTTTATTCTGACACTGAACGCATGTCATACCGCCGATTCGAAGATTTTTTCGTATCAAATTTGATGCCATAGGCGCCTCCTATATGGGTTGATGCGATTTGATTTTCTCATGATCCAATCTCCTGGATGCCCGTATGATAGCAGAATTGTATGTGGATTATGTGAAGAGGTACCATAAAAACGGATTCTTTTTATTGGGAGTTACGCCTTTTCTTCCGCTGTTGCCTGCGCCAGCTGCTCCAGCGCCTGCTCCAGAGTTGCGCGGGGACAGGCTAACACCATCCGCTGGAATTGGCCTGCATCCTGCCCAAAGATGTGACCGGCATCCAGCCAAAGCCTGGCGTGATTCAGGATGAGGTCATTCAGCTCCCGGCGGCCCCGCCGCAATCCGGAGCAGTCCAGCCATGCGAAATAGGTACCCTCCGGTTCCACCAGCCGGATTTGCGGGATGCGCTCCCGGAGAAAGGATCTCAGAAAATCCAGATTATTCCGCAAATACACCCGGCACTGCTCCAGCCATTCTCCACCGCCGGTATAGGCCGCCTGACAGGCGACCAGACCCATTGTGTTCAGCTGAGAATATCCGGTACGGTCAATTTCCAGAAGGAACCGCTTCCGGATGTCCTCGCTGGGAATCCAGATGTTTGATACCTGCAGGCCTGCCAGATTAAAGGTCTTGCTGGGGGCGGTGCAGACAATGACCCGCTCCGCCAGCTCCGGCACAGCTTCCGGGAAAATGTGGTGCGGATGCTCCGGAAAAGCAAAGTCACAGTGGATCTCATCGGAAACCACATAGACACCATGCTTCTGGCATAGACTTCCCAGCCGCCGAAGCTCTTCCACTGTCCAAACCCGTCCAACCGGATTATGCGGGCTGCAGAGAAGAAAGAGCTTTACATTCTGCTCCGCTATCTTGCGCTCGAAATCGTCGAAATCAATGTGATATTTGCCGTCCCGGTAGATAAGGGGATTCTCCACGAGCTTCCGGCCGTTGTCCCGGATGACACTGAAAAAGGGATAGTAGACCGGCGGCTGAATGAGCACGCTGTCGCCGTTTTGTGTCAGCGCCCGCACCGCCATGGCCAGAGCAAATACCACGCCGGGGGTTTTGACCAGCCATTGGGGCTGTGTCCGCCAGCCAAAGCGGGTATGAAACCAGTGCGCAACGGCTTCGTAGTAGTCTGCTTTGGTATCGCTGTATCCGAAGATACCGTGATCCACGGATTTTCTTAAAGCACTCAATACCGGTTCCGGTGCGCGAAAATCCATATCCGCCACCCACAGGGGCAGCACGTCCGCCGGACGACCCCGTTCCACGGCGAAATCATATTTCAGACTGTTGGTATTTCGGCGGTCAAAGACCTGGTCAAAATCATAGGATGTCATTTTCATCTCTCCAAAGCCTGTTTCAGGTCGGCAATCAGGTCATCTGCATTTTCCAGCCCCACGGACAGGCGAAGGAGCGTGTCCGTGATGCCCAAACGCTCCCGCACCTCCTGGGGAACATCCGGATGGGTCTGTACCACAGGATACGTAATCAGAGATTCGGTGCCGCCGAGACTCTCGGCAAATGTGATGATTCTGACTCCTTCCAGCACCTGAACCGCAGTTTCCCTGCTGTCCAGGGTAAACGAGATCATACTGCCTGCGCCGCGGGACTGCGCTGCATTGACGGCATAGCCCGGATGCTGCGGCAGGCCGATGTAGTAGACGCGCCGAACCTTCGGCTGGCACAGCAGCCAGGCAGCCAGCTTTTTTGCATTTTCCTGCTGGCGCTCCATGCGAACAGCCAGTGTCTTGATGCCCCGCAGCACCAGCCAGGAGTCAAAGGGACTCAGCGTATTTCCCAGGGTTTTGGAGATCAGGCGGATTTGGCCTGCCAGCATTTCATTGGCGCTGCATAAAAAACCGGAGATGGTATCATTGTGCCCAGCCAAAAATTTGGTTCCGCTGTGCAGAACCAGATCCGCACCCAGTGAGATCGGGTTTTGCCAGTAGGGGGAAAGGAATGTGTTATCCACCACCAGAATCGCGCCGCAGCTGTGTGCCAGTTCTGCGCAGGCGCGGATATCCGTCACATTCATCATGGGATTGCTGGGCGTTTCAATGTAAATTGCCTTTGTGTTTTTGGACAATGCCGCTTTGAGCTGATTTGTATTCGTAAAATCCGCAAAGGATACAATCAGACCGTTTTTTTCTGCAATATTGTGCAGGAGACGAACGGTCCCTCCATATAAATCCTCCGAGAAAATAATTTGGTCGCCGGGGCGGAACAATTCAACGAGTGCTGCAATTGCGGCCATGCCGGAGCTGAACGCCACGGTATCCACCGCACCCTCCAGGGCGGAAACGGTTTCCTCCAGCTGCTGGCGGGTGGGATTGGATTCCCGGCTGTAATCAAACCCGCTGCCATTGTGCCCCGGTTCAATATGGCTGAAAGATGCGGTTTGGTATATGGGAAAACTGATTGCCCGGGTATTTTCTTGATACTTGTGCGTGTCACCGTGAATACATCGGGTTTCAATCTGATTGCTCATTATGCTGTCCTTTCAATACGTTTTTTCTGAATGGAGTTTACAATATCCCGGACGCGGAATCAGCTCATATACCGTTAAAGTCCGGCATAGTCAGCAAAGATCATGCGCATATCCTCGTCGTTGTCCCGGTACTCCATTCCGTGATTCGCCCCCTGAAACAACCGCCGTCCATCCCGATAGGCGCACAGCGTAGTAAAGGGGTGAGGCCTCCAATCCCTGTTGTCCAGCGGCGTGGTTGCAAAGAAAAGGGTGTCCTCCCGCTGGCTGTAATAGAGGGAATCGGCATAGTTGGTATGGACATACAGCAGCTCCCCGTCGTATATCAGCAGGTTGAGCTTGTTGCCCTTTGACATGTCGCTGATCAGCCCATCCAGCAGGGCGAAGCGTTCCCCTCCGGTCAAGGGGCGCGCTGCCTCCTGCTGGCGCCGGTTGATCTGGTCCACCAGAAAGCAGAGAATGCGTTCGCTGTCCGTACTGCCCTCCTGACAGTAAAGGTAGGGATCGTGCCTGGGATAATCAAAGATCGTTCCGTTATGAGCAAGGGTCCAGCAGCGACCGGAATCGTCCCGGAGCACAAAGGGGTGGCAGTTGACATATTCCATATTTCCGCGGGTTGCAAGGCGGATGTGGGCGATCATATTTTTCACCGTGATATTCTGCTGAAGCCGCTCCTTGAGATAGGTGCTTTTGATGGCCTGTACCGGCTCTTTTTCCAGTGAAACGGAATTTCCGTAAAACACCGCCATGCCCCAGCCGTTGGCGTGCCTGACGCTGTGGGAGAAAAACTCCTTCAAAAGCGGGTTTACTGAGACCTTCCTTTGGGAACTGACGCCGAATAATTCACACATCCGCATCCTCCTGCCGCTGCCTTGCAAGCTCCATGCCTTTCCTGACAAAACCGCCGTCGAAGCTTCGGCGAATCTTCCAGGCATACCGATTGTCTGCGTCCACAAGCTTTTCCCGCTCAAATTCCAGGATCTTATGAATGGCATCCGGGAAGGTCCTATAGAATTCCTCCATGCGGTCCAGAACCTTCAGCGCTGTATTGGCAGCGGAATCCACCTCTCCGTCCGGAAGCACGATTTTTACGGTCTTCAAATCATAATGGGCGGCGTTTTTGAAATTCTGTACCGCCTGCACCTGTGCCTTGGTGGAAAATTCCTCCCGGGGCGTGGATGCCAGCCAGACCAGAAACAGCTGCGCGAAAGTCAGATCCCGTTCATCGATCCCGCTGGGCGCCAGCGGATTCAGATCAAACATCCGCAGCTCGATGTGATCCACCCCATCTTCCCGCAGGGTGTTCAGGTTGTTGACGCCCCGGGGCTTCAGGCGCACGGGATAGTACAGCTCCGTCGGAAACCGCAGAAGCCCTTCATCCACATAACGCTGAATGCTGTCTGCGTAAGCGCGGATGTTGGAGTAATCAAAAATCGGAGCAAAATAGTTCCAATATCCCATCTCGCTGCATCGGGTAGAGGCCATCCCATTAAAGGTATCGGTATCAAATTTCCCTTTTTCCACAAAGGAGCTGTCCAGAAGGGGGCTGGCTGCAGTGAGCACCACCAGCAGCCAGCCATAGGCCGCTGCCTTTTCCGCCAGAACCACATACAGCTGGTTTCGGTATTCGCCAAAGTCCGGTGCTCCGCTGAGGGCGAAGTCCTCCCGCAGGAGTGTTTCGTCAAAGGAGTAATTGACATGAATGCCGGAGAAGGCCATTTTGTAGCGTCCGTATCGGTCGGAGAGGTATTCCCGGTATTCCGTTTTTCCGGCCTGTTCTCCCAAAAAACGAGCCACCGGAATATCGGCTTCGTTGCGGATATAGGGCGGATTGGAGAAGGGCCACAGGAATTCCCTTTGGGGCAGGCGCTTCAGGGTTTTCTGAATCCGGACGTCATATTTTACCAGCGCCTGCACTGCCTCCGCCGCGCTATGTGCCACCGGGGTGTTGATTTCCGTCTGGTTCTCGCAGAAATCCCGGACAATGTGGTCATCATTTGGAAATGGATGGCTTGTGTGGGAAAGAAATCCTTTCTCATCCACACGCAGGCTTTCCTTTTCCAGACCGAAATTACCCTTCAGAAGAAGCTCCCTGATTTTTTGATGATTCGCGTGAAGCACAGTCATTCACTTCCTTTTCTACTGAGCCAGCCGGAGCCATCAGCATGGCGCAGGATGAAGTCTGCCTGCTGCTCCAGTTCCTCCAGGTCATCCGCCCACAGCAGGTAGATGAAGCTGCCCATGCCGCCGGAAATGGCCTCCGGGGGACGGTTCTCCATCAGAATCCGTTCGCCATACCGGCTGCGGATTTCCTCCGGGGTGTGCAGATAGGCGACGGCGCCGCCCCGACCGACATGGGTGACATAGCGGCGGAAGGAATAGCGGGGGAAGGAACGGTTTTCGTTGAAAACAAGACTCTCCGCCCAGATCTGATACACGTCCACATCGTAGGTATAGTTCATCTTGTCCGGAATATAGCCGCCGGGGGCACGCATATTGACTTCCAGGCCCAGAATTTCGCCCTTTTGGCCCAGCCCCGCCTTGTCCTCGTCCAGGCGGAAGAACTCAAAGTGGAAGAACCGGTTCCGGGGGCAGAAGGCCTGAACCACCCGGCTGCCGATATCATACAGGTCCCGCTGCTGTACATTCTGGGAGTAGCTGACATTCTCGCCGCTGCCGTGGAGCATGTCCATGGGGGTCTGCACCATGACCTGTCCGGCGCAGAACAGGATGTTGCCGTCCCGGTCCGTGATGCCGTCAAAGGTCTCGATATGCCCGGGGACGAATTCCTCCATGATGAAAGGCACATCCGGCTTGGATGCAAAGAAAGCACCCAGCTCTTCGTCGCAGGTCAGCTTTTCCGTGTTGGAAGCGCCCACACCGGTGTCCGGCTTTACAATCACCGGATAGCCCACTTCCCGGATAAAGGCCTTGCAGCCGTCCCAATCGTCTACCAGATGGAACCGTGCAGTCTTGACCCCGGCTTTGCGGTAGCCTTTTTTCATCTCGGATTTGCGCTTTACGGCGTCCAAATCCGGAGTATGGAAGCCGGTGGGGATGTTGAAATCCGTCCGAAGTCTGGCTTCCAGCTCCAGCCAGTATTCGTTCTGGCTGTCGATGTAGTCGATGCGGCCATAGCGGAAAATATAGAACGCTACCGCTTTGTAGACCTGCTCATAATCCTCCAAACTGTCCACCCGGTAGTATTCCGTCAGGGAATCCCTGCAGTTCTGGCTGATGGCGTCATAGGAGGTGTCGCCGATGCCCAGTACCTTCACGCCCAGCTTTTTCAGCCGGTCGCAGAATTGGTAAAAATGCAGGGGAAAATGGGGAGATATGAAAATCACATTCATAATAGGTCACTCCTAAAACCACAGAAAATCCATCCAGACCGGGAGCTGATGCTCCCAGCTGGCCTCATTGTGTATGCCGCCCTCCTGACACATCAGGTAGGTTCGGACGCCTTTTTGCTGCACCAGGTATTCCAGATGCCGGATGCTCTGCTCCAAATGCCAGACATTGGAATCCTCCGCCGTGCCCCAGCTAAAGAAGATTCTCGTATCCGGGGACAACGGGTTGTTTTCAATCTCCCGCTTAAAATCCTCCATGGCAGGCAGCAGCGCCGGAGAGATCACCGCCGCTTTGGAAAACCAGCGGTTATACCGCAGCACGGTGAACAGAGACATCATGCCGCCCATGCTGTAGCCCGCAATGGCGGTGGCCTCCCGGAAAGGCCAGGTACGGTAGTTCTGGTCGATCCATGGCTTCAGCTCCTGGACAATCCAATTCACGGTTTCGTCACCCCGTCCCCACAGATCACCGTAAATGCGGCTCTGGATGTGATAGGGGCAGTACTCGTGGACTCTTTGAATATCATCTGAGGCACAGGCAATCCCAACGACGATCATCTTTTTGCCCCAGTGATCCAGAAAATCCTTCAAGCCCAGACACTTGCCGAAGGTGGCGTCGCTGTCAAAAAAGAGGTTGTGTCCGTCAAACATATACAGCACCGGGTAGCGTTCCTGACTTTCGTAATAATCGTCAGGGAGATACAGATGAATCCCCCGGTTCTCTCCCGCAGGCGAAAAATAACGGTCAAATTTCAAAACCACAGGAAGTCATCTCCCATCATTTTTTCGCAGCCGCGTCCAATTTGACCGTCTGCTTCATTGCCACGGAGCAGGCGATATCTCCCAGCACATTGCAGCAGGTTGCGCCCATATCGCACAGGGTGTTGATGCTGATATAGACACCCATGACACCGGCGGGCAGACCCGCGATGGCGGACAGCGCGGCGAAGCAGGCGATGGCGCTGCCGGGAACACCGGGGGCGCCGATGGACAGCAGGGTATTGGACAGCATGAGTACCACCATCATGCCGAAATTCAGCTGCACACCGCAGGCATTGGCGAAGAACACCAGCATGAACGACATGATAATGGAGACGGCGTCCATATTGATGGTGGCCCCCAGGGGCAGCGCCAGGGAGGAGATTTCATTGGGCACACCCAGCTCATCGGCACAGCGCTTGCTGATGGGGATTGTGGCAGAGCTGGAACAGGTGCCGAAGGCATTCATGCCCGCAGGCATCACCGTCCGGAAGAACTTGCCTGCCGGGTACTTGCCGATGAATTTGACGATGCCGCCATAGACGATCAGGATGTACAGGAAATAGGTCACATACATGGCCAAAAGCACCTGTCCCAGAGCGATCATGGTATCGATGCCATTGGCGTACATGACGGAGGCGATGGAGCAGAACACGCCCACAGGGGTGCAGTACATCACCCAGGAGACGACCTCAATGCAGATGTCATTCAGGGACTGGCAGAGCCCCACAACCGGCTCCGCCTTCTTTCCCAGAACCAGGCAGGCAATGCCCACGATCACGGCAAACACCAGCACCTGCAGCATGTCGCCATTGGCAAAGGATGCCACGGGATTTGCGGGAATCAGATTTTTGACGGTGTCCATCAGGCTGGTAAACTTGGCGGCCTCCACGTTGGACTCCACCATCTGAATCGCAACGCCCTTGCCCAGCCCCAGCAGCTGCGGCAGGAACAGGCCCAGGATACTTGCAAACAGCGTGGTGAGGGCGAAATACAGCACTGCCTGGCCGCCGATCTTCCCGGTGGCCCCCACGGAGCCGATGCCCTGAATGCCCACGATCAGGCTGCAGAAAACCAGCGGGTAGATCATCATGCGCAGTGCATTCATATAAAGGCTGCTGACCAGCTCCACTGCCGGAAGCAGAAAGTCATACCGCCCCGGCATAAAAAGGCCGAACACGATGCCCAAAACCAGGCCAACAAAGATTGCCGCTGTGATGTTTCTTGTCTTTTTCGTTTTCATAAAACCACTCCTTATCATATAAAAGCGCCCGCCTTCTACGTTTCATAGAAGACGAGCGAACTACCCGTGGTACCACTTCTGTTCATTCCGGGGGGCACCCGGAACCTCTTTGCGGGCATCTGACAATACCCTCTGCTGTAACGGGCAGACCCGTCATGACCTTGCCGTCCGCTCGGCCACGCTGCTCCAGAACCATATTCCCCCGGTGCCGGCCCGTCCTCTCTCAGCAAACGAGGACTCTCTGTTTGACCGCAGACTGGGGTACTCATTCCTTCATCACGTTTCTCTCTATGTTTTTCCCATTATATGTAATGTGCATCAAAATGTCAAGAACAAAAGAAGTAGTTTAATGGGATTTATTTTAGCAAACGAACAGGGAAGCGGAGCCCCGGATTACCGGAAGCCCCGCTTCTGCATCGGGGATGCTTATATCACATAGTCGTCCCCGACAGAGCCCTGTTCCATCAAATCGGCGATGGTCACGCTTTCCAGATAGTCGTGGATGGCTTTGTCCAGTCCCTGCCACAGGGAAAGGGTGCGGCATCTTCCCGCCCGGGGGCAGGGATCGGCGTCTTCGTCCAGACAGGCCACCGGGGCCAGGGACTCCTCCGTCAGCCGCAGGATGCTGCCCACGGTATACTGATCCGGGGCCTTGTTCAGCCGGTAGCCGCCGCCCTTGCCCCGCAGGCTCTCCACCACCTTGGCCTTAACCAGCATCCGAATGATGCTTTCCAGATATTTTTCAGAAATCTCCTGTCGCTGGGCGATTCCTTTCAGCGAAATAAAGTCCTCCGGCTGATGCTCTGCCAGATCGATCAACACCCGCAAAGCATAGCGGCCTTTTGTAGAAATAAGCATAGGGGTTCCTCCTGATTGTTTTTAATTAATTCCTATTATACAGCGGGGTTTGTAGGGAATCAAGAAAAATTTTCCTTTCCCTCTTGACAATGAAGCATGATCGCAGTATTATACATATAATCCTAGTAAGGAAGTAGGAAATAGCATGAAGAACTTCAGCTCATCCTTCCGATGTCGCCCCCGGCGTTCCATGACAAACCATACTACAATATTCAGGAGGAATTGATTATGAGTAATATCTACACATCCGCCGATCAGCTGATTGGAAAGACTCCGCTGCTGGAGCTGGTACACATTGAACAGGAATTGGGCCTGGAAGCAAAGATTCTGGCCAAGCTGGAATACTTCAACCCCGCGGGCTCCGTGAAGGACCGCATCGCCAAGGCCATGATCGACGATGCCGAAGCCAGCGGAAAACTGAAGCCCGGCAGCGTCATCATCGAGCCCACCTCCGGCAACACCGGCATCGGCCTGGCCTCCGTGGCCGCCGCCCGGGGCTATCGGATCATCATCGTCATGCCCGAGACCATGAGCGTGGAGCGCCGCCAGCTGATGAAGGCTTACGGCGCGGAACTGGTGCTGACGGAAGGCGCCAAGGGCATGAAGGGCGCCATCGCCAAGGCTGACGAGCTGGCGAAGGAGATTCCGAATAGCTTCATCCCCGGCCAGTTTGTGAACCCCGCCAACCCCGCCATCCACCGGACCACCACCGGCCCGGAAATCTGGGAGGACACCGACGGCCAGGTGGATCTCTTCGTTGCAGGCGTGGGCACCGGCGGCACTGTCACCGGCGTGGGCGAATACCTCAAGAGCCAGAATCCCAATGTAAAAGTGGTGGCGGTGGAGCCTGCCGCCTCCCCGGTGCTGAGCAAGGGCACTCCCGGCGCGCATAAGATTCAGGGCATCGGTGCGGGTTTTGTCCCCGCTGTTCTGAACACCGGCGTGTATGACGAGATCATTCCCGTGGAAAACGAGGATGCCTTCGTCACCGGTAAGAAGATCGGCAAGGCCGAGGGCGTGCTGGTGGGTATTTCCTCCGGCGCTGCGGTATGGGCCGCCATTCAGCTGGCAAAGCGCCCCGAAAATAAGGGCAAGACCATTGTAGCCCTCCTGCCGGACACCGGCGACCGTTACCTCTCCACCCCGCTTTTCGCAGATTGAGCAATAAAGCCCTGAGAAGTGTGAATTTCTCAGGGCTTTTATCATAGTGCGCCCGGCATTGGCAAAATCTAAAGGGTGAAAGTACCCAACCCGCCCGGTAGTGGGAAGTTTCATATTTCATACCCCTCCGAGAATCACATGGGTCTTTGCGGATGATTCTGCCGGAAAGAACGCCCCCAAAATCTGCCCGGGGGCACCATATCCGTGGGCTGCAGCGCCGCCAGAGTGGAGGGGAGGGTGCATTCTACCTTCCGGGAGAGAGTATCACGTCTGGCGCACACATCTTCATAATGATTTTTTTCTGTAATCGGATATCCCTGTGCCCGAATGATTACTGAGGAAAGAATCCTTGACAATACCATTTTCACCAATTATAATGTTACCGTATTCCGGCAAGCGCTTTTCTGATGAATCAGCAGTGGGACGCTCGAAATTTCACCGAAAGGCTTGCTCCTTGTTGCTTACCCAATCATAAGGCGTTTTATGGCGCAGGCTTCGGCCTGCGCTGTTTTCGTTATACAAAAAACATGGCCGCCCGAAGGCGGCCATGTTTTGGGATTAGGAGACAATGCTGCTCAGGCTGACCGGAGATGCCCCATGAAAGACGAATGTTCGCATCCGACTAAAATCCCGATGGACCGGCAGACCTACCCCTGCACCAGTGTGGTGAGAATCTTGGCGTTGGTGTAGATGATGTAATCATCATCTCTGGAGCCTGCTATCTCTTTTCCGTTGTTTGTAAGATAGACCGTTAATTTCACCATGTAATTGGAGTACAGTCCAATGAATCCGGAGCCGGTGCTGATGGTTAATGGAATTGTGATTTTGATCGGAATATCGGGGTTCAGGATGTTGTCTTGAAGAGAGATTCCGGGACCATTGCTTTGCGGAAGTGTGATGCCATTCAGCCCCACGGTGTAGCTCGCGGTGTATGGAACAGGCACGGCTTCGGTGGAATACTTTGTGCTGTTTTTCATCTTGGGATAGAACGACAGCTTACACACCAGCGTATCCGCGGCGGATGCAGCCTTCAATTTAGACACATCATAGTACGCAACCGTGGCAATCCCAAAGGAACTGCCGGCGAGTCCATTGATGCCCAGCTGGTTCACGGAGGTTTCCTCACCATCAGGTACGGCAGCCATGAAGAATAGAGAAGCCGTATCGGTTTCCAGCCGGTGATACTTGTGGGTTGTATCAGAGCTGTTTTCCGGTGCGTTGCTTTGAATGCCCTGGTTGTAGGATAAGTAGGCTCTTCCGTAAACCTGAATGCCGGTAGTGCTTGCGTCGGCCCGGGCAGGGAACTGCTCAATAATCCCCGCGTCATCATAGATGAGCGTGATGTGTGCGGTGAGTACCAAGCCATCGCTGTCTACTTTAAGGGCATGAATACCATCCAGGAATCCGTCCAATCTGACCATACTGCTCTCATCCAGAATTCTGGTTTCGGGTTCACCATACGGTTCACCATCCAGTTCATAGGTGACCTCCAGCATAGTACCGGCAGGAATCGGCCAATCGCTTTCGCCGTCGTTCAGATGCAGGTCGAACTGGGGATAAAACGTTGTATTGGTGGCAAAGAATGAGAAATACTCTTGGTAATTCGGGTCCTTGTTCTGGTTAATCACCATTTTCAGCTCTGCTTCAAGGGTACGATCGGCGGAGGCGGACATATTGTCCGGTACGGTCATTGCGTTTACGGTGAACTCCTGGCTGAGGAAATCGCCGATAATCAGGTGGTTTTCATCTCTATTCCGGGTGTAAGGCAATCCGTTATTGTTAGGAATCCGCCTCGTCGGAATTCCTTTGCCCCCATAGGCCAATTTATCATCGCACATGAGATTGGCATTGAAAAGACCACCACCGGTTGTCTGGATGGTCAGGAAATAGGTTTCCTGCAGCTTTTCCTCCAAGCAGACTGTGATGTTGTACCGATTTGCCGGTAAATCATCACTGGTTGCCAGTCGGTAATACTCATACCCAGTCTCCGTTTGGATGCGCAGCTTCCGCTCTGAGTCACCTTCGATGGTTTTCACATACGTACCAGTGTCGGATTGTGTGGGGGACAGTTTCAGATAATCGCAAAGATAGAGCGGTTCCCAATCTGTGAATACAGCCTCCAGGTCAATCGCCCCCGCTGGAGCGGCCTGTGCGAAATACGCCTTACTCTGGTTATTTCGGTCTACCAAAGTCAGCTTTGTTCCTTCTGGGAGACTCTGGTTTCCAATATCAATGATCTTCTTGAAATTCCAGAGCAGGTCTTCGCCGTTGTCCACCAGGGTCTGCCATTCGACCTTGCTGTATTGCAGCTCATAGCCAATCAGTACGGTGAATTGCTCCCCGTGGCTGCCGATGGCCAGAGAGTCAAGCGCATTATAGGCCCCTGCGTTATAGTTTGTGCCCTGCATGGCGGAGGCCCAGAATTTGAATTCCAGCAGCTTCTGCACGATGATGGGGACGTACAGGTGGAAGATTTCCCCGGTGCCTGTGGGGTCTTGGAATGCAGCATCCAGCAGGGTAAACTGATCCCGCTTGTTGTCATATTCGCCGGGGGTCACCCGAATGCCGGTACCGGTGTTCGTCAGGGAGGCGGTATCCTGCTGAACGAAAGCACCGTCAGTCCATTTGAAGGTGCGCAAGGTCACGCTTCCAAGCCGGTTTTCCCACCATGTCTCAGTTTGATTGGTGAGCACCGCCAAATATTTGAGGATGATTTCCGTTACCTCGCTTTCCGTCTTGGCAGGCACCACAAGCACCGGGAAATTTTTCCTCTCTGTACCGTCTGGAAGACCGGAATCTGTGGAGGCAAGATAGTTGCTGATCCATTTTTCAGGATCACCGGTTGAGAAGTAGCTGATCTCCGTGGCAACATTGAAGTAAGTACCAGCCTCAATTATCTTTGCAATCGGAGCTGTGGTACCGGTCTGGAAAGCGGCACCATCGCCAGTGATGGGGGTGGGTATGCCATCAATGGTCAGCGTTCTCAGATTACTTGTGGGGCTGTCCGGCATGTAGGGGAATGTTGTTCCGTCCTGAGCGCAGGTGAAGTTGGCCCGGATGGCGTAATTCGTAGTGGCATTGTTGCCAAATTCCTGTTTCGCCCCACTGCAGGCTATTGCGTTCACGGCAACAAGATACGCTTTTCCGGTACCACCCCAAACGTTCTTGGTGGCATTACCGCTTAGCGAGGATTCTTTGATCAAAATGTTGTAGCCGTAGAGGGTCATGTTTGTTGTGGAACCATATAGGAATCCAATGTGCTCTCCATTTGATGTTACGGAACAATTTTCGGCGTATACATTCTTAATGTTGATTTTTACACCATCTGTATCGCTCCGGGTGCCAAAGACCAGTGCGGCGCTTTTACCACCTCCATTTATCACTACTCCTTTCATGGTAATGTTTGAAGCATTAACCATAGGTCTACACCAAAGGACACCAGTCAGACCGCCAATACCAGACCAGTTTCCGCCGTTGTTAGATACTGTTATGGAATTATCATCGTACCCCATGTGAACGTTGGTCAAGGTCAACTGATTGTTATTACTATCAGTACCACTTTTGAAAACGCCTACTATGCCGCCTGCACGACCGCCTGTAACGCTGACAGTACCACTTCCTTGACTACTTACAATATTCAAATCATTAAAAGAAACATTGATAATTCCTCCTGTATTACTCCATGTCTGTAGATTCACATCGGAAATAAGACCAAACAAACCACCAACTGCGGAATAGGATTCCTTAGTTGTAGTACCTGAATAAACTTGACTAGAAATAGTGATTTTTCCAGTTAGAGTGATATTACTTATCGCCCCTTGTGCATTACTGTAGCCTATCCAAGTGCCAACCAAACCGCCCACATCACTACAGTTTTTTCCGCTGGTACCCAAATCCGCTGTGGAAGTAACGGACAGTGTGTTTAGGATAATATTGCTGGCTTGCAGAACTCCGTTATCCAGGAAACCAATTAATCCGCCGACACCATCACGATAATCTTGGTTGTTACTGCCAGTATAGTAATAACAGTTTTCACTCATGGCTTTAACAGTGCCGCTGGTTCCAGTGAATCCCGAATCTCCGTTGATGGTGACGGTTTCAACTCCGGCAAATCCGACCAATCCGCCCACTTCCGTGAAGCCTGTAACGTTTAGATTACTATACGAGCAGTTAGTAAATGTAAGCGCGTCAGGCCGGATTTTGTAAGAGTTAGCGGTGTTGATTTGCGTACCGCAGTAGCCGAAGAGTCCGCCCACAAAGGGAGCAGTGGGGGCATTGACTGTGACGGAATTTAGCTGAACGTTGGTGAGCGTTGCGGACACATCGCTATTGAGTACGCGTCCTGCCAGCATTCCGACACCGACACGCCCAGGAGCATCTGCGAATCGATTTTTTGTAGCGAAAGCAAACGTATAGCCATTTTGAAAATCGATTCTACCAGAAAAGTTTAGATTGCGGATTGTTGTACCATTGTTTTCATCCACGTTTTCAGTGAACCTGATCACCGGGAACAGACCCGCGCCCATGCTGGACCACAAGTCGGCTTCGCCAGCGGTTTCGTTGACGGACTGGGCCAGGGTAATGGTGTTACCGTTGCCGATAACGGATGTGATTTTCAGCCAGTCACTTTCGCTGTCATATCCCGTATTTGTGCTGGTTGCAATCAAACCGTGGCTGACACCGATGCCCCGGAAGCTGCTGCCGAAGGTTGTCATGTCGCAGTTGCCGGTTACTTCCAGACTGATGGCCGAGGAACTGGATGGCAAAGACTGTCCATTGCATCTCTGAGAAAGGTAGCGGGAATTCGTGGATGCACCCGCTTTTTCATCGGCAAGCTGGTCGTCCAGGTCAGTCAGGCAATCTGGCGAACCAACCGTATCATACTGGCAGAAGCGGCCCTTTCCGGCATCACCGTGGCGGCTGTTCTCCATAGCGGCAAGAATCCAAAGGCCATTTCCGTCGGACACTTGGATGGTGCTGTCGTCTACCAAAATGCCAAATGTGGTGCCTTCCACAGGAAGACTGGGAATCTTGTAGTTCTGGTTGCCGCTGCCGATGTCGCCGGAGCTCTCCGATACCGCATAGCCATCCAGAACACGCCCCACATATGGGTCGCAATAGTTGCCTGTAATCCCGAGGGTGAGACTACTGACACTTCCCCGGAAGACCACGCCGCCGCCGCCGACTCCGCTGGCACCGCCAACCAGACCGACCACGCCGCCCGCCACTGGGCTCCAACCGTCAGCGCCATTGGCGGTAATCGTGACGCTTGGATTGGCAATCACGGTGACATTGTCGATGATGGTGTCGCCGCCGATGCACCAGCCTACCACGCCCCCAAAGAAGGAGGGGCTGCTCAGGACATCGTTTTCTGTGCTGGATGCTATGACATTAACTGCTCCGGTGAACGTAATGGTCAGGTTTTTGATTACGCAGCCATCGCTGAATTTCACCAGGCCGCCGATCTGCGTGGAATTGGAGGCGCCGATGGTCACCTCTCCCCTGGTTCCACCCACAATCACACCCCGGAACCGCTGACTGGCGGCAGCTTCACCCAATCCAACCCAGCCGTTGCCCAAGTCAATGGGTTCTTCGATGACATAGTAAGCACTGCGCAGGTAAGCAAGCATATCCCCTGGCTCAGCGTCACCCTGAATCCTTGTCCATGTACCGCCATCGCAGGAGAAGATTGTTTCCTCTCCTTCCACAAGGGCTTCTGCTTCTGTAGTGTCTGCGCGTTCATCAACGTGACTGTTCTGCAAAGAGAAGTCAGCAGACGGAAGCACTGCATTGTCCACCTTGACCTGCCAGCCGCTTCTGGGCGTACCTCGGAGCATTTCCGCCACGGCTTTGAGCTGTGCAGCATTCCGAATGAGGTAAGGGTGGGAGTAGGTGCCGCAGCCCTCCAGCAGGTCAGCAGGAAGCAGGTTGATGTCCAGCTCGTGCTGTGTGAGGTCGTCTTCTACCGTGTGTACGTAACGGGTGAATTCCGCAAAAGCAGTGGTGGGGTTAACATCTGTAAGCGGGATTAGCTCGCAAATATAGTTGTTTTCTTCCTGATCATCCTTGAAGAACCAGTACTGCAGGCCATTATTTCGTCCGGAAATGGCGCCACTTTCTGTGTTGGAAAGCTCCTGGCCCAGTGTGTAATCGTCAACTTGGATAAAGTTATACACGCCGCTGCAGGTTTGGCTGCTGTAGGTGAAGCTCTCCAGGAACAACGCATTCTGGAAAAGAGTGCAGTTTGCATCCTTGTTTCCGTCCTGATTCAGCCTCATGTTGCTGAAGGTCAGGTTGATAAACTCCGCATCCGCCGAACCCACCTGCCCAATCAAACTGGAGGCAGCCTTGGAAATTTCGGCATAGCTGTCGCTGACGGTGGTTACATTGCTCAGGCTCAGGGAGGAATAGCTGCCGATGCTGTTAACCAGCAAAGGACGTACAGGCTTAGACTCGGCGGATGTGTCATAACCATAGATGGAAATTCCATCCAGCGTAATGCCGCTGAAATCCAATGTCAGCAAGTTGATGGAGCTGCTGCCTTGGGCTGTTTCGCGGATGATGGCGCCGGATTGACCATTATAGCTGCCCACATTTCCTTTCAGGGTAAGGCCGTTGATGCTGAACGTTACCGCCGAACCGCTGGCAGAAACCGAGGTAAACAGACCCGTGTGCATCTGGGCATGCTGCCGGGAGGGATTGGAGGGCGTTTTGTTCTCCGCCAGACCGGTGTCCGTATTCGCCGATTCCATGGTTTCCAGAGTGCCGAAATCAAATTCGATGGTGGCACTACTGATAGAGATGCCGCTGTTGTAGGCGATGGGGTAGTAGGAGTATCCTTTCAGGCTGATGTTGCCTGTAATGGTGCCATAGTTCACAGGGAAATAACCATCCAAATCATCGCTGCAATGCCCCTTGGCGCTGAGCAGTACCATCTCCACGGGGGTATTGATACCATCGGCATTGTTATAATCCGTGCGGTAAGCATCCAGATTGTAATAATACCGGGTTTGGGGGTTGTCGTAGTCATTGGTCAGCTGATGCTCGTAGGTATTGCGCTTGGTGGTTTGGTCAATGAGAGAATGGCTGCTGTCCGTTGCGATAGACACAATGCCGTTGCCGCTGCTGTCCATGGATTTGCCCACCAGCTCATCAAAATAGCTGCCGGAACCGTTCAAGGTCAGATTGATCTCGTTCAGCCGATAAGCGGTTTCGATATCCTCAACTTCCAGATAGAGGGCAGTTTCTTTCTTAATATTGGCGCTGTTGCTGCTGCTGTCGTCCAGTCTGCTGCCCAGGCAGACCAGCAGACCGCTGGGGATATCATTGCTGGTGCCGCCAGTAAAGGAAGTGCCACTGATGGAAATACCGCCGGAGTAAATGACTGTGTCATTTACTCCTTCGTCCGTGCCCGTGGTTTTCGTCCCGGCTTTCACGCTCCAGTAGCCCGAGCCCCGGTAAACCAATCCGCCAAACCCGGCAGTGCCTGCATCCAGGGAGGAATCCTTAATGCTTATGCCCTTGATTGTGACGGTTTTGCACAGCCATTCATACCCCAGCAGACCACCGGAGCGGGTACTGTTGGTGGTTTTGATTGTGGTGCCCTCCACGGTCAGATTCGTGATGGTCATGGTCGCTGCGGTATTCGTCTGAGAAGCAACCAGTCCGCCCACCCGGGCGTAGTCAGTGGAGCCGACATACTCGATCTCGCCGCTCACGGTGCAGTCTGCGAAGGAGAGTTTCGGCTTGGTATTTTCCACCAGTGCAACAAATCCGCCGCAATAGCGGTCAGTTGGGATTGTGTTCGTGATGGAGCCATCCCATGTGCAGTCGGTGAATGAAACATCTTTGTCATTTACTGTGACCAGCTTACAGATAAAACCGGCAGTAATGGGGGAATTAGTTATACCTCCAATGGCTTCGATGTCCCACTGAACACTGGAAACAACATTGTTCAAAGTGCAGGCTTCTTCACGCTGAGAGCAGACAACGCCGCACTGCATGTCTCCGCCGTTGTGCACCACCCGGACAATGGGACTTCCCTCAAAGGTCAGATTCTGCATGGTCAGCGCTTTCACAACACAGATCAGCCCCTGCCGGTCGTGGGATACATTTCCAATGTAAGTGGGTGTATTATCCAGGGTAATCGTGTGACCGCTGCCGTCGATAAAGATACTGAGCTTATCCTGATAATCAGCATCCACATCCCGGGTCAATGCGTTCAAGCCGGTGCCGGACAGACTGATGTCGGCATTCAGAACAATTTTGACCTTATCATTCGTGGTAACATCGTTATCAATCTTCATCCGCCCGGCCGGATTCAATTGAACCCGCAGGGCGACCTTGGCAAAAACGGTCAAAGGCGTAATGGTACCAACGGTGTAGGAATAATATCCATCCTCTGTTGTTGTCCGGGTCAAATCATTTATCGTGAGTTCATGGTCTTCGGTACTCATCACAATAAGCCCCGGGAACTGCGTCAAATCCAGAACCTGCCCCCATTTGCCGGTATCGTTGGCATTCTTGCTGGTTTCTTCAGTTACCGGTGTCCAGGCCGTTTCGGAGCAAACCAGAACATTGTCCCGGTAGCCGATGACCCAGCCACGATATGGATTGGCTGCCGAACTGTCAAAGTTGAAACTTCTTCCATTAATGGGATTACTCTTTAGATACAGTGCGCCGTAATCCATTTTACCAACCAAACCACCGGCTGCGGTTTTGCCGTAGATTGCTGGCATGGACAGAGTGACGCTATCGCCGATGTAGACCAGAGCGTTGTGGGGGTCGGTTTTTGTGGCTGTGGGAGAACCATCCGTGCCCAGCAAGCCACCAAAGTATTGGATGTCGGAAATATTAGCATGGGAGTTAATCGTGACGGTCAGGTTCTCCAATTGCAAATAGGCATTTTCGTCTTCCAGGGAGCCGACTGCGCCGCCGAAGCGATTACAGTTACCGGGAGCGATGGCAGCAGTGCCGGACAGCTTGATAACATGTCCACCGACCGCAAGCCCAATCAATCCGCCGATTGCCTTCGCTTTCGTTCCGCTGGTGACGGTGACATTTGCGCCGGTAACCGTCAGATTGCTGGTTTTTTGGGTGCTATTTGCATTACTTGGATTATACCAGCCAATCAGACCGCCGCAGACACCGCCGTTATTCCCATCAGTACTTCGCCCTTCAAGGGTAAGATTTGTGACTTTGGGATTCGTCAGGGTCAGACTTTTTCCGTCATTATAGACCTCACCAAACAGACCGCCGCAGTCTCCATAGGTGATGGAAATACCGCTCACTTCCACCAGGGAGCTTCTTTGCTTCGTCCCTGTTTCCGAAACAGGAATACTAACCAAATCCGTGCTCAGCGCAAGGTTTTGGGTTACTTTAAGCTTGCCGGCAATTCCACCGGAAGGGCCGCCGGCGTTGTACTTTGTGATGAGCGGGTTGGTGCCAGCGCCACTAATTGTCACACCTTCGGCGAAGGAAAAAATCGGGTCAATGGCTTCCGCCACAAGGCCTCCGGCCATTTCCTTTCCCTTAACCAATTCGATTAAAATGGGAGTACTCACTTCCAGCGTGGCACCATCCAGCTTACCTACCAGACCGCCGGTGCTGCCTTTTTGGTTATCAAGATTGATGGTGATGGGGGAGGAGGAAACAGTCAGATGGGAGCTTCCCTGCATTTCGCCCACCAGGCCCCCAAGAACGGTATTATCAACAGTTGAGGTGTCTGATTGTGCCTGGATGGTTACATTTCCGGTGGCGGTGAAAGTCAGACTGGAAGTGCTGCTCATCTTGCCCACCAATACACCCGCAGACCCGCTGGTGGGGATGAACTTGGGAAGCGCAGAAAGAGAAACGGTCAGAGAAGCGCTCCCGTTCATCTCAGCGCACACGAAAGCCGTACCCTTGGCGTCCAGTCCGGAATTATCATTTACCGTTAGATTCACCACAGCGCTGTCGGTCATTTTGCCAATCAAGGACGGGAGAATATAGGTGGTATCAGTACCCGTCGGAGCGCCAAGTTCCACGGTCCAGCTCGCGGTCGTCCCGGCTTCCCCAGTGACATAGTCCGCCAGCAGATTACCATCGGCTGCTTCAAATTTACTGACCAGCTGCAGATTGGAAAAGCTTGCCTCAGTGGAAATCCCGCCAAACAGAGCCCGGTTTAAGTAGAAGGAATAGGTTGTTTCTTCGCTAGGTGTAGTGATTTTCCCACGGAACGGATTTTCATTGGTTCCCAGGCCGCCGAAGGTAAGTGTGACATCCCCAGTGGCATTGGTATAGTTTGCTTTGGAGAGGTCCAGATATGACACGCCAGCATTCTGGAGCGCAATCACAATTTCGGTATTTGGCAATGTACTGGCTTCTGTTTTTGTAAAAGCCACAAATTCAAAATCGGTAGATATGGTTGGTTGAGGGAGAGGATCGGTGGCCTGCGCTTCCGGATCACCTTCATCGGCTTCGGCCCCCAAAAGGGTGACAGGCTCGGAGACGCTTCCCTCCTCCAAAGAGAAGAAGGAGACAACTGCCGGGATACTGCCAGTATCGGATTCCGTACTCTGCACAGAAGCTCCCGTCTCAGCGGGAGTTTCGGGAGCAGAGGAAACCGAGGTTCCTTCGGTGTTTTCTGTGGTAGTTACCTGTGTTACAACCGGCTCAACGGGCTGGGTTTCTGCCGGCTCAGCGGGCTGAGTTTCTGCCGGTTCGACAGGCTGCGTTTCATCCGATCCGGCAGGTTCCCCCTCGTCGAGGTTATAGACTGCCAGCATTGCCGCTTCCTGTTCTTGCTTCTTGGTCAGGTATTCTCGCAGATCATCATTCTTACCGCATACTGCATACCACCATTCCAGGGGCATTTCACCGGGGATGACGGGAAGGTTTTTGTAATAATCTACAAGAATCTGAAAATCATCTTCAGACATATCCACATCGAATACCGGGACTTCACCTCCGCTTCTACCCAAGGCGAAAGTCATTGCCATGGAGCCGGTTTCTTCTGTGGTTTCTGTAGGTTCTGTACTCTCGGTAGGTTCTGTACTCTCGGTAGGTTCTGTACCCTCGGTAGGCTCTGTACCCTCGGTAGGCTCTGTACCCTCGGTAGGCTCTGTACCCTCGGTAGGCT
>JBJDYM010000369.1:37894-42683 GCA_051867315.1 Faecousia sp.
TCTGTACCCTCGGTAGGCTCTGTACCCTCGGTAGGCTCTGTACCCTCGGTAGGCTCTGTAATTTCAGCAGGTTCAGTGACTTCCGTGGGCTCGGTTGGTTCAGACTGGGGAGCATCGGTAATCAGCGTGGCTTCGTCAGACAACTCGCCCACCAGGGGGACGGAAATCTCCCGGGTGATATTCTTCGCGTTGAGGGATGCATTGCCATACATGGTGGCACAGAGGTATCCTCTGGCGGAAGGCTCCAGACCGGAGTAATCCGTCAGGGTGAGATTTACGTTGGTATTTCCATAAATAACGCCAAGTATGCTGGGCAGACAGTAGACGGCATCATCCGAAGGAGCGGGAGCATTGAGCACCACATTCCAATTGGCGGTGTTCCAGCTCTCACCCAGAATATGCCGGGCCAGCAGACCGTCAAAGGCATAGCGCGCCTTGCTCACCAGGGTGATGGGATTGGTCTGGTCGAAACGGTTCAAAAATACTGCCTCACTGGAAAGGCCGATGAACAGAGGGGCGTCCAGTACAAAGGTAATCTCCTCCGACAGCTCGGCAAAGCGCACCACGCCCTGGTAAGGGGCGTCCAATGCACCAAGCCCCTGGTAGTACAGTAGCTGCTCATTGACCACCACGGGGTGTACCAGGTCAAATTCCAACCCCGCATTGGCATATAGAACCAAGGAATTCTTTTGATATGCCTGGGGATTGACGTAGGATAGAAGAATCAAATCTGTCTCGCTGCCAACGGAGATAACCTCCGGGAAAACCACATAGGTCGACAAATCCTCGGCGGTGTTCGTGTTTTCAGCTTCCGGGGCTTCGACAAGCTCAGCATTCTCCAGAACAGAGTAATCCGGCTCCCGCATGGAGACTCTGCCGGTCATCACATACCACCACTCCAGGGGCATCGTCCGATCACCGGAAATGGGCATGGAGAGATAATAGTCAATTGCCCGCTGGAAACCTTCCTGCTGGGCGGCGAGAAGCGCGGCCTCATCCAAAGGTTCAGTGGTTTCAGTTCCCTCGGTCTCGTCTGTGGGTGCCTCCGTTGGAATCTCGGTGGGAGTCTCAGTCGGAGCCTCGGTGGGAGTCTCAGTTGGAGCCTCGGTGGGAGTCTCAGTCGGAGTCTCGGTGGGAGTCTCAGTCGGAGCCTCGGTGGGAGTCTCAGTCGGAGTCTCGGTGGGAGTCTCAGTTGGAGTCTCGGTGGGAGTCTCAGTTGGAGTCTCGGTGGGAGTCTCAGTTGGAGCCTCGGTGGGAGCCTCAGTTGGAGCCTCAGTCGGAGCCTCGGTGGGAGCTTCAGTCGGAGCCTCTGTGACAACAGTAGTTTCTTCCACCTCCGCTGCCTTTACAGGCAGCACGACAGTATTCATAAAAAGCGAAGCCGCCAGCAAAAGGGAAATGAGTCTGGTTTGCTTGCTCGTCATACAAAATCATTCCTTTCAGAGAATGAGACTAGGACTTCGGCTCGAAAGAAATCCTAAGGGAATTGCTGGTTTCGCCAGCTTCTGCCGGTTGCGTTCGGTAAAACTGCAAATAATAGCTGGTGGGCTGACCGGATCCGCCCACATGGATCGTCAATGGGCTGGTGGCGTTTTCGTCTACGCCCAAGAGTTTTTTGGACCATCTGCCCAGTTCAACCTTGTCGCCCCACGACAGCACCATATCGCACTCTTTGGTGCCGTAAATATGAAGGTTTATTGCGTCATTTTCTTCTGAAGGCCCATTAAAAATCAATTCGTAATTCCAGGGGCTTGCTTCCGCAGCGGTGGGCATCACTTTCAGATTGGCTGCCAGCTTGTTATTTCCAACTGCGCTGGGATCATCCGGCGTTACAACAACCGTGATAAAACCACTGCTGACGGAAGAAAGATCATCGCTGGAAATGGTGAGCTGATGCAGATTCGAGGATATTTGGCCGCCCGGCAGTGTGCCGGTATTGTAATCCAAATTGACTGTAGTGTCAAAGGGAGGAGTAACGCTCATGGAGTAGGTAATTGTTTTATCGTTATACGAGGAAGGGTCATTCTGAGGATAGTTACACACAGTGATTCCGATGGTTATTACATCACCGGAGCTGCTGACACTGATGGGACGGATGACATAATCATATTCGCCCAGGTCGTATTTGCTGAGATAATTCGAGGAAAAACGCAGCTGGTCGTTAGCCTCATGGGTTCGGGCAGCGACCACCCGTTTGACAGTGGCTGAGGTGGTGTAGGCTGCATAGGTTCCCGTTGCCAGCAGTGCGGCACAGCCAAGCGCCAGCAGGAAAAGAAAGAGCCCTTTATTCCGTGGCTTCTGTTGTTTCGGTTGTTTCATTGCCTGTATAACCTCCCAAGCCTGCTGTGAGGTAGATCATTTCGGTTTCTTTGTCGATGACATCCTGATTTCCGCTCCAGGATACAACCAGCACATAGTAGTCGTAGCCACTATCGCTGCAAACACATGCCCCGGCTGTAGACTGCCAATAAAGGGGCTCTGCATTTTGGTGTACGGAGTCCTGAGCATCATAGGTTTTTTCACGAGATGTGGACTCTGCAAGGGAAGTGGTTGAATCTTTATTTAAGTATCGTCCACTGAGAGACCCTGACTTATTTCCGTCCCACTCATCAACTGGGTAAATTTCATAGCTCAGCGGCAGATTGGTGGTATGCCCAAGCTGCAGGATATACTGCGTACCCGGCTTGGAACGAATGCGGAAAGGCATTTCTTTGCTGCCCGAATTCCTTATGTCGATTTCCCCCAGGTCAATGGGGAGGGAGTCTGGTTCCTGGCCCTCCAAATCCAGGGTGGAGAATTGAATTTGTGTCATGGTCAGCAAGCTTCGGTTAAACTTCAACCAGGCCATGGTGCCTACGGCTACGGACAGCAAAGCGATTGCGGCCAGCGCCAGCACCAGCACCAGATAGCGCTTTTTCAGGGAAACACGCCCCTGCTGATTCTTTTTGCGGAACATGGTTCCACCTCCTTGGCAGCGAATCAATTCTCCACAGCACTCATCCGTAGGAGAACGGCATCTACATTGTCGCCGATGTATTGGTCGGCGTTGTTGAAATAGTTGTTGTATAGACGGGATTGAGTACCAAAACCCGGGGCGGGGATTGCATTTCCCTGGTTATAGAAAAAGTCCCCGGGAGCTGCTATCATCCATCCTCGAATCTGGTCTCCGCTTGAGACGATGTACAGGTCATCGTTCAAAACATTCTCCAGCAAGTAGGGCCAGATCCATCTAATCGTTACGGGGATGGGATCATCCTCCACCACATCGGAGAAAACCAGTTGGAAGGAGCCAGTGCGATAGTTCACCAGCTGAAAAGAACCTGCGTTTTCTGCCTCCTGGCCGACTGCATAGGAAAACAGCAGATGTCCCCGCAGAAGACTGCTCGCCAGGGAGTCATCGGACTGCTTGTACTCCGAACTCGGGGAATCCGGATCACTGGGAACCAAGGGAATCAATTGCAAATGAAAGGTAAGTGTCAGCGTGCCGGTGGTTTTGGGAATCACATAGAATTGCAGCGTTCCGGAGTCGCCGGGCTGGATGCCGGTGTTTCCGGCGCTGTTGTTCAGATGGCTGTCACCATTGAGCCGCCACAGCACGGCGTTTTTGTTGCCGGCGGTTGTCCAATAGGTTGTGCTGCCATGCTCCCACTCGTCTGGGATGAAGCTATCATACTCGGGAATCTGATCATCAAAAGCACCCCCATTGCCCACGCTGGCCAGCTCAAAGCTTCCGCTGTTGAGGCTGACGGAGCCCAGGGAGCCGGTGACGCTGGTGGTGCTGACAAACCAGGCATAGCAGGCGAACACAATGACGCCCAGCGCTGCCAGTGCCAGAAAGAGGCTGCGGGTGATTTGCTTTCGGGCATCCCGGATGGTATCCTGCCGGGAAGCTTCGGGATTTTCATTCATGGGGAGATTCCTCACTTTCCGTCCCCTTGGGTATCGGAGCGGGACTTCATGGCCTCCAGGGCCTGGCGGACCGCCTCTTCTTCCTCTTTGCGGGCCAGAGCGGCAGCCGACCGCAGGGCCTGGACCAGGTTTGCGATCAGCATGGCTGCCAGCGGCAGCAGAATGGCAAGGCCGAACACCAGCGGATTGGAAACCAATCGCACCAGCTTGCCCAGGGCAGGGGAGACAAAGATGACCTTACCGACCACCTGCTGTGCATTCACCATCTGCTGGTCCTCCAGAAAATTGGCGTCGCCTTTAGTGACAAATTGAAGCGTGTCACCGTCGGTTACCACCTGCTGGATGCGGTGGGTGTTCAGCGCACCGTCCAGGCTGGGGTCCGGGGAGAAGAAGGAGATCACATCCCCGCTGCGCAGCGTCTCGGGATCGGTTTCCTGAATCAGGAGCATGGACCCTTCCGGAATGGCAGGCTCCATGCTGCCGGTGAGCACCCGCAGAATGCTGAATCCCATCACCTGGGGAACCTGGCCGGAGGGGGTCATCACCACCGTCAGCAGAACAAACAGCGATGCGATGATCAACACTGCGGCGCACACATTGAGCAATGTAAAAAACCATTTGAATTTCATAGCGGTTTAATCGGATTCCTGGCTGTTTTGCTTGGTACGGTCTTCCCGGCGCTGGGCCACTGCCTCCAAAAGCTTTTTGGTGAATTTGTTCTCCTCCGCCCGGCGCTGGGCCTCTTCCCGGGCGGCGGCTTCTTCCTCTGCCCGGCGTTGGGCCATGCGCTCCTGCTTAATGGCATTGTCCCGGGCCTGCCGGGCAGCCTGGAGGGCAGCCTGGGTGGATTTCAGAGTGGCGGCCATTTCCCGCTGCTGGG
>JBJDYM010000370.1:0-3079 GCA_051867315.1 Faecousia sp.
GCGGCCAGGGTCTTTTCGCAGACCATGTCCGCCCGCATCCGGGTCAGCTCTCCCTCCGGCCGGTCGGGGAAGCTGCGGAACAGATATTCCGCCACCAGCATGCCCAGAATGCTGTCCCCCAAAAACTCCAGCCGCTCATTGCTGAGCAGGCTGTTGTGCCAGCGCTCGTTGGCGTAGGAGGAATGGGTCAGGGCATTCTGCAAAAGGGAGATATTGTGAAAATGATAGCCAATGGCCGCTTCCAAATCCTTAATCATTGCCGGGCTCCTTTGCCGCCGCCAGAAGCTGGAGCGCGCGCTCCAATTCCGGCGTGATGTCGTTTTGGGCCGCATCCGCCGCCTGCTTCACCGCATTGCGGAAGGCCAGCGCGTCGGAGGCGCCATGGGCCTTGATCACCGGCTTCTTGATGCCCAAAAACTGGGTGCCGCCGATCTCCCGGTAGTCCATCAGCTTCATCATGTCCTTGACGCCGGAGGCACACAGCAGGTAGCCCAGCTTGGAAAGCAGGTTCTTCTTGAACATCCGCTTCATCAGGCTGCCCATAAACATGGCGGTGCCCTCAATGGATTTCAGCAGCACGTTCCCGGAAAAGCCGTCGCAGACCACCACGTCCACCTCACCCAGGGGAACGTCCCGGGCCTCTACATTGCCACTAAAATGAAGCAGTCCCTTGGCATCGGCATCCTTTAACAGGGCATAGGCATCCTTTTGCAGCTGGGTGCCCTTGGAGTCCTCGGTGCCGATGTTTAATAACCCCACCTTCGGCTCTGCGACGCCCAGCTGCTTTTTTGCATAGGCGGAGGCCACCAGACCGAATTGCAGCAGAAATTCCGGGGTGCACTCGGCATTGGCGCCGCAGTCGCAAATCACGGTTTTGCCGCCCTTTTTGTTGGGCATGGCAGGCGCCATGGAGGCCCGGCGGATGCCCTTGACCCGCTTGACCAGCAAGGTGGCCCCGGTGAGCAGGGCGCCGGTGGAGCCTGCGGAAACGAAGGCATCTCCTTTGCCCTCCGCCAGAAGCTTCAGGCCGATGACCATGGAGGAATTTTTCCGTTTGTGAATGACGGAGGCGGGGTCGTCGTGCATGTCCACCACATCCTCCGCGTTGGCGATTTCCACGCCGGCGGGCAGATCCGAAATGCCATGGCGGCCCATGACCTCCAAAATGGCCTCTCCCCTGCCCACCAGGATGATTTCCGTGCCGAAGGTTTTTGCAGCCTCAAATGCACCAAGGACCGCAGCCTCGGGGGCATTGTCGCCGCCCATGGCATCCAGAATGATTTTCATAGCTCCACCCCTTTTTATATTCCGCCGGCAACCAGTGCGTCCACTGCCTCCAGGGCGCGGTTTGAAATTGCCAGATTCTTTTCTGCTTTTTTCCGAATCCGCTGCTCCAGCGGCTGAATGATGCTGAAATTCACATTCATCGGCTGGAAGGACTCAATGCTTCCGTCGCTTATGTAGTAGCCCAGGGCGCCGATGGCAGTGGTTTTGGGGAAATCCGGGATCGGCCTTCCCTGTACCTTGGCCGCCATGGCCACCGCGGCCAGGAAGCCGGAGGCGGTGGACTCCACGTAGCCCTCCACTCCGGTCATCTGCCCGGCAAAGGCCACCAGCGGATTCCGACGGTCGGCATAATACCGATCCAGCAGCCTGGGGCTCTGGAGGAAGGTGTTCTGGTGCATCACACCGTAGCGGACAAACTCCGCGTTTTTCAGGGCGGGAATCATGGAAAACACCCGCTTCTGTTCCCCGAATTTCAGGTGGGTCTGGAAGCCCACCAGGTTAAAGACACTCTTTGCCGCATTGTCCTGCCGGAGCTGAACCGCGGCATAGGGTTCCCGGCCGGTTTTGGGGTCCCGAAGGCCCACGGGCTTCATGGGGCCGAAGCGCAGGGTATCCAGCCCCCGGCGGGCCATGACCTCCACCGGCATACAGCCTTCAAAGACCCGCCGGTCCTCAAAGCCGTGGATTTCCGCCTCCTCGGCAAAAATCAGCTCCCGCACAAAGGCCTCGTACTGCTCCTTGTCCAGGGCGCAGTTGATGTAATCCGGGGTACCCCGGTCATAGCGGGACTGCCACCAGGCCAGCTCCATGTCCACGGACTCCGCCGTGACCAGCGGGGCGGCGGCATCAAAAAAATGGAGATAGTCCGCGCCGAAATAGGCTCCGATGGCCTCCGACAGCGCATCCGAGGTCAGCGGACCGGTGGCGATAATCACCGGGCCCTCCGGCACCCGGGTCGCCTCTTCGGAGATGACGGTAATCAGGGGGTGGGAGCGGAGCTTCCGGGTGACCATGGCCGAAAAGCCGGTCCGATCCACCGCCAGGCAGCCGCCGGCCTCCACCCGGGTGGCCTCCGCGCATTCCATGATCAGGCTGCCGCAGCGGCGAAGCTCCTCTTTCAGCAAGCCCACCGCGTTTTCCAGCCGGTCGCCCCGCAGGGAATTGGAGCAGACCAGCTCCGCAAAGTCGTCGCTGTGGTGGGCGGGGGTCTTCCTGGCGGGCTTCATTTCATAGAGCGCCACCTCGATGCCCCGTTTGGCCAGCTGCCACGCTGCCTCCGAACCGGCCAGACCGGCTCCGATAACCTTGACTTTCATGATTCCGTCCTCTTCTTTGTTTTGGTTTCGGTTTTCGCCGTTTTCTTCGACGCCGGTTCCTTTTTGGCAGCAGGCTGCTTCTTCGCTGCCGTCTTTTTTGCCGCCGTGGTTTTTGCGGCGGACTTTTTGGCGGCGGGCTTCTTAGCCGCGGTTTTCTTGGCGGCGGGCTTTTCCTCAGCCGGCTCGGCAGCATCGGAGGCTTCCGTCTCGGTTTTCTTCTTATAGTAGCCCCGCTGATCCTCCGGGAGGAACCGGGAGCATTTCTCATTGACGCAGAAGGGCTTCATTCTGCCCCGGCCGGACTTCTTGAACAGGGTCTGGCCGCACTCCGGGCAATCCTCGGCAGTGGGAACATCCCAGGTCATAAAGCCGCACTCCGCGCCCCGCTCGCAGGCATAGAAGGCATAGCCCCGCTTGGATTTGCGCTTGAGCATGCCGCTGCCGCACTTGGGGCACCGGCCGGGCATCCGCTCCAC
>JBJDYM010000371.1:0-3072 GCA_051867315.1 Faecousia sp.
CGTGGTTGTCACGCTTGCAATCATACGGCGGCTGTTCTCATCATAAGTGCATCGCTCAAATTCGCAGATGCCCAGCCTTTCCACCTTGTTTGCCATTTCCACAGGAAGGTCAACGGTAATGTCCATGCGGATCTTTACGCTGTCATCCTTTTCCCTGCGGTCGAATTGCTGTATCATTGCTGAAACCTTCCTTTCCATTCAATTTTCCCGTTGAGGTATTTTGAGCATAATACAGAAACCCGGACGCTGTCAAAGGATTATTTGAAATGCCTACGCCGCTAAAATATTTTCCGCTGTCACCTCCTCGAAAAGCCTTGCAGCGCAAGGCTTTTACTGATTTACCTCTACCGCTTGGACACAAACCCGTTTTGTCGGCTGGTCAGCAAGACAGGTGGTCAGCGTAATACGGTTATCGGCTGTGGCCTGTAAGTAGCTCCAGTCATTGCTGGAGATGGTGCCTACGAAAGAAACACGGTATGTCCTGGTGCCGTAGATAGTGGTGTAGGTAATCGTATCGCCGATCTCCAGGTCCTTAATGGAGCCGATTACATACTTTGCCCCCCGGTTATGGCCGCACACGCCAACATTTCCATCCCATGCGGAGGTAGAACTGTAATGACCCAGGCCCTTGGACATGCTGGCGGTTGTTTCTCCTTCCCAGACCTTCATAGAAATGCCGAGTGTGGGGATCTTCACCGTACCGATACTGCCGTCCTGGAATTCCATACCCTCAACGTTGGTATAGACCGGCTGCTGGTAGACGAGGGCGGTTGGTGTCTCCGGTATAAGGGAGAAGTATGTGCCGCCGTCACTGATACCGTAACCACCGCCGGCGGCTGTCGCAGCATTCGCCTGCAGACCAGAAAGCAGGGCTTTCTCCATCACGCCGGTTTGGGTCGTGCTGAAGGAGCCGTATTCCAGCTCGGGGATCTGGTAGTCCACCAGATTTGCCCCGCCGTAATTGTAGCGGGAGCCGTAGACCTCCTCATAGCTGGTGGAGGCATAATACTCCGGGGTACCATCCGTCTTAAACGAATAGTCCGCGGCATGAGCGCTGACAGACAGCGAGGCTAACGTTGTAGTCATCAGTGCCATGGATACAAGCATCCTCATGTGTTTCATTCTCTCGTTTCCTCCTGTTCCTCGTAATCAGCGTCAGGAATTTCCTGCTCAGCCTGAAGCTGTTTAACCTGACTGCGGGAACGCAGGAGCAGCGCGGCCAGAATAATCACCGCCGCCAGGCCCAGGCCGCCCAACACATAGGGCAAAACTCCGGAGACTATATCTCCCTTACTAATAGCCGCGGCCCTTTCGACATCCGCTTCCGCTTCGTCTGTCTCCACGCCAAGATAGGTCAATGTGTAAGTAATGCTCTCCACGCCGTCGTGGGAGATTTCTCCAACATAATCCGCTGTGGTAACGTATCCAGTCGCGGCGCTGTAATAACTCTTACCTGTGTAAGTGGCCACCGCCTGATAAGAGGAGGGGACCAGCGCTTCACCTACCAGATCTGTCCCAATTACCTGCCAATCCACATTAGCAAGACTCAGCGTGACGCCGTTTTTGACCGTGGTGGCCGGAACATAGGACATATCGTTGCGGTCCACCGGCCCGATGGTTTTGGTTTCGGATACGGTGGAACTTTTGGTGGTATAGCCTGCGGCCTCGGTTCGGATACTGGTGTGGTCCAGCGCCAGGGTTCCGGAATACAGGCCGTCGTCATACTCCAGCGTGGGCGCCAACTGTTCCAGGATCAGGCTGAGATCGTTCTTGGAGGTTTCTACCGTCACGGTTTCTGTGTGACGGTCAGCATCCTCCACATGGTTTTCCGCTTTGACAATATCCGCGAACGTGTAGAGATAGCCCTCCAGTTCAAAGGGCTCCTCAATCAGGTTCTGCGGATCGTAGTCAGGTGCAGTGGTGTAGGTCTTGATGACCTGCTGGCTTCCGTTGAGGTTCTGTACGACGGTATCCGTCGGGACCTCCATGGCGTAGGCGTTGACTGATAGGGCCAGCGCCAGCGCTGCACACATAATTGCTTTTTTCATTGTTTCTGCGGCCTCCATTTCCATAAAAATTCCGCACTGGCTAAGGCCAGTGCGGCTACGGGGGTGATGCGAAAAACTTGTTTCATCTGGGTTCCTCCTTAATTTTAAATTCTACTGCGTACTCCGGATGTTCCCGGATGTCCGCCAGTATTCTAAGTGATTGCTCCAAGGCCTGCATGGTGTCGCGCTTTTGCCTCTTAATAAAGGCGTGCAGGAGCATTACCTCTCCTCCGTTCTGGATCGTAAAAATCACACGGACAAGCACTTTACCTTTTTCACGCAGTTCATAGAGATTGCGATAACGTTCAATGGAAAAGTGCTTATAGTGCGGTTCTTTCAATCCGGAACGTGGAGTCTGTGGGAGCTGAATGATATTGCGAAGCAGCTTTTCCCGCAGCTTGGGATCAAGACCGTCAATGAAGTCAAGTACAGGAATTATCTGCCCCTGTGGCCGGTAGGTTTTGACGCCTCTCATAAAATCACCCCTATTCGCCTTCAAGCAGCCGTTTCAGACTTGCCAGAAAGCCATTCGTAAAAATCTCTGTCAGTTCAGGATTGCCGCTGATCCACCAGACGGGCTCGGGCAGTTGGCGCCTAATGCCGTCATACTGGAGGCAAATCAGCAGGAACTTCTTCTTGACGGTTGCATTTTCAGCGGATTCCAGCAGCCGCTGCAGAGCAGCTGCCACATTCTCATAATCCTGATAAAAGTCGCACATATCATCAAAGAGCAATCCGGCAAAAATACAGCAGAGTACAGCCATCGCCTCCCGGTTTGGCTTTCCATCCGCCAAAAGCAGTCCCATGCGGCGGTGCCGCTCGACGGCGGAATCATCAAACGGGCTTGTCGCCCTGGTCGTTTTTAGGTTCATCTTGGTCCTCCTTGCTCCGTTCTTCGTCCCACCTGTTGACCTGAACGAGGCACATGACAAAAACCCCAACGATGCCGCCAATCCATAAGCCAATGAAAAATGTGAGCACAGTGTTTTCCTCCTTAAAAATGGCAAAATAAAATGCCTGACGC
>JBJDYM010000372.1:0-3057 GCA_051867315.1 Faecousia sp.
CTCTGTTTCTGATTCTTCAATAAACTTCCGGTCGATGTAACTCAGCCCGGTGAGCATGTTTTTCCCGTTCATACTTGAATTCCCTCCTGTTCCAGATAAGTACGCAGCTTGTCCCGTGTGCGGCTCAGCTGCATTTTGACCTTGCTTTCCGTCATGCCATACCGGGCAGCGATTTCCGCAATGGTGTCCACATGCCAATAGCGACGCAGGAAAATCAGCCTGGTTTCCTTGGGCAGGCTTTCTAGGAACGCATCCATCACCCGCCCGATTTCCCTGCTCTCCAATTCCAAATCCCGCCGGGTATCCGGAATGCACAGCTCCATTTCCTCTGTCAAGGTTACAATTTCCGCATTCCGCTTAGCTGCCAGCCTCCAATCCACCTTGTGAAAGGAGAGATGGCGGCAGATGGAAGCAAGAAATGCGTAGAAATGGTTCGGCCTTTGGGGAGGAATGATTTCCCAGGTCCTCATGTAGGTGTCACTCACACTCTCTTCTGCATCCTCCCGACTGTTCAGGATTTTATTGGCCAGCGCATAGAGTTTCCTGCCATAGGTGGTGTCGGTCTGCGCTATGGCTGCTTCGTCCCGTGCCCAAAACAAATCGATAATTTGGGAATCTTCCAATGGGTTCACATCCTTCTTTTTTGCTTCTCACCCTAGAAGTACATTTTTTATCTGAGAACGTCACACCTTTGAGGGAATATTTTGAAAGAAAAGATATATCCTCAGCTACAGGAAAAGGTGCCTGTTTCGGCTTGGAAACAGGCACCCAATCTTTTACATGACAAACTGTATGACACAGAACGCGGCGTAAACGCATAGAAGCACAATGCCCTGGCTCCGGTGGAGCTTTTTGGTCAGCAGGGCAGGGATGGTCAAAAAAGCCATGACGAACAGCATCAGCGGAATGTCCAGCACCAGAGAGGCGTTGATTCCGAACAGGGTGCTGTTCTGGGGGATGGAAAAGGGCTTCAGAACCGTGGCAACACCGGATACCAGTACCAGATTCAGAATGTTGGCCCCGATCACATTGCCAAGGGAGAGCGCGCCATGTCCCTTGACCAGGGAGGTGATGGCGGTGACGAGCTCCGGCAGGGAAGTGCCCAGGGCCACGAAGGTCAGAGCAATCACGGACTCCGGTACGCCCAGTGCCTGGGCAATCAGTGTGCCGTTGTCCACCAGCAGCTTGGCGCCCACCGCAATCAAAGCGGCGCCTACCACCAGCATCAGAACGCTCATCCCCAGAGGACGCTTCTGTTTTTCCTCTTCCTCCGGTTCGGACTGACTTGGATTTTTCAAACCCTGGCGAACGGTGAAAACCAGATACAGTGCCAAAATGACCAGAAGCACAAAACCGATGGGCCGCCCAAAATACCCGGTGAGATATGCGTTCAGGCAGTATAGAAAAGCTGCGGTGAAGAAGAAGCCAACGGGGAGCACTAGCGTTTTTGAATCAATAGGGGTGGGCCGCACCGCAACCGTGATGGCTGCAATCAGGGCAGTATTGCAGATGATGGAGCCAATGGCGTTGCCGTAGGCAATCTCACCGTGGCCGCTGAGGGCGGAGGTGGCAGAGACCATCACCTCCGGCAATGTGGTGCCTAACGAAACCACAGTGGCGCCGATGATCAGCTCCGGCACATGGAAATGCTCAGCAATGTCTGTGGCGCCGTCCACAAACCAGTCGCCGCCCTTGATCAGCAGAACAAGACCAACTGCAAACAACAAAACGGGAATCAACATAAAAATAACTCCTTTTCTTTCAAAAAAATAAGCCTGAACATTCTATCAGAATGCCAGGCGACTGTAAGAGGGGGATGCATGCTGGAAACCTGACATGCATAAGTCTCGCAATTGGCGGCAAACCAGGTTAAAAAACCGGGACTGTTGATCTGCTGCGCGGTAAACGCTTGCTACTCCCTCATACAATATGAAATTATATAAAAAATATCATATGCTTCCGGAAAAGTCAAGAACTTTCCGGAAGCATATGGAAATTATTTACCGAGAGATGGAATATTCCACCGGCGTATCGGCGGGCATATCCAGCAAATCGGGATGGGCCAGCAGCTCCTTGACAAGGGCGACCGTGCCGGAATAATAGTAGCCGTCGGCGATGCGTTCGTCCAGGGTGATGCCGATGGGTACGACTTCATGCAGGTCGGGAGTACCGTCTTTCAAATAGTCCATTTTCATCTGTTTCTTGCCAATGACGATAAAGCAGGAGTTGGTGCCCCAGTTTACCAGATGGTGATAGCCGCATTCCAGACCGATGGAGCCCAGGTTGGACAGGAAGATGGATGCGTGGTTGGGGTCGGAACCAATGAGACTCTGGGGAGCCCAGCCGTGCTTGTCCAGCCAGAGAACCGTTTTTGCAATCAGATTGATCAGCCACTGGGGGAATTTTGCAACGATGTCCATGGCGCTGGTGGAGGTGTCCGATACGTCCTCCCGCTTGGTCTGATGAATCACATCCATGATTTTTTCGTGATAGGAGTCCATGGTCTCTTTGGGGTCAAACTTGAAATTGGCAAGGCTCTCCTCCGACTTGTCGCTGAACTTCTTTTTCACGGTAAATGCAATGTCGATTTCGTTCTTTTGATAAAGCTTGTTGTTGCATACGAACCGGTTCATCCGGGGCCGCAGTACAAAAGCCTTTCCAACCGCGCAGCTGATGACATGGAAGAAGGTATACTTATCTTCTGTGCGGCCCTGGTTCTTTTTCTCTAAGTACGCTTTCAGAGGCCGAAAGTCCAGATCAAAGCTGACAAAGGCCTCGTTGTCGGCGCGGTTGGGCATAATGACAGGCATGATTCGATTCATTGAGGGGATATCCTTCAGCCAAACAGCATCTGAACGGTCTCCCCATTTTCTCTTGGACATAGGTCTACCTCCGTTAATGATAAAAGTATGTGTATCATAGCAGATTTGAAACCGAAATGCAAACAATTTCTGACATTTTTTATGCCTGTCCCATGGTATTCTAATGCTGCAACGGAGGGACAAGTTTGAAACAACACAACAGTAAGCCACCGCCTAAAAAGGGCGCAACAACAGC
>JBJDYM010000373.1:0-3055 GCA_051867315.1 Faecousia sp.
GCTCCTCAAACTCGCCCCGGTATTTGGCGCCGGCGATCAGCGCGCCCATGTCCAGGGCAAAGACGGACTTGTCCTGCAAAGATTTGGGCACATCCTTTTTCACGATCCGCTGGGCCAGGCCCTCGGCAATGGCGGTTTTGCCCACGCCGGGCTCACCGATGAGCACGGGGTTGTTCTTGGTCTTGCGGGACAGAATGCGGATGACGTTGCGGATCTCCTCATCCCGGCCGATCACCGGGTCCATCTTCTGCTCCCGGGCCCGCTTGACCAGGTCGGTGCCGTATTTTTCCAAGGCATCGTAGGTGCCCTCGGGGCTGTCGGAGGTGACCCGCTGGTTGCCCCGGACGGCCTGCAATGCCTTCATGGCGGCGTCGCCGGAGATGCGGTAGGTGTCAAACAGATTTTTCACGCTGCCCTGGGCCGTATCCAGCAGGGCCAGGAACAGGTGCTCCACGGAGACAAATTCATCCTTCATGTGCCTGGCCTTGTCCTGGGCGGTGATGAGCGTCTGGTTCAGGGCGTTGCTGATATAAATTTTGTCCGGGTCCCGGGCGCCGGTGACTCCGGGGAGCTTGCGGACCTCCGCCATGGCGGCGGCCTCCAGGCTTTCCACGGTGATGTCCATCTTCCGCAGCAGCTGGGGGATCAGTCCCCCCTCCTGCTGCAAAAGGGCGGCAAGCAGGTGGATCTGCTCCAGCTGCTGGTGATTGTTGCGAATCGCCAAATTCTGCGCGTTCTGAATGGCTTCCTGGGATTTTTGCGTAAAGTTCTGAAGATTCATAGCGATCCTTCCTTTCTGTTTTTAGCACTCTTTCAATAAGAGTGCTAATCCATTTGTCTTTACTATACCCCATTTTTGAAAAATGTCAAGGGGAGATTCCAGGATGCCATGATTTGTTTACAATTATGTACCCACGCCACTGTAGGGAAGCCTATTAGCCTCCCGAAAGGAAACGCACTTGACTGTTTGATTGAATGGCACCAGGTTGTGGGTTGGTTCGAATTCGCCGGAACCGAATCCATTGTGGGAGCCAGTACCGCGCGGGAGGATCGCCTCCCCAGTTGGGTGCGGTGCAAATCATCAAACAAGGGAACCTTTGATGAAATCGGCAAGAGCTGACGGCGAGGGATTTTGGCTCAGCCGAAAGTACCAAACCCCCGGGAATACTTTGCGTATTTCCAAATTTTGGTACTGCGCGGATGGGGCAAAAGACCCGCCGCCCAGCCGCAGACGATTGATTCAGAGGTTCCCAAGAATTTTTGTATTGAAAACACCGCTGCGGAAAAGGCAGCGGTGTCTGTTATTCGGCAAACTGAAAATCCGTACCGTGGAGGGCGATCTGCTGGTTCGCGCCGCTGACCCAGGACACTTCGTCCAGGGCGGAGAAGGTGCTGTCCTCCCCGGCGTAGGCGGCCAGGGTGCGCAGGGCCAGCGCGGCCACGCTGTCCGATTTGGAAAGGGTGCTGAGGCTGGCGGCGGCAGTGTGGAGGCGGCCCTGCTCATTGAGATAGGGAGCCAGAACGGTGCCGTCGGAATAGGTGTAGTAAATCACCGAATCCTTGTCCAGGATGGGGAAGCTGCGGCAGGAGACGATGGCCGCCGGACCGTCGTAGAGGACTGTGCCCAGCTGGCGGGTCTGCCCCTCCACCCGGTCGAAGACATTCAGTCCGAATTCCTCGGAGCACAAGGCCCGGGTGTAGCCGTCGAAGCTGGCCAGATACCCGTTGACATAACCCTGTTCCTCCAGGGTATCCGCCACGGCGTCGCAGAGAAAGGCATTCAGCAAAAAACCGAAATCCACGAAGCTTTCTAACCCGTTTTCCCGGGCATAGGCCAGATATTCCTCCGACACCTCCAGCCGGAGCTGGCAGTCGGGCAGCAGCTTGACCTGCACAGCCTCCGGGTCATTGGCAAAGGCGGCAATTTCCTGGGCGAACTGGGCCACCTCCTCCGAGCGGGCGGGGTCGAATTTCTCCGCCTCCTCATCGTAGGTGCAGGCGAAGAGGCTGAAGTACTGCTCCGTCAGGGGGGCAAAATAGGGCAGGCGGCTGCCGGATGCCTCCACCTGGGAAAAGGCCTCGTACAGCAGCGGATCAACGGTGATGTCCGTATTGGGCTGGCGGTTCAGGGTGTAAAGGTTGACATAAGGCTCCTGCTCCACATTGGAGAGCACCCGGTAGGCGTGGTCCAAAGCCTCGGAATAGTGGGCGGACACTGCCTTCAGCTCCGCGCTGGCGGCCTGATCGGATTGGCCGATGTTATAGCACAGCAAAAAATCCTGGGCGATGCCGGTTTCCGGGTTGGCCGGTTCGATCTCCTGCCAGCCGGTTTGGGTGCTGACCAGTCCGTTGATCACCGCGCCAAAGGCCAGGGCAGCCACCACAATGGCCACCCCGACACACAGCAGCCGCAGCGTGATATTCCCCTCCTGCAATTCCACCTTCTTTTTCGGCCGGACGGCCGGGTCTCTTCTTCTGGCATAACGGGACATAAAAGGCTCCTTTCCTTGGTTCGTAATTCAAAATCCGCATATCGCCTGTTGGTCAGCAAACTGGTAAATGGCGGGCAGGGCCCGCGGCCAATTCGTTACGAACCTTGGGCAATCAACCCACAACTCCTGGGCCCCTCGACCGGTACTGCCCAGCAAATTGTTGCTTGACGGGCAGGGCCCGCAGCCAATTCGTTACGAACTCTGGGCAATCAACCCACAACTCCTGGGCCCCTCGACCGGTACTGCCCAGCAAATTGTTGCTTGACGGGCAGGGCCCGCGGCCAATTCGTTACGAACCTTGGGCAATCAACCCACAACTCCTGGGCCCCTCGACCAGTACTGCCCATTCCCGATGAGGACGCCCCCTCGGGTGAGGGGGCGTTGGAGGGCTAAATAATTGCCAACAGAAGCAGCAGGCCAAACAGGAGCAGCAGCACCAGGCGGAAAATCAGGCCGGCGATGGCGCCCTTTTTCAGAGCCCGGAAATTCCGCAGGTAATTCTTGCTTTTGAACACCAGGCCCACCAGCAGGCCCAGAATGGGCAGGAAGAAGGCCGCGAACCG
>JBJDYM010000374.1:0-3005 GCA_051867315.1 Faecousia sp.
ATTTCGGGGAGAACGAGATATCTCCGGGTTTGATTGGCCTTTCACCCCTACCCACAGGTCATCCCCTCCGTTTTCAACCGAAGTGGGTTCGGCCCTCCACGGGATCTTACTCCCGCTTCAGCCTGCCCATGGGTAGATCACCCGGCTTCGCGTCTGCGCGGCGCTACTGAACAAATCGCCCTGTTCAGACTCGCTTTCGCTGCGGCTCGCTTCCAAGCTTAACCTCGCAGCGCCGCGCAACTCGCTGGCTCATTCTACAAAAGGCACGCCGTCACACAGTCGCCTGTGCTCCGACTGCTTGTAGGCGCACGGTTTCAGGTGCTGTTTCACTCCCCTCTCGGGGTGCTTTTCACCTTTCCCTCACGGTACTCGTTCGCTATCGGTCATAGGAGAGTGCTTAGCCTTGGAGGGTGGTCCCCCCTGATTCCCACCGGGTTCCACGTGTCCGGCGGTACTTGGGATGCGGCCTGCGGGCCGCGTCAGGTTGTGCGTACGGGGCTGTCACCCTGTACCGCCCGGCCTCCCAGCCGGTTCCGCTACCTGCGCGGTTTGTAACCCGCCCGGGGGTTGCGAGCCCCCCGGATGTCCGCTCCCGCGACACCTCATGCAGCAGCGCCTCGCAGCTGTAACGCATGCATGGGTTTAGGCTGTCCCGCTTTCGCTCGCCGCTACTCGCGGGGTCTCGGTTGATTTCCTTTCCTCGGGGTACTTAGATGTTTCAGTTCCCCCGGTTGCCCCCCGCACCGTATGTGTTCGGGTGCGGGCAGCGGGGCATTGCCCCCGCTGGGTTGTCCCATTCGGAGATCCGCGGGTCGAAGGGTATGTGCCCCTCACCGCGGCTTATCGCAGCTTGCCACGTCCTTCGTCGGCTTCCTATGCCAAGGCATCCACCGTGCGCCCTTAGTATCTTCTCGTCTCAACTTCGTCCTTGTCGTCAAGGTGTAATCGGTCTTTGATCACGCATACTGTCGTTGATTCAGATGAAATGTGTTCCATCCGCGATCGATCTAAAGAATCAAATTAGTCTTACTACGCTATGCGGCTGTCAAGGTGCCCTGCGGTGTCTCGGGGGCCCTGGGGGCCGGACGCTGCCCATGCATGTGCGGGTAGGCTGTGTGCCAGGCGGCTGCTCGTCTGGGTGGTCTCCCTAGAAAGGAGGTGATCCAGCCGCACCTTCCGGTACGGCTACCTTGTTACGACTTCACCCCCCTTACCCCCCGCACCTTCGGCGACTCCCCCCAGCGTGCTGGTTGGGCCGTCGACTTCGGGTGCAGACGACTCGGGTGGTGTGACGGGCGGTGTGTACAAGACCCGGGAACGTATTCACCGCGGCATGCTGATCCGCGATTACTAGCAACTCCGGCTTCACGCAGGCGGGTTGCAGCCTGCGATCCGAACTGGGACCGGCTTTGTGGGATTCGCTCCGCCTCGCGGCGTCGCAGCCCGCTGTACCGGCCAATGTAGCACGTGTGCAGCCCTGGGCATAAGGGGCATGATGACTTGACGTCGTCCCCACCCTCCTCCGGCTTGACGCCGGCAGTCCCGCATGAGTCCCCAACTAAATGCTGGCAACATGCGGCGGGGGTTGCGCTCGTTGCAGGACTTAACCTAACATCTCACGACACGAGCTGACGACAGCCATGCACCACCTGCGCGGGCTCCTTTTGGGCCACGGGGTCTCCCCCGCTTCACCCGCATGTCAAGCCCAGGTAAGGTTCTTCGCGTTGCTTCGAATTAAGCCACATGCTCCGCTGCTTGTGCGGGTCCCCGTCAATTCCTTTGAGTTTTAGCCTTGCGGCCGTACTCCCCAGGCGGGATGCTTAATGCGTTGGCTTCGGCACGGGGGGCACGGCCCCCCACACCTAGCATCCATCGTTTACGGCTAGGACTACCAGGGTATCTAATCCTGTTCGCTCCCCTAGCTTTCGCGTCTCAGCGTCAGTTACGGCCCAGAAAGCCGCCTTCGCCACTGGTGTTCTGCCCAATATCTGCGCATTTCACCGCTACACTGGGCATTCCACTTTCCCCTACCGAACTCAAGCCCGCCAGTTCGGGATGCGGGCCGGGGTTGAGCCCCGGGCTTTGACATCCCGCTTGGCGAGCCGCCTACGCGCGCTTTACGCCCAATGAATCCGGATAACGCTCGCTCCCTACGTATTACCGCGGCTGCTGGCACGTAGTTAGCCGGAGCTTCTTCTGCAGGTACCGTCAGTGTCTTCCCTGCTGAAAGCGGTTTACAACCCTAGGGCCTTCGTCCCGCACGCGGCGTTGCTGCGTCAGGGTTTCCCCCATTGCGCAAAATTCCCCACTGCTGCCTCCCGTAGGAGTCTGGGCCGTGTCTCAGTCCCAATGTGGCCGGTCGGTCTCTCAACCCGGCTACCCATCGTCGGCTAGGTGGGCCTCTACCCCGCCTACTACCTAATGGGCCGCGACCCCATCCCCGACCGCCAGGGCTTTCCCCTCCCCGGCATGCGCAGGAGAGGGAGTATCCGGTATTAGCATGGCTTTCGCCAGGTTATCCCGGTGTCGGGGGCAGGTTGGTCACGTGTTACTCACCCGTTCGCCACTCTACTGACACCCGAAGGTGCGTTCTCGTTCGACTTGCATGTGTTAGGCACGCCGCCAGCGTTCATCCTGAGCCAGGATCAAACTCTCCGTTCGAAGCGGGGGCGCTCCAGGCCCCCCTCATCAAACAAGCTGATTCCCGGTGTGGAAGTGTTGTCTATCCATCCGGACCGCCGCACTCGGCGTGCGGCGCATAAAGATAAATGTAAAAGATAGGAATGACGGGAGACTTCTCTTCAGTCTCCCATGTGTCCATCCGAACAACTCGTTGGCATATCACAATCTACCGTTTGTTCACTTTGTGTGGACAGTATCCGGTTCTCAAGGTCCCCGCGGGCCCGCTGGCCCGCGCCCTCCGCCCGTTCGGGAATCGCTCCCTCCCGTGCGGCGCGAGTGAGTATATTACGCTCACCCCTGGTCGCTGTCAACAGTGAATTTCA
>JBJDYM010000375.1:0-40949 GCA_051867315.1 Faecousia sp.
AAAGTTCGTAACGAATTGGCCGCGGGCCCTGCCCGCCAACCCCCAATTTGCTGGGGCAGTACTGGTCGAGGGGCCCAGGAGTTGTGGGTTGATTGCCCAGAGTTCGTAACGAATTGGCCGCGGGCCCTGCCCGCCAAACAACAATTTATCCCGGGAGCATCATATTGTCCCAGCCCAGGATTTCGCATTGGCCGTTTTCATTCCGGCCCGTTGCCACGATGGAGCCGTCGGATTTTAAACCCAGGGTGTGCCAGCCGCCGGCGGAGACGGCCACGATGTCCGTCCAATCGGCCACATCACACTGGCCGTCCTCGTTGAAGCCTACGGCAACCACGGTGCCATCGGATTTCAGGCCCACGCTGTGGTAGTATCCTGCGGAGACGGCGGTGATGCCGGTCCAGTTGGTTACATTGCACTGGCCGTCCTCGTTGCTTCCCGCAGCCGCCACGGTGCCATCCTGTTTCAGCCCCAGGGTGTGGGCGCCTCCGGCGGAAACAGCGGTAAGCCGGTTCCAGTCCTGGATGTTGCATTGCCCATCCCGGTTGTCGCCCACCGCCAGGGCAGTGCCGTCTGCCTTCAGACCGACGGTATGGTTCCGCCCGGCAGAAATGCTTTTGATCTCCTGCCAGCCCTCAAAATCAATCCGCCCGTCGTTGTCACAGCCCAGACCGATGACGGTGCCGTTGGATTTCAGCCCAACGGTATGCCACTGCCCGGCGGAGACATCCACCATATCCCGCCATTGCTCGGTGTCGCCCCGGCCGTCGCCGTTGTACCCGGCGGCCACCACGGTGCCGTCCGTCCGCAATCCCACGGTGTGTTCCCAACCGGCGCTGATGGAGCGGATGTTCAGCCAGGAGCCCACCCAGCACTGTTCATCCCGGTCGTCGCCCACGGCGTTGGCGGTTCCGTCGGAGCGCAGGGCGGCGGTGTACCAGCCCCCGGCGCTGAGGGTTTGGGGCGTGACGATGGTTTCCCAGAGGGCGCGGCTGCGCTCCCGGGCATCCTGAAAGTCCCGCAGTCCTCCGAAGGCGGCGGCGGCCCGGCAGGTATCTCCGGCGGAGAGGAGCTGCTCCGCCTGGTTGTACCAATCGATTTGAATGCCCAACACCCGGTCAGGGGAATCCTGAAAGCTGCCCAGGGCCTGGAAGGCCTCGATGGCCTCCTCCCGGCGGCCCGCTTCCAGCAGTGCCTCGGCGGCGTCGTATTTTTGCTTCGGGATCACATATCGGGTCACCGTCAGATATCCTCCCACACAAAGCAGCGCCAGGAGGAAAACCGAGACCACGATTTTTTTCCACATTCCGGTTTCCGGCTCCTTTTTTGGCTTTGCGGCGTCCATCGCGGCGGCGCGCTGCCTGCATTCCACTGCCTGCACATTGGCATCCCGCCAGCCGGGAATCTTGGCGAAGAGGGCCGCCGCCTGGGCAGCCTGTCCCCGGGCCTTGGCGGTGAGGGCAGTCCGGTAGATGCTTTCCCGCCGCAAAATTTCCGCCCGGCGCAGGCATTCCTTGGCGTTGGCCTGGGAATCCTTGTAGCCGTCCAGCTGAGAGAAGAGCCGGGCCGCCTGGCGGTAGGCTTCGTTGGTAGAGGCGGCCTCCATGGCCTCGCTGGCACTTTGGTAGGCGGCTTCAATCTGCGCCAGCTGACTGCGCCGCCGGATCTGATGGGCACAGGTCTGCAAAAATTTGGATAGATTTTCGTCGGCAGCTTCCAGCGCTGCCCCGTAGTGGGCGCTTTTGGAAATATCCTGCCGGCAGGCGGTCAGGGCCTTGGGATCGGGGCACCGGAATTCGGCCAGGAGAAGCCCCAGATGGGCCATGGCGTTTTCCGGTTCGGCGGACAGCACCTGCTCCAGGCAGCGCTCTGCCCTGGACCACTCCTTCTGCTCCAGATGCCAGAAGCCCTGCTTCAGAAGCAGGGGAGGGGCGCCCGTTTGGGACGAGGGTGCTTCCTGTCCCATGCGGCCCGCGATCCTGGCAGCTTCCTTTTCATATTGCAGCTGAACGGCCCCACCGGAGTTGGCCAGGGCGGCCAGGTACTCCCCGGATTCCAAAAAGCTTCCGCCCTCCGGCCGGGCGACCGTTGGCAGGTATTCTCCGCTGTCCTCCTCCAGAACATATTGCACGCCGAACCGACAAAGAGCGCTGCACCAGTGGCTTTCCGCATCGGTTTCGTCCTCCTGCAAAAGCTTCTGATACACGGCTAGAGCCTGATCGAATTTTCCCGCCCGGCGCAGATAGTTTCCGCAGTTGTGGGCGGCGGCATTCTGGTTGCCCCTGGGCAGGGTCATGGTGGCGCCGCAGCGGCTGCAGGTGCCCAGCGCATTGTCCGGGAAAGCGGAAACATTCCCGCCGCAGTATTTGCATTTCAAAATGGCCATGCCCTCACCGCCTTGATGAATCGGATATGCTGTCATTATATGGGGGGATCGGTCGAAAGTCAACATGGAAAACGGGAAGCCGGCGCTTCCCGTTAGTTTACCCGATTTTTCCGGAGAAATTCAAACCGAAGCCATAATCATATCTGTTTCCGCATTCATCCACATAGGGCTCCAGATCGAAGGCCACGTCCTCGCAGTGGCGCTCCACGGTTTCCATATCCCTGGGCATCTGCAGGGGCAGACGGCCGGTGGGCCGGTAATTGCCGAAGACGATGTCCAGCACCGCCTGGCAGGAGACGCCGAACTCCGCCACGATGGCATCCGCCTGGGCTTCAAATTCCCCCATCACCATGGGATTGCTGACGGCGGCGCAGACGATCACAGGCTTGTCCCCCATGCGTTTCCGGGTTTCCAGAATGTTGTCCAGATCCTGCTCGTTGTAGGCGGTGTTGGTCTTGCCCCGGTAGCTGCGGTTGGTGAAATTCTCCCGGAAATCCCCTCCGGCAATGGAGACGGGCCGGGCATCCGCAGCGGTGTAGGGCCGGTACTGTAAAGTGATGGGCAAATACCCGTTGCCCCCGGCTTCCAGATCCTCCACGCTGTAGCAGTTGCAGCTGGGGCTTTCCACAAATACAATGGCGGCGTCCGCCTCCTCCGGGCGTTCCACCCGGGTGCCGAATTGGGCGATCAGGGAGGCCTCCACCGGGTCAATGTCCCGGGCGCTCTGTTTCCAGCGCATGAAGCCCATGCTTTCCCGGATGTGGCGGTGGGGAATGTAAAGCTTCAGGCCCTTTTGAAGCGGCAGGCAATGGTTGCGGTTTTTCAGCAGCACCACGCTCTTGTGCTGGGCCTCCAGACCGTGGCGGACGAATTCCTCGCAGCCCACGATCCGGGCCGATTCCTCCGGGTCCAGATAGGGGTCTTCGAAGAGCCCGCACTGGAAGATATTTTTCAGCAGCCGCGCGGCGGACAGCTCCATCCGTGCCCGCATGGTTTTCTCGCCGTACTGCCCGCAGCCGATCCGGTAGGCCTCCAGAATGGGCTCGATGGCACTGTTGCCGCCGAATTGGTCCACCCCGTTCATGATGGCGATCAGGTGGCGCTCCGCCTCGGTTTTGTCCTCCATGTGGTAGCAGCGGCTGCCGAAGCCCTCGATGGTGGGGGCAGGGTCGGCGGTGATGCCCCAGTCGGTGCATACCACGCCCTGATAATTGTATTTTCCCCGAAGAAGCTCCTTGATGAGATATTCACTGTAGGAGTTGCCCACGTTTTTCCCGTTTTTGGTGTCCAGCCCCCAGGAGACGGTGTAGTAGGGCATTACGGCGGAGGCTGCTTTGGTTCCTCCATCCAGCCGGAAGGCCGCCTCGGTGAAGGGCTTCAAATGCTCCGGGGCGTTGTTTCCGGGGTAGACGGCGTACTGGCCGAAGGCGTAGTGGGCATCCCGGCCTGCTTCTCCGGTGCCGCCGCCGGGCCAGTGCTTCACCATGGTGTTCACGCTTTCCCTGCCCCAGCCGCCGGTGGCTTGGGTGGTCTGCATGCCGTCGCAGTAGGCCTTGACCATCTGTTTGCTGGCCTCCGTGTCCATGCCCAGCGTGTCGATGAAGCGCATCCACCGGGGCTCGGTGCACAGGTCGATCTGGGGTCCCAGGGCGGTGCAGATGCCCAGCGCCCGGTATTCCCGGGAGGCATCCTGGGCGAACTGGCGCACCACCTCCGGGTCGAAGCAGGCGGCGAAGCCCACGCCCTCGGGCCACTTGCTCACATCCCCGCCGCCGGTGCGGAACTCCACGCCGGAGGAGCCCCGGGCCCCGTTGCGTGGATCGGTGGAGATGTTCACGGGAATGCCATAGGGGAGGGCCTCCGCCTTTTTCTGCAATTCATTGCTCCACCGGGCGCAGGTGGCGGCGTCCTGTACCCCGGTCACCAGCACATGACGGATGTGCGCTGCTTCCAAAAACCGCTTCTGCTGGTCGGACAGTTCGTGGGCCTGGCAGCCGGATTCGGCGAAGGGTTTGCCGCCGTAGGTGCCCACAAAGGGCATCCGGTTTCCGGGGACGGACTGGTGGGGGGAGTAGAGCATCAGTCCCGCAATTTCCTCCAGACTCAGCCGGGCGGCCAGATCCTGGGCCCGGGCCCAGTCGTCCAGCCGCCAATCCTCATAGGGAAGCAGCTCGCCGGTTTTTGCCAGATCCTTGAAGTACAGCCCGTCCTGCGTGATCAGGCTGACCCCGCTTTCCTCGCTCCAGCTGAGCGCTTGTCCGCCCTCCTGCACGAGACGGCAGATGCCGGGGATCTTATTTTCCATCTGGTGCGCCACCTTTCTGATCGATTGATATCGGATAGGATAACTATACCATTGTTTTTGCCGAAAGCAAAGAGATTTTTGAGACAATTGCATAAAAAGTGTTTTCCCTCTTTATTTCCCAGGGGTGAATGTGTATAATAATGGAAACAGATGTCTTCCTTGGAGGGATTGCTTTGCGCATCGTTGTGAAAATCGGCACGTCCACCCTGACCCATGCCACGGGGCATTTAAACATCCGCCGGGTGGCCTCCCTGTGCCAGGTCATCAGTGATATCAAGAATGCGGGGCATGAGGTGATTCTGGTGTCCTCCGGCGCCATTGGCATGGGGGTGGGCAAGCTGGGTCTGCGGCAGCGCCCGAAGGACATTCCAACCAAGCAGGCCGCCGCCGCCGTGGGCCAGTGCGAGCTGATGTATACCTACGACAAGCTCTTCAGCGACTACCACCACACCGTAGCCCAGCTGCTGATCACCGGCGAGGACGTGGCCTGCGAAACGCGCTACGCCAATTTCAGCAATACCCTGAATCGGCTGCTGGAGCTGGGGGCGCTGCCCATCATCAATGAAAACGACACCGTGGCCACCGAGGAAATCGTCATCGGTGACAACGATACCCTGGCCGCCATTGTGGCCAAAAGCGTCGGCGCCCGGCTGCTGGTGCTCCTTTCGGACATCGACGGGCTCTACACCGCCGACCCCAGAAAGGACCCCGGTGCCAAGCTCATCTCCACCGTCACCGTGCTGGACGATGGCATCAAAGCCCTGGCGGGGGTCAGCGGCAGCGACCAGGGCACCGGGGGCATGATCACCAAGCTCCAGGCCGCGGAAATCTGCATGGGCTGCGGCTGCGACATGGTGATCGCCAACGGCAATGAACCCAATCACCTCTATCGCATCCTGGACGGGGGAGAGGTGGGCACCAGATTCAAGGCCCGGGAGGAGGCTTTTCTATGAAAGAAATGCTCACCGCCGCCAAAGCGGCAAAAAATATGGTCTCCCGGCTGACCACCCGGCAGAAAAACGAGGCCCTGGAGGCCATGGCTTCTGCGTTGGAGGACCGTCAGGCGGAAATTCTCCAGGCCAATGAGCAGGATTTGCGCGCAGCCCAGGGGCATATTTCCGACGTGATGCTGGACCGTCTCCGCCTCACGCCCGCCCGAGTCGCCGGCATGGCCCAGGGCATCCGGGATGTGGCGGGGCTTCCCGACCCGGTGGGGAAGGTGCTGGAGGAAACAGTCCGGGCGGACGGATTGGTGATTCAAAAGGTCTCCGCGCCCATGGGCGTGATTGCCATCATCTATGAAAGCCGCCCCAACGTCACCAGCGACGCGGCGGCCCTGGCCCTGAAAAGCGGCAATGTGTGCATCCTCCGGGGCGGCAAGGAGGCCTTCCGCTCCGCCAATGCCATTGTGCAGGCTCTGAGGGAAGGCCTTCGCCGGGTGGGGGTGACGGAGGACGCGGTGAATCTGGTGCAGGATTCCTCCCGGGACAGCGCTGCCGCTTTGATGACGGCCAATGGATATGTGGATCTGCTGATTCCCCGGGGCGGCGCAGGGCTGATCAACGCCTGTGTCCGCAATGCCACCGTGCCCTGCATCGCCACCGGCACCGGCATCTGCCACGTGTACGTGGAGAAGACCGCCGACCAGGAAATGGCTCTGAACATCATCGAAAACGCCAAAACCAGCCGCCCCAGCGTGTGCAACGCCGAGGAGGTGCTGCTGGTGGACAGGGCCATCGCAAAGGAATTCCTGCCCAAGCTCCACAAGCGCCTGGTCACGGACCGGGAACAGCCGGTGGAGCTGCGGCTGGACGAATTGGCTCAGACGATGATTCCGGGCACCCCCGCCGGGGAAAAGGATTTCGACACGGAATTTTTGGACTATATCCTGGCGGTGAAATGCGTGGACGGGGTGGAGGAAGCCATTTCCCATATTGCCGCCCATTCCACCGGCCATAGCGAGGCCATCGTGACCCAGGACGATGCCGCTGCCGACCTGTTCACCGCCTGCGTGGACAGTGCCGCAGTGTATGTGAACGCCTCCACCCGGTTTACGGACGGGGGAGAGTTCGGCCTGGGCTGCGAGATGGGCATCTCCACCCAGACGCTCCATGCCAGAGGCCCCATGGGCCTGCGGGAGCTATGCAGCTATCACTATATCGTCCGGGGAGCCGGACACATCCGGTAAGGAGGCTGCCATGAAATATGGATTTTTGGGCTGCGGCAATATGGGCGGCGCCCTGGTAAAAGCATTGAGCAAGGTCACAAAGGACATTACCGTCACCGACCGCAGCGGCAAGGCGAAAGCGCTGGCACAGGAATTGGACATCCGTTACGGGACGGCGGAGGAAATCGCCTTCACCTGTGACCGGATTTTCCTGGCCGTCAAGCCCCATATGATGGCGGAGCTTCTGGCACCCTTGCAGGAAATCCTGCAGCGGCGCAAGCCCCTGCTGATCACCATGGCCGCCGGGCTGACCATGGGCCGCATCGAGCAGCTGGCGGGGGGAAAGCTCCCCGTGATCCGCATCATGCCCAACACCCCCGTGGCGGTGGGGAGCGGCATGACCCAGTACTGCTGCAATGATATGGTATCTGACGAGACCATCGCCTCCTTCCGGGAGGATCTGCGCTTTTCCGGCCGGCTGGACGAGTTGGAGGAGCGGCTGATCGACGCCGCCAGCGCCCTGTCCGGCTGCGGTCCGGCCTATGCGTACCTCTTCATCGAGGCCTTGGCCGACGGGGCCGTGGCCTGCGGCGTTCCCAGAGCCAAGGCCATGGAGTATGCCGCCGCCACGCTCATTGGGGCAGGGGAGATGGTTCTGGCCACCGGACAGCACCCGGGGGCATTGAAGGACGCGGTGTGCTCCCCCGGAGGCAGCACCATTGCCGGGGTCCGGGCGTTGGAGCAGCACGGCTTCCGGGGCGCGGTGATGGACTGCGTGGCGGCAGCCTTTGAGAAAAACAAAGAATTGGGCAAGAAATGAGGTAACGGAATATGGAATATCGCACACTTGGCAAAACCGGACTGCGGGTCTCCCGTTTGGGGCTGGGCGGCATCCCCATCCAGCGCATCGATGCCGGGGGCACGAAGACGCTGGTGCGGGAAATGATGGCACAGGGCGTGAATTACATCGATACCGCCCGGGGCTACACCGTCAGCGAGGAATACCTGGGCGGTGCCTTGGAGGGCATCCGGGACAAATTCGTCCTGGCCACCAAGAGCATGGCCACCACCAAAGCGAAAATGGCAGCCGACATCGAAAAGAGCCTGAAGAATCTGCGCACGGATTATATTGACCTGTACCAGTTCCACAATCCCTCCATGGCCGCCCTGGACGAAATCATTGCTCCCGGCGGTGCGCTGGAGGCCATGCTGGAAGCCAAGGCCGCCGGGAAAATCGGCCACATCGGCGCCACCGCCCACAGCGTGGAGGTGTTCACCCGGCTGCTGGAGCTGCCCTGGGTGGAGACCATTATGTTCCCCTATAACATCGTGGAAAACCAGGCTCAGGCACTGATCGACCAGTGCGCCGAAAAGAACATCGGCTTTATCTGCATGAAGCCCCTGGCCGGCGGCGCTATCGAGGACGGTCGTCTGGCCCTGCGGTATCTTGCGGCCAATGAGCATGTCACTGAGATCATTCCCGGTATGGCTGACCTCGATGAGTTGGCCCAAAACATCCAGGCCGTCAGCGATTGCAGCCCCCTGACCGGGGAGGAAAAGGATGCCGTGCAGCGCATCCGGGACAGCCTGGGCACCCAGTTCTGCCGCCGCTGCAACTACTGCGCCCCCTGCACCGTGGGCATCAACATCCCCAGCGCCTTCCTGTTCGAAGGCTACCTGTCCCGCTATGGCCTGCAAGACTGGGCCCGGGACCGCTACCGTGCCATGGCCCACACGGCCAGCGAGTGCGTCGCCTGCGGCCAATGCGAAACCCGCTGCCCCTACCACCTGCCTATCCGGGACATGATGAAGCGCACAGCGGAAAAGTTCGGTTTCTAAATCCAATGGCTTTCGGCTGCAAACCGTGAAATTGTTCACGGCGGCCCTTGGCTCCCTCTCTGGGGGAGCCAAGGGGGTGCCTTTCAAGCAAGAATTTGCCTGATTGTGCGTTTAGCCAATCCGCATAAGATGGAAAAATACCCACCGGGAACCGAATCCTGGAGGAAACTCCCTTGACGCAGATTCGGAAATGTGCTATGATTTTCGTATCACGCCGGCATGGTGAAATGGTAGACACAAGGGACTTAAAATCCCTCGCAGTAACATGCGTACCGGTTCGAGTCCGGTTGCCGGCACCAGAAACGCCCCTGGAGGGGCTCGGATAAGAGATAATGGATAACAGTGAATTGATGATAGATTTTTGCCACGGCATGCGGCGTTTCTTTGCGATTCTCTTTTATCTGTTATCTCTTATCTGTTATATATCATTATCTATTATCGGGCCTGGAGGGACGGCATTGAAAAGAAAGAAGACATTGATCGATCATCTGGTTTTGACGCTCCTGCCGCTTTTGGCGGTGTTCTGCCTGATCTGGGTTTCGCTGAACAGCAATCAGGCCAGCTTGTCGATGCCGTGCCCGCTGACTTTCAGCGGCGAGTACAGCTATGACGGGGAAAACTGGATGCCCCTGTCCGATGACGCCAATCTTTCCGCATTACGCGGCAGTGTTACGCTGCGCGGGCATTTTGACATTGAACTCACAGAGGAGGACTGCGTAAACTATTACCGCAACCACATTGGCGTCAGTCTGTACGTCAATGGCGAGCAATGGGCGTTGGATTCCATCACGGATTGCGCATCCAGGGGCATCGGCTTGATGTCGTCCATGTGCGGGAGGGAATGGATTAGTATCCTCGCCCCCGCAATCACCCTGGAGGACGAGGTGGAGATTCGCCTGTACAATCCCCATGCCCATGGGAATGGGACTGCCTACCGGGATTTTCTAAATACCCTCTGCCTCGGCCCGGATATTGCCAGATCCGATCTGCTGCAAAATAACCTGAAATCCTATGGATTGCCTTCCCGAATCCTGGGCGGACTGTTTGCTATCGTAGGCCTTATGCTGCTCGGTGAGGCAGTGGCTGCTGTGATTCTGCGTGCCAGCGTTGGCAGAAAGCTGCTGAACCTGGGGCTGATGACTTTGTTTACCGGCGGCTTTTTCGTCTTTGATACCATCGATCTGTGCTTCTGGAGCGAGCTGGTTGTCTTCAACACCTACGTCCGGCAGCTTTGCATGATGCTGGCGGTTTTCTGCTTTGGATACTGTGTTTGCGGTGTTTTGAGCGGCAAAATTCAAAGAATTGCCAGGGCGGCGGTGCTGTCCTCCGGGCTTGTGGATGCCGTTCTGATTGTGCTGTCCGCAGCAGGCGTGGCCGTTATTTACGATACTTCCTTTTACTGGGCGGCTTCCCAGTGGCTTTTGTGCCCCCTGCTGGCAGCCTGCTGCATCACGCAGCTGATTTACGCGGGAAAGGAAAATACGCTGGTGCTGATCTCGTGGGTCCTGCTTTGCTGCAGCATCCTGCTGGATCTCGCCGGTGTTGGTTCCAGCATTCTCTCCTACGGCACCTGTTCAAAGGGAATGTTCTGCCTGATTTTTGTGGTATTTGTTTTCACGGCGATCAAAGGAATTCTGGCTGACTACCAGGCCTCCGCCCGGGTGCAGAAGCTGGAGCAGGAGCTGCAGGAGAGCCGGATCTCCATCATGCTCAGCCAGCTCCAGCCCCATTTCCTGTTCAACGTGCTCAACAGCATTTATTACCTGTGCGGGACCCAGCCGGAGAAAGCGAGAAAGGTGATCGACAAGTTCTCCACTTACCTGCGGGATAATCTGGATTCCCTGGGGCAAAAGGAAATGGTTCCCTTCTGCAAGGAATTCGACCACATCCAGACCTATCTGGAGCTGGAAAAGGTGCGCTTTGACGAGGAATTGACGGTGGTTTACGATATCCAGGCCGATCAATTTTATCTGCCTGTGCTGACGGTGCAGCCCCTGGTGGAAAATGCGGTGAAGCATGGAATCACCAAAAAGCGGGGCGGCGGCGTCCTCACCCTGTCCACCCGGGAGAAGCTGGGGTGCTATGTCATTACCGTCGCCGATACGGGTGTCGGCTTTGACCCGGAGCATTACATGGACGACGGGGCTCCCCACGTTGGGATTGAGAATGTGCGGGCACGGCTGGAAGATATGGCGGGCGGAATGCTGAAGATCACCAGTTCCCCCGGCCACGGAACCACTGCCGTCATCACCATTCCAAAAAAGGAGGCCAGCGGGAAATGACGATTTTGGCTGTAGACGATGAAAAGATGGCGCTGGAGGCCCTGTCCGATGCGATCCGGGAGGCAGCCCCTGAGGCAGAGCTGCACCGCTTCCGGTGGAGCGAGGACGCGCTGGCGTTTGCAAAGATGACCCGGGTGGATGTGGCGTTTTTGGATGTGGCAATGCCTGACATAAATGGGGTTCAGCTGGCCCGGTACCTGGCGCTGTTCCAGCCGCAGATGAATATCATCTTCGTCACGGGCTACGGACAGTACCGGGATTCCGCCTTCGACCTCCATGCCAGCGGCTATCTGATGAAGCCCATCACCGCCGAGAAGGTGCGGGTGGAGCTGAACCATCTGCGCTATCCGGTCCGCCCGAAAAGACGGGTACAGGTGCAGACCTTTGGAAATTTTGAAGCCTTTTTGGACGGCAGGCCCATGGAATTCAAGTACCGCAAAACCAAGGAGCTGCTTGCCTATCTGGTGGACCGTAAGGGTGCTCTGTGCACCGTCGGAGAAATGATGTCCATCCTCTTTGAGGAGGATCAGGGGCATGAGACCTATTTCAAAAGCCTGCGCCGGGACCTGCTGGATACACTGGAAGCGGCCGGCTGCCGGGAGGTAGTCTCCCAGCAGCGGGGACGGCTGGGCGTTGTGCCGGAGCAGATTGACTGCGATTACTTCGACTACCTGAATGACGTAGGAAGGGGAAAGGCGGCATACCGGGGAGAATACATGACCCAGTACAGCTGGGGCGAATATACCCATGGCCTGCTGGAAATGCAGGCAGTCAAAGCTTGACGGCACAAAACGGAATAAAATTTGCTCCGGGGAGCGGGAAACATTTCCTGCCCCCCGGTTTTTTTGCGCATCCCGGCGGAAGTCAACAGACAAATACCAAATTTCCCTGACAGCGGATATGCCCTTTTTGGTCATAAAGACAACATGGGGGATTGGCGAGTACCTACTTTTTGCCTCCTTTGGAATTCTATAATAGACCAGATAAGAAAGTGGGGAATTGTGTATGGTATTTGTAACGGTGGATGAGGACCGCCTCCAGCTTCAGAAGCTGACAGGACTGCTGGTCCACACCTTCCCTGGCAGTGTGATCTATCAATATTCCGATCCCATGTGCGCCGTCCTCAGTACGGCTGACCGGGAAATCGATGCGGTATTTGCCAGTGCCCGGACCTCCCGGGGGAATGATTTGCAGCTGCTCTCGGTGCTGGGAAAGGAACGGCCGGGTCTTCAGCTGATTGTCCTGTCCGACGATGAACAGCTCCGGCAGACCGCCATGGAATCCGGAGCCTGGAGATACCTGCGCCGTCCTGCTACCGGACAGGAGCTGTATGATGCCATGTACGCCGTATAATACACAGACCGTTTCATAGAAAAAGAAGCAAAGGTGGCGATCGCCGTGAAAAATTTGCAGATGATATCAGGGGAAAGGAATTTCCTGAAAAGGGGAATGGCCTTCTTCCTTGCATGCGTGATGCTGTTCTCCGTCATGCCGGTTCAGGCGTTTGCGGGGGGTGATTTGATTTCCCCCACGGAGGATGTGCAGCAGGAAGGGCAGACCATAGCTCCGGAAGGCAATGAGGGCTCAAAGAGTCCGGATGTCTCTGAACCCACGGAGGATACTCAGCCCACAGGGAATACAGAACCCACGGGGGACACCCAGCCCACAGGGGATACCCAGCCCACAGGGGACACCCAGCCCACAGGGGATACAGAGCCCACAGGGAATACAGAACCCACGGTGGACACAGAGCCCACAGGGGACACTCAGCCCACAGGAGACACTCAGCCCACAGGGGACACCCAGCCCACGGAGGATACAGAGCCCACAGGGGATACCCAGCCCACGGGGGATACAGAGCCCACGGAGGATACAGAGCCTACAGGGGATACCCAGCCCACGGAGGAATCCCTGCCGGAGGAAGCGGAGGATCTGACAAACCTTACCGGTCAGCTGACGCTGTCGCTGAAGCAGTGGTGGTATGCCGCCCGGGAGAATGGGGTTGCGGTGACGGAAGAAAAGCAGGCGGATTTTTCCTGCTTCACCCAGAATCCGGCGGAACCGGAATGGGCAGGCGTCAGTGTGCGCTATGAGGCCCGGGATGTCCTGGCCGGAGACTGGTTTACGGTTGTACTCCCGGTGCAGCTCGCGGATGTGCAGGTGCCCGACGATTTTGTTCTCCCGGGGGGAATGGACTTTACCCTGGAAAAGCGGGAATATGGCACGGTGCTGACCGTTCGCTTTTCCACGGAGGGAGCGGTTTCCGGCGAACTTCCCCTGGAGTTCCGGCTGAACGCATCGGGAAGCTTTTCCATTCTTCTCCAGCAGGTTGGAGATCAGAAGAACGAATTTGTCGTCCTTCCGCCGCTCCCGGCGCAGGAGGAAACGGAGCCGACCGTACCCGAGACCAGCGAGCCGGAGCCGACCGTACCTGAAACCAGCGAGCCGGAAGAGGGCGAATTGGGAGAGGACGATCTGGAACCTCTGATGCTGCTTTCCCTGGAGGGGGAAGACGACCCGGAGGAGCCTGGGATTTCCCTTCTGGACGAGGGGGAGTCGGAAAAGGATACGTTTTCCATCCGCGCGGACATCCTGTTTGACGAGGTCCTGAACGGAACCGACTGGCGCGGGATTCTTCGTCCGCTGGAATTTGATCAGACCATCAAGCTGACCGCCACCTGTCAGGACGGGGAAGGCAACACGTATGAAGTGACATACGATGCCCAGGACAGCCTGCCGAAAGACTACTTCTATTTCATGCTGACCCATGACGGTGAGGGCGGCGGCAGCTTTGAGATTGCCAACGTCCCCAAACAGCTGACGCTGGAAGACGGAACGGTGGTCGATGTCATTTCGTACAACGTTTTTGCGGACGTGGAGAAGTATCCCTATTATGTAAATGAGAACGGCGGCTTTACGGTCACCGTTGCGAACACAACCCAGGCGGTTTCCACGCTGGAGCTGACGGTCAAATCCCAGACGCTGATCCTGAATCCGGATGTTGTGGGGGATCAGACGGAAGCCTATTTCCCCATGACCGTGACCTTCAGTAACCCCTATGGGGCGGCAACGGAGGAAAGCACAATCACCAAGAAGGTGAACCCATCCAATCTGAACTCCGCCACGATCCAGGTTCCCGTGGGGCTTCACTTCCAGGCTGTGCAGACGGCTGTGGCGGGCTATAAGTTCCAATCGGAGTATAACGTTGAGGGCGCGGAGAATCCTTCCACGGAAGGCGCGGCATCCGGCGTCATTACGGCTGCTTTGCCGGTGACCGTCACCACCACGAACTACATGCAAAACCTCACCTATCCCTTCTCGGTGGTCTGGATGGACAACAATGACCCCGCCCGTCCCACGCTGGGAGCGGACAGCTTCCGGCTGCAATACAAAACCCCCGACGGAGAATGGACGGACCTGACGGCGGACTCGATGGAGACGCTCGGCATCGACAATCTTCCTGCTCTCGTATCCAACCCGGCGTTGGGGCAGTATGTCTACCGCGGTCTGCCCAGCGTGGATCAGGCCGGGAACACGATTGACTACCGCGTGGTGCCGAACAGCGTGGAGGGCTACACCATATCCTCTGATGAGGAGAACCACGTCTTCACCTATTGGCAGACCATCGATTTTTCCGCCTTCATCTCCTGGCTGGACAATCAGGACGCGGAAGGAAAGCGCCTGACAGATCCGGCCCAGCTCCCGCTGAAGCTGTACCGCCGCACCGGCAGCGGCAGCTATGTGGAGGTTACGGACGCCGCGCTGCAGGTGGAAATCACCGACAGCAAAACATGGAGCATTACGGCAGAGGACCTTCCCCGCTTTGACGATGATGGCCGTGAATACGACTATGTGGTGGTTCAGGAGGCTTCGGTGGGCGAATACAAATCCTATTACAGCAATTCCACCGGCAACTACAGCAATGATGCCTCCCGGTGCCATAACGGCGGCACCATCATCCAGCGCCTGACAGCCACCACGCGCTTTACCGCCACAAAGCTCTGGAAGGACGAGTTCACCGACCAGACCCAGCGGCCCAGAACCACCGTGACGCTGTGGCGTTACCCGGTGGAGGGCGGCACAGACCCGGGCATTGACCAGATGTACAACGATGGCAAGGCGGCCCAGGTGGTCTACCGTAAAACAATCGTGGATGAAGAAGGAGCGGTCAGCTATCAGGACATCCTTCTGTCCTATCAGCTGAGCAATACGGACACAGAGACCATCTCCTTTGGAAAAAGCACCATCCCGGCGCTGCCGGACAATCTGGAGCTGCCCAGTTATGACGAGCAGGGCCGCCGGTATGTCTATTTCATCCGGGAAACCGTGGATTCCTCTGATTACGGAACGGTCTACTCCTATTCCGGCAATGTGCTGACCAATGGCGCGCCAAACGGCGGGACCGTTACCAATACCCATCGGGAAAAGGCCCAGATCAGCATCAGCAAGATCTGGCGGTGTCCCTCCAACCTGTCCGATGTTGACGGCGCCAGCATTCAGATGACGATTCTGGTTCCCGATCAGAGCGGAACCCTTCAGGAGCTGACGGTGTATGCCGCCGAGGAGGGCTCCTATGCGGTGCTGACCGGCGAAGACAAGACGGACGCGCAAACCCTGTCCGGCTTTTCCCAGAACATTGCCGCCCTGGATTTGCAGTTCTACGTCAATATCTATGATGAAAACGGACGCCCCTATAATATGACCCAGGCGGTGGTTCGGGAGATCAAGGTGGTGGATCAAAACGGCAATGAAATTCCGGTTCAGTACGGTGACGACGGTACCGGAACCTTCACCCTGAACGCGGACCAGTTTACCGCGGCCTGCACCTATCTTGAGCAGGAGACCCTTGCCGATGGAATGAAGCAGTTCCAGTTCCGGCAGACCAATACCATTTCCGGTGTGCGGGATTATACGCTCATCAAAAAATGGGGCGATTCCATTAAGGATGCGGAGATTGCCCAGGTTGAATCCGTCTCCTTCACCCTGCAGCGCCGGAGTACCAAAAACAGCGCATCCTATGAACTGGTGAAAACGCCGGAGGGAGAAACCACCTGGGTGGTTCCGGCGGAGGAGGGAAGAATCTGGCAGCGGGTGATTGCCAATCTTCCCCAGTATGATGAAGAGGGCTATGCCTACCTGTATACCGCCAGTGAATCCGGCGTCACGCTGAAGGAAGATGCACAAATCGAAACCGTCGATTGGTCCGTGTACTATTACCGCACCGAGGGTTCCATCACCGCCACCAACCAGCGCGGCTCCGGCAGCGGCTCGGCCTTCACCGTCTCCAAGACCTGGATGGACAACGGCGACACGGATGCCCGGAAGCCGGTAACAGTTCGGGTCTATCAAAAGGCGGATATTCTCGCTGCTTTGGAGGGAATGGAGGAAAGCCAGATTGTATCCCTGGGAGATCTGGCAATCGGATATGCCCAGTACGGACTTTCCACCGACGGCAACTGGTTCCTGGAGGTGTCCGTGCAGGACGCGCGGAATAAGATTGCCCAGACCGGCGGCGCGGAAACCACCGCTTCCGGCGCTTCCGACCTGCTGACTCTGGAGTATCAGGTGGGCGGCGCAGGCGATGGCGCGGTTCCCGCTTCTTATTCCGTTTCCCAGCTGCGCGCTGCGGCGGGAAATGGAAGCGCCTATCTGGCCAGCGGCACCGTTTCCAATGCGAAGCGCCAGTATCTGACAACGGCAGAAAGACAAGCGGGGAACCAGCATATCATCATTGTCAATACCCGCATTGGCCAGGCGACCATTGAGGCCACAAAAAACTGGCAGGACGAAAACAATGCCGGCGGCAACCGTCCCACGTCCGTCCAGTTCCGGGTCTTCCAGGATGGCCAGTCCTATACCCTGGAGCAGGGCGCTGTGATTGAGGTAAGCGACGCGCTGGAAGGACTCACCGTCACATCGGATCAGGAAACGGGAATTCTCACCGCATCCGCTTCGGGCGATGCATGCACTGCGGCACAGTGGTTCTTTCGGGTGAGTAATCTTCCCCTGTTCTCGGATACCGGCGTGCCCCACACCTATAATCTGGAGGAAATCAGCAGCGCGGTAACCTCCGGCGAGGAAGAAAACCAGGAATCGGAGGAAGGAGCTTCCGCCCTTCTGCTGGAAACAGACGAAGACAACCAGCAGACCTCCGGCACCGGGTCCGAGGCTGCTCCTTATTATCGCACCGTCAAGGGCGAAATCACGGTCACGCCCCACGAGACGATTCCGGACCGGGTGATTTATGGATTTTCGTTTACCAACACTCTTACCGGTGTCACAAGCCATTCTCTGCACAAGTCCTGGAAGGACGCGGACTCCGGCGGCCATGAACGTCCCGACCTGTACCTGACCCTTTACCGGTACTTGAAGCGGGATGCCCAGTGTCATCCGGATACCCCTGTGGAGCAGCTTTCGTCCTACGAGCAGTACACCGACTGCGATGATCCCACGTTGATCGTGGACAATTCTTTCCACTGGCGGGCGGAGATCACCGGTTTGCCCCTGTATGACGATCAGGGACGGGAGTATGTCTACCGGTTCCGGGAGGCCATGAATAATAACGGCGTAACCGTTTACGGAACCTACGTACAGGAGGCCGAATACGGTGTGGATGCGGATTGCGCGACCTGTGAGGCTATGGAGATCTCCTATGTGATGCCCTATGATAAGATTACCAACACCCTGACGGCCGAGATGACCTACAGCGGTGAAAAAATCTGGACGGGCTTTGCCGGATACCAGATCGCCCCGCGGGATTATCCCAAGCCCACCATCGAGCTGTACCGCTCGCTGAAGGAATACAGCCTGCTGAATCTGACGGAGGGAGAGCTGGGAGAAAAGCTTCAGGAAGCTGAGCGTGAGGGATTCCCCATCGAGAAGGTGGCCAGTCAGAAGCTTGCTGCGGACAGCAACGGAAAGTATACCTATTCCTTTTCCGGTCTGTCCAAATATGATTCGGAAGGACGCAAGTATTTCTATTTTATTTATGAACGGATGCCCAACCAGATCACCGATCAGCTGTATACCGAGGCATCCGTCAGCGGCACCCTGACCAATACCTTCCGCAGCGATGTCAACCGGCGTTCCATCCAGGTGACCAAAACCTGGGCGGGGCGGACCGGGGGAGAAAAGTATCCTTCCGTCACCTATTCCCTGTACCGCTATGACGCGTGGACCGAGGAGGGAACGCCCATTGCGCCGGTTCTGGTGGATACCGTAAAAATCAATGCGTCGGATTTTGCGGCGGCGGAGAATGGGCAGTATACCTATACCTTCGACAATCTGCTGATCTATTCCCCCAGTGGTAAGCCATACCGCTATTTCATCACCGAGGCCGCCATCAACGGCTATGAGATCTGCTATACCGATGAACCCAATATCGCCGATGGCTACCAGGCTAACACCCAATGTGACGTCATCAGCGTTCCGGACGATCCTTTTGGGAAAGACACCGTTCACGTTGTGGCGGTCGGTACGTGCAATACCTACACTGACCCCGGTACGATGAAGATTTCCGGCAGCAAGGCCTGGAACGATTTCGGAAACAGTCCTCTCATTTATGGCCAGCGCCCGGAAACCATCGAAGTCACCCTGAGGCGCTACACCCAGAGTGAGTCCGGCCAGGCCAACGCAATATCGGAAGAGATCATCGATTTGACGACGGGGGAAGAAGGCAAGCCCTATATCGAATGGACGATTTCCGAGGAAAATCCGAATCTCTGGAAGTACACCATTTATAATCTGGAGCGCTACGGCCCCAACGGGATGTCGTATATCTACACCGTGACAGAGACGCCGGTGACAGGCTACCGGCAGATCACCGGGACGGTCGGCGGCACGGCGGGAGAGGACGGCGACCTTTCGCTGCGGGTTCTGACCAACAGCCTGGGCACGTCCTACTATGTCCGCAAGACCTGGATGGACGGCAACAACAAGTACGGCCTGCGCCCCGAAAGCGTCACGGTGGTGCTGCAGCGCTCCAATGACGGCGGCCAGAACTGGCAGAATATTGCGTGGGAGGAAAGCTTCTGGGACGAGACGACCAAGACCGGCCTGCCCAGCGTGACCCAGGGCCTGGTAGTGGTCGATGGGGAAGAGCAGACGACGGATATCGTCTCCGTCATGCTCACTTCGGACAATGTCATCAAGAACACCAAGGGCAACTCCTGGCACTATACCTTCACCAATCTTCCGTCCCAGGACCCGGAGGGAAACGCCTGGATCTACCAGTGCATCGAAACCAAGATCGGCAATGCGCTTGTTGACGATGAAAGTAACCAGGCAGGCGCCTATACCCGGTCCTATCCCACCCAGAACGAGTCCAGAACCATGATCCAGAACAAGCTGGAGTCCACTTCGCTGTATGTGACAAAGCAGTGGGTGGGCGACCAGGACGATTTGTATCACTCCCGCCCGGAAAGCATCACCTTTGTCCTGCAAATGCGGGGCATCGAAGGCGCTACGGACCCCACTCCGGCAGAGGACGAGAACACCGAAGGCACGGGTGGTTCCGAAAACACCGGCGAGGATGTGCTCCCCAGCGAGGGCGACACCCAGCTGACCGACTGGCAAAATGTGCTTGTCAACGGTTCGCCCTATACCTTCACCCTGACGCCCGACAAATGGGAAACCACCCTGCAGGATCTTCCGGTGGCCACGGTGGGTGCGGATGGCCTGACCTATTATGCCCTGTATTTCCGCGCGGTGGAAGTGACGGAAGCCGACGGCACCGTGGAGGGCGCGAAAAACTATCTGGATATCACGAACTACAATCTGGAATCGCCTGACCATGTCTACAATCCATCGCTGACCCGAAACGAGAGTACCATTACCAATCAGCTGATTACCGAATCGCCTACGACGGACATTTCCGTCACAAAAATCTGGCGCCGCCAGAGCGGAACGGAGGTCAGCGCCACCTTTGAGCTGCTGTATAAAACGGAAGCGGAGGAAAGCTGGCACTGCTATGGTGATGTGGAGCTTCCGGGAGGCGCTGATTGGAGCGGCCATACCGATGAGGCGGGCTGTGTGATCCAAACCGTGAAGTCCACGGAGGCGGGGAATGCAGTCATCCAATGGACGGGCCTTCCCCAATATGACCGGGGCGGCAACGAGTTGGTCTACAAAGTAGTGGAGCACCCTGTGGACGGTTACAAAACCGAGGTCGTGGAGCCCACGGAGGATTCTCCCACGTCGTACACCTTCACCAATATCGAACTGCAGGATTATACGGTTCGTAAGGTGTGGCAGAATAGGGATTATGCTGAGAAAGCGGAGGATGGTTTCACAGCCACCTTCGTACTTCAGCAAAAGGTAGGAAATGGTGCCTGGACAGCCGTTGAGGACGCCGAAGGACAGCCCCTGACCTGTACGCTCACATCCGCTGCCGCAGAGGACAATACCCAATTCCATACCTGGACCGATCTACCCAAATACACAACCGATGGGGAGGAAATCACCTACCGGGCAGTGGAGACGGCAATCAACGGGAAACCGGTGGAGGATAACACCAACGGCGCCTACATTGTCTCCTATCAGTACGATGACGAGGCGGAAGCGGCATTCGCGGGAACGGAAACCGTTGCCACCAACCGGATGGTGTATGGCTTCGTCAACCTGAGCAAGGCCGCCGCCTATCTGGCGCCCGGCGTGACTCCGGATGAAAACGGGGAGAAGAAACTGGCGGGAGTGGTGTTTGACATCTACTCCGGCACCGGTGATTCCAAAACGCCCTATGCAGCGGGAGTTGTGACTGATGAAAAGGGCAACCTGATCCGCAATGAGGACGGAACCTACGGCGAAGAGCATCGGTATCTCATTTCCGGCGCCTATACTCTGATGGAACGCAGCACCAATCCGGGCTACAGCATCTGGTCCGATGGTGTGGAATTCACCGTGGGAACAGCCGGCGGCGATACGGATACCGGTGAACACGGCACTGCCTGGGTGAGCACCAGCAGTGGGCCTTTGGGCTTCACTCTGTCTCTCAAGGTGAAGTATGAGCATCCTGACATTGGTCACACATTCCTGGATGGATGCGACCCCAAGGACTCGGAAGGAAATGCCTACAACCTGGAAAGCCGTGGCGTAATTCAGTTCACCAAAACCGGCGATGGCACTGCACTGGACACCCACGCAAACGCGGAAGGGGAGTCCAAGGCCTACTTTGGCGTGTATCTGGATGAAGACTGCGCTCAGCAGGTTGCCGGGATGATGGCGGATACCAACGGTGTTACCATGGTGCTTTCCACGAAGGCACAGGATGGGACGGAGAATGCGGCCTCCTTCCTTGCCAAGCAAAACGCGGCGGGAATACCCTACCTCCGGCAAGATGGCAATGGCCTGCTCACCCTGCTCTCCGGCACCTATTATCTGAAAGAGCTGGTGGCCCCTCCGGGCTACAAGCTGGACAGCACTGTCCGCAAGGCAGTCGTCCCGGAAATCCAGGCCAATAGCGGAGCCCTTTCCTATGCAGAGAACAGAGCTGGCATCCTGCTTGTGGATGAGACTGACGGAGATGCTTCCTACCAGTGGGCAAACACTGAGAATCAGGTGACCCTCTACAAGCGCGACCAGTACGGCAGAATTGTCACTCTGAAAGGCGACGGTTATCTGGAACTCAAAGTTGAGGGCGAAGGAAACAAATTCCTGACCGGGGAGAATACGATCCGTCTGTATCAGGATGTGGACAGACCCGCAGCCAAGGCAGATGGCAGTGATTTTGACGAGGGCGGCGTTCCGAAGATCACTTACAGTCAGATAGATGGCTTCTGGACGATTACAGGCCTGTTCGACATCGGCAAGACCTACACCATCAGTGAACCGGAGGACAGCGTCCCGGACAACAACATTCAGGCCAAGGATTTCTCCTTTACCATGAGTGCGGACGGAACCATTACGGTTACTTCTTCCGATGCGCTGGCTCAGGACAATCCTTTGGCCGTTGACGGAACCGATTATGAAAACTATTACAAATCGGATTCTGCCAATAATGTGGTGGTCCTGCGGGATGTGTCGCGGTTCCTCAAGGATGTGGCACTGGAAAAGGTTATTGCCGGAACTGACCCGAGCAAACCGATTGCGAATATCTCCTTCGAGCTTTATAAGTACGATGAGCTTGGTGAGGACGATCCGCAGCCTGTTTTGGCAGATGGTACGTTCCTGACAACGGACGAAAACGGAAAAATCCAGCTTTCCGAAACGGCTGAGAACGTTTTGAACAGGATGACGGGCTGCGATCTGCGGTTCGGCCTGGATGTGGGAAAGTACTATTTCCAGGAAATTGAGCACGGCGCCTCCGACAATTACCGTCTGACGGATAAGGTATTCTTTGAGATCACCCCGAAAGATCCGACGAATCCTTCCGATTATAATGACTATGCGAAGGTAACGTTTACCCCCACAACGGAAGTCTCCCAGTCTGGTGACAAAACAGGCGTCGTCCAAAACACCCCTGTCACCGAAAAATCCAAGAAACTGGTGTTAACAAAGGTGGACAGTATAGATCCCGCAACCAAGCTTGAGGGCGCACGGTTCACTTTGACCTACACCTCCGTCACCAACGGTACGCCGGGCTCCAGTGAGACGGCTGCCTATGACTGCGTGACGGGCGAGGCTGGTGTGCTGTATCTTTGCGGAGAGAATGGTGAAATCACTTCGGTGCAGCCCGATATCTCCAAGAAGGGTTCCTATGTCCTGGTGGAGACCCAGGCTCCCGATGATTACATGACCCGGACGGAGGACGGAACCGAAACCCCTGTGACCATGGTGACCTTCGATGTGAATTCCAACAACGAAATCATCAATGTGAAGTGCTATGACGGCCAGGGGAATCTGGTGCCATCCGCAGCAGTGGTTGTGAACGATAGCAGCGAGCACACTGCACTGGAACTCACCGTCAAGAACGAAAAGACGGTCGTTTCCATTGCCAAGCGGAACGACATCGAGAGCGATACCAAGACCAGCGATCAGAAGAGCCTGGACGGCGAACCCCTTTCCGGCGCTGCGCTGGAAATCTACGAGGGTGCGGCAGCTGCCGGAACCCCCGTTGCACAGTGGATATCCACTGCGGATGGAGATTGGAATGTACCCCTCGGCACGCTGAAGGAAAACACCGTCTACACCCTCCATGAAAGCAATGCCCCGGTGGGCTATCTGGCAGCGGATGACATCTGCTTCAAGCTGTTCGGCACCACCACGGAGGATGATAACGTTGTTTCCCAGCTCTATGTCTGGACGGGTACCGAAACACCCACCGTGGACGGAACCGGCTGGTCGAAGATAAGCTCCATCAAAGACACCATTCTGACCATGGTGGATGAAGCCATCATCGCCCCGGTGGATTTGCAGAAGGTTGTGGGCAATGAGGCTTCCGGCTATGAAATCCTGCCCGGTGCGGTCTTCAAGGTTGAATCCCTGGACGACGACACCTGGCTGGGGACTGCCGTTACCAATGACAGCGGCCATCTTGTGTGGGATTCCATCGAAGCATCCGCTTATTCCAAGGGCCTGATCTTCAATGCCAATGGCAAGCGGGCGGTATCCGATTCTGATTCTGTCCTGGGCAATACCATCATCCTGCGCCAGAATTTGAATGGCTACCGGTTCACGGAAACCGATGCCCCGGATCATGCGTACAATGAGGGCAGGAGCTTCGTTGTGAACATCACCGGCGAGAACTACAAGGCATATCGGGACAGTCAGAATCAGGCCAATGTCTATGTGGATATCCTGGGGGCGGACCCGGACAACAAGACTGTGGAAAATCTCTCCACGAGGGAGGATGATCCCACCGCAAGTGATCTGGTCAACCCGCCCTTTGAGGCAAGATTCGAGCTGTACAAGTACGACGCGGAGCATCCCGGGATCAATTCCACCCACGATAACTATGGTGTCATTGGTCTGGCCGGGGTCACGTTCACGCTGTACAAGCGCCAGGCGGACGGAACCTATCCCCAGAGCGGTGCAGCGTACACAACCGGTGAGCAGGGCCTGCTCAGCATCGACCTGACGGAAAAGGGTACCTATAAGCTGGTGGAGACAGGACCCTTGACGGGTTATCTGACCAATGGCACGGAGCTGGAGTTCACTGTTGTCAATGAAAACTACCGGCAGACGCTGACCTATTCCGCCTCCAACACGGTAACCCATACCGCTGTCATCCAGAAAGCGGACGCAGCGGAGGTTCCCGGCGGGGTGCGATACGATCTGCCCAACAGCAGAATCCATGGCACGGTGACTCTCACCAAGCAGGACGCAGATTCCGATGTCAAGCTGAACGGCGTCAAGTACACCCTGACAAGAACCTCTCCGGCTGTGAATGCCAATGTGGACAAGTGGTTCCCCTCGGCAGAAGTGCAAAGCATCACCGTGGAAACCGGCAAGACCTACAAGGTGGTTTCGAGCGCAGTCATTGAGGAGGACTTTACCGATGGTGCAGAGAATGGTTCCACCGGCTTGCTCACCATCCGGGATCTGCAATGGGGCACCTACCAGCTGGTGGAGCAGCAGGAACGCGACGGTTACATTCTGGAAACCAGAACCTTCCAATTCACCATCGACGCCCAGAACCTGAACGCAGCGGTCACGGACGATGGCGAGGATTTTGTCACCAATACGAAAAACCAGCTGACGGTTCAAAAGACGGCTCTGGATGGAACCGCTCTGACTGGCGCCCAGTTCCGGCTCTACCCGGTGACGGGCGAAAAAATGGGCGACACTCCTGCCACGTTCTACGACACCGCCGGTGCCCAGACCGCCAACGCATCCGTCATCACGGCAGGTCAGACCACCATCTACGGCCTGACCAAGGGCACCTACGTTCTGCGGGAGGAAACAGCGCCGCAGGGTTATGAGCTGACCAAAGATGTGATCTTCACCATGCAGGCAGATGGCCATGTCAAGGATGTCACCACCTGCACAGTGGGGGAGGATGGCAGCATCACCCGGGATGCATCCGGGGATGGGGTGGTCACCCTCACCACTACCGGGACGGGCACCGCCGTCTCAAACACCCTGACGGTGAAGGATACCCCCATTGAAGTGCATCTTCAAAAAGCGGTTTCCTCCGGCGCTCTGACGGAGTGCCGCGGCGTGGCCCAATATACCATTTCCGGAATATTTGCCGGAAGCGCTGCCACGGAAACCAGGACCTTCACCGGCAACACCATTACGGATGAACTGAAAGCCCAGCTGGTCGGCGGCAATTCCTACACCATCACCGAAACCGTGGCCCCTGCGGGATACGAGGTGCAAGCTTCCGCGACGATCACAGTATCCACAGACGGCACCATCCAGGTGACATCCGGGGACAGCTTCCTGGCTGTGGAGAACCGAACCGACGGGCTGGCGGTCCTGACCTTCACCGACGTTCCCATTGAATTGACGCTGCGCAAGACAGACGCAAACGGCGATATCAATGAGGAGAACCTCGGCTATGCAGCGTTCAAAATCGAGGGCAAGTTTGTAAAGGCAGACGGCTCAGCGATTGAGGATCATGCAGTCATCTCCAACCTGACAACGGCCAATTTCAAGGATACTCTGTCCAAGCGGCTGATTGGCGGCGAGATCTATCTGGTGACCGAAACCGCCGCGCCCAAGGGCTATCAGGTGGCAGCTCCCTTCTTCATCCAGGTGGACAAGTATGGCGAGATTGTCAAACGGGGTGCAACACCGGACTCCATGGTAACGGTGACCCCCGGGACGGATGTTCTGGTTGTCAAGGATGAACCCACCGTCATTACCATTAAAAAGGTGGACGACCAAGGACCATTGTCCGGCGCACAGTTTACCCTGACAGCGGAAAACGGCACGGATGCGGTCTTCGTCAACATGACGCAGCCAAAACCGGAAGGTGTATCCACCTGGTCGGCCAGTCAGATCAGTTGGACCAGTACGGCTTCCACCGGCGGCATTACCTTCACCAATCACCTGATTGCTGGCGTTCATTACAAGCTCCATGAAGAACGTGTACTCTATCATGAGGTCATGGAACATGACATCGTTTTCCATCTGGAATTGGACGGAACAGTCGTAATCGACACCAACTCCAAAATTCCCAACAACGGGGAATTGGATGCCGCGTCTGTGTCCGATGGAATCGTCATGACCATCCAAAACCCCGTGATCAAGGGCACGGTCATCCTGACCAAGTATTGGAAGGCGGGCAGTACAGTGACGAGCGTGTACGACGCGGATCATCTCCTGCCCGGCGCGGTCTACAAGCTGACCATGGTGATGGATGCAAGCGGGGCGACGGTGAATCAGGAGATCAAAACCGGCGAAAAAACCGCCGACGGTTATGCCTACAGTGCATCCGGTACGGTTGACCGCTTCACCACCAATGCAAGCGGACAAATTTACATCACAGGGCTCCCCGAGGGGACCTATGAATTCCTGGAGGTGGACGCCCCTGCGGCCTATCATATCAATGATGGGATTCCAATCCAGTTTACCATCTCTTATGCAGATCATGCGCACGCAACGATTGCTTCTGATGAAAAGGTCATGGATACCCGCGTCAATGCGAAAATTTCTCTGACCAAGTTCTTATCTGATGGTACAACGGTACTGAAAGAAGCCGTCTTTGATGTGGCCTACAGTGAGATTGGGGAGGAACCCTACACCTCCATAGGCACGATGAAAACGGGAGAGGACGGCAAGGCAACCTTTGAAACGGGAAAATATCCCGGATGCACAGCAGAAGAGGGCCTCCGCCGGGGCTTCTACCGGCTGACGGAGCTTTCTGCCGACGGCCAGATGCTGAACACCATAGACGGAACCCGCAACACCATTTCCTTTGAGATTGGAAACGAAATCGATAAGGAGTACGAGGTAAAGTCCGGTACGGATGTTGCCTATACCCTTGGCGGCTCCTTTATCAGACTGAATCCCAGTGGCGTTGTGGATACCCCGATTCCCACCAAAACAATCACCGTGGAAAAGAAGTGGGTGGATGACAGCGGTTTGGAACTTACTTTCCAACCGGAATCCGTTCAGGTGCAGCTCTACCGCAGCTACAACGGCGGTGAAAAGCAGGCAGTGGACCTCCAGACTCTGAATGCTGGAAATGGCTGGAAGTACACTTGGACAGACCAACCTGCTTATGTCAACGCGGGTGATGATACGCAAGAGACAACCTATCTCTACACCTACACCGTGGAAGAGGTGAATGGGAAGTCTTGGTACACCGTCACCTATGCGGATGTGACTGGCGAAACGGAAACCCAAACCCCCAAGGCGGAAGATGGCAACACCACCTCCACCGTCACCAATACTCTGGATGGCGGCTCGGAGAAAAAGACCCTGACCATCCGGAAGACCCTGGGCGGCGGCTCTGCTGCGGATGCGTTCCAGGTTCGGATCAAGCTGACGAAGGACAATCAGAGCATCGGCAATACCGGATACTTCCTGGATACCTGTACGCTGAAAAAGGCGGACGGCACAGAGGAAACAGTTTCCCCGGATGAAGCTGGCTGGATGACCATCCACGGCGGGGAAAGCATTACGGTTGTACTGCCCAAGGGAATCACCTACGAGGTTGAGGAACAGGATTACACCCCCGTGGGAGATGGCCTGGACTACACGCCCCGTTATGATTCCAATTCTCAGGGGACCATCGGAACGGCAGATGTCAGCACCACCATCCGGAATGCGGTTCACAAGAGCCTGAGCCTGGTGAAGCAGGACGGCTCCGGCACCAAGCTCCAGGGGGCTGTGTTCACCGTGACCTATGAGCCTTTGGGCGGCAGCATCTACGTGGGAGACCGCTATGAGAAGAAGTTCACGACGGATGCCAACGGCGCAATTCTGGATGAAAACGGGAATCCCATCGACCTGACCAACCAGGGCACCTACACCATCGTGGAGACCAAAGCCCCCGAGGGCTATATTACCCCCACGGCCAACAATGGAACCCCCATTGTCCTTGCTGTGATTACGGTGAATGCCGAAGATGAACTGTCGATTGTTTCTGCTTCGGCGCTGGCTGCGGTGGATGTGGTGAACAATGGTTCCCAGGCCTCCGTGACGGTGACCAACGAGAAGACCAAGGCCCGCATTGGCAAGACCATTGACTATGCCAATGGAACCGCACTGGCCGGTGCCAAGCTGAAAATCTACGACGCTCATGATCAAAAGGTATTTGGGGAATGGACGACCGGCACGGACCCGGAATTGATTGACAACGGTGTATTGCAGGAAAAAGTGGTTTACCGACTCCATGAAGTACTTGATTCCGCCCCTGTGGGTTACCTGGAAGCGGAGGATGTCTATTTCATGCTGGACGGCACCTACACCGATCAGGAGGGAACCCGCTTCTCCCGCATTGTCATTACGGATGCTGCGGGAACGGTCATCGCCCAGAACACCTCCGGCGAAGCCTATGGCGCCCCCGGCGTGGTCGGCGGGATCCTGAAGCTGGTTGATAAGACCATCCAGGTCCCGGTCACCCTGAAAAAGGTTCTGGAAGAACAGCCGCTGCCTGACGTAATCTTTACCGTGACCAATAACGATACCAATACCATTTTGGGCACGGCAATCACCGGAGAAAATGGCTTCCTGGTTTGGGAGAAGGCAGAAAACGGCCACGCTGCCAACGAGGAAATCATCCTCCAGCAGAACAGTGGCGGCTATACCTTTACGGAAACCTACGCGCCGGATCATGCCTACAATGACGGCAGATCCTTCACCGTGAATCCGACGGACGATAACTTCAAAGCCTACCTGGAGAATGAAAGCTTGAAGCTCAACGTCCGGACGAAAGAAATGGAGACGACGGAGGCTGGATTTGCGGCTGAAACGGGGACGGTTGTCAACCAACCCTATCAGTCCACGGTTACTCTCTACAAGTACGATCAGGACGATACTTCGGCCATTCCCGGTACTGAGTTTACGCTCTATCATGCAGCTTTCGACGGCGAAACGTGGACGAGGGGCGCGGTTGTGACGGATGCCTATGTGACAGGGCAGACCGAACAGAATTCCACCGGTGTCTTTACCACCGGGGCGGACGGCAGTCTCTCCATCGAGATCCACAGCAAGGGCTCCTACATCCTGGTGGAGACCGCGGCGGCCCCCGGCTACAAGCGGGACACTGAAAATCCCCCCACGTTCCAATTCACGCTGATTGATGATTCGACGCAGTCCTTTGGCTATGGGAAAACCACCTCTTTGGCTGCTGACGGCGTGCCCAATGAGATGATTCACCTGTCCTTGATCAAGGTGGATTACAACGAACCGACCATCCCGTTGGAGGGTGTTGCCTTCGCCCTAAAGCCTGCGGAAGGTTCCTCTTTCGTGCAGGGATATTCCGGCGAAATCACAGATGGAGCAGTCACGTTGACGACCGATGAAAACGGCAAGGTCAGCATCCCCAGAGGCCTGGTGCAGCAGAACCATTCCTACATCCTGACGGAGACTGGACTGGGTGAAAACACCAGCTACCGGCTGGCGGACAGGGAAGAGGATCGCCGCATCACGTTCTATGTGAATGAGGATGGCACCATGACCATCACCAGTGAGAACGACATGTTCCGGCTTGTCGATGGAGATACCACTGCACTGGTTATTTCTAACCAGCAGATCACCCTGACGGTTTCCAAGCGGGACCAGACGACGAATGTTCCGCTGCCCGGTGTCACGCTTAAGCTGAGCCGGTACGACGAAGCGGCGGATTCCTGGATTCCCGTTGTGCTGAGCGGTGTAACAGATGCGGATGGACAATGGATCACGGGTGAAAACGGAACCGTTACCGTTATGGGGGATGACTTCACCCCCGGCACCTACAAGCTGGAGGAGGTCGCCACCCCGGAGGGCTACAACTCCATTGCGGGCTCGTTGACCTTCACCATTGACCAGTCCGGCAAGGTGACAGGAGCGATGGTTGGAGATGCTCCATGGACAGATCTGACGCAATCCAACCAGAATTTCACCATCGAGAACCCGATAGACGGCGAACCTGGCGAGATTACCCTGGAGGTTTCCAACGCGGCCTATTCCGATCTGAAAATCACCAAGCAGGGCTCGGACCGGGTATTTCTTGCGGGGGTACAATTCCGGCTGGACGATTGGGACGGCAGTCAGTGGAAATATGTTAAGCTGGACGCTAACGGGAAAGCGGCTGTGACGGATCACGTTTTGCAGTCGAGCAGTGAAGCTTCTGCTGCCACGCTGACCACGGGGGAGAATGGTGTTGTCACCTTCTCCGGCCTGCCCAATGGAACCTACCGCCTGACCGAGCTGAAAACGGCTCAGGGCTACAACCTGCTCAGCGCCCCGCTGGAAATCGTGATTGATCGAAATGGCGAAATATACACGGTTTCTTACAACGGCAGCAGCGAAGGAACGCTGACGAGACAGGAGAATGTCCTGACGCTCACCGTCATCAACCAGAAGGGACTTGTCCTTCCGGCCACCGGTACGGCAACACCCCAGCTTCCCAAAGCGGTTCTATGGTTCACCGCTTTGCTGGAGGGGCTGGCGCTGTATCTTTATCAAACGCATGGAAAGCGCCGCAAAAGGGAGGCGAAATGAACCGTTGAAAAATCATTTCGCCATCCCCACCGCTTCTTACCCCCTCGGGGGCAAGAAGCAATACGGCCCCTCCGGTTCCGGAAACAATTCTTCAAGAAGAAAGAAGGAATAACCAACCATGAAAACAACAATCCGAAAAACCCTGGCCCTGCTGGTGATGCTGGCAATGGTGCTGACAGTGCTCCCCCTTGGGGCGTATGCCGTCGCTGCGGAGCCGACCATCAATCAGCGCGCGAGCGGCTCCATCACTGTGACCAAGTATGCAGATGCGGACGCCGGTGCGGCAAAGGGAACCGCCACCGGTACACAGGGTGATGCTGCCGGTATCAACGCCGCTTATGAACCCCTGAATGGCGCTACCTTTAAGCTGTTCAAAATCGCGGATGCGGATGCTGTGATGGCATACTACAACGGTACGAATGACACGCAGTATTTGTTGGAGCGTTTCAACTATGATCGGGATACCAAAACTGCGACCTATCAATATGATGGAACAACTGAGACGACGTTGACAGTGCTCGCAACTGGCACTACCGCTGGCAGCGGCACCTACAAATTCAGCGGCCTGGAAGTCGGTATTTACGCTTTGGTGGAGGATACTGCCCCCGATCAGATCACAGTTCCTTTGGCAGAGAATAGCCTGATTTCCATCCCCATGGTCAATACCGCCTCCAGCAGCAATGGGGACAACGACAATTGGATGTATGATGTCTATGTCTACCCCAAGAACCATGAGGCTACGGGCAGTGTTGAGCTGACCAAGCAGGACCAGGCTGGCAACGGCCTGGATGGGGTAACCTTTGAACTGTATAAAAAAGCGTTCCAGTCGGACGGAACCCTGCCCAATGAATGGACATCGGTGACCAAAACAGTCAGTGACAGCGGCACGGAAACCCAGTTGATCTTTACCACTGCGACCGTCGATGGGGAAAGCGGCAAGCTGACTCTGGCCAATCTGCCCGCAGGGCTGAACGGTACCCAGTACAAGCTGGTTGAGGTATCCGCCCCGGATGGATTTATTGTCAACCAGACGCCTCTGTATTTCAAGGTAAACACGGATAATACCATCAGCTGGAACGCCGGAACCGGGGAAACAGGCGACTGCAATAACACCAATACCGGTGTGATCGGAACGCCTGCCGCAAAAGCAGATGATTCCACCACGCTGACGATTACCCTGCGCAACGAGCGCCCCACGCTGACCAAGCAGGTCAAGGAAAACGGCGAAGATGCCTGGAAAACAGATGAGCAGTACCAGCTGACGGATACCATCACCTATCGTCTGGACATCTATGTACCCAACAATGTGGCCGAGCTGGAAACCTTCACCATCACAGATACCCCCGACGCGGGAATCGATGACGATCCCACCAGCGTCCAGGTCTCCTTTGTAAATGGTAATACCACCACCACATTGGCATCCGGCGATTTCACTGCAAGGCAGGAGCAGTCCACCGGCAAGGGCAAGGGCTTTGTACTTACGTTCGACGAAGATGTGAAGGACGATATCGCGGGCCAGACCATCACCGTCACCTACACGGCGAAATTGAACGCCCAGGCGGTGATTGCGAATATCGGCAACGGCAACACCGTAGAGTTGACCTACTCCATGCAGATCGACCCTGCACGGACCAATCTGCCCACTTACTCCATCACCGATGAAGCTCGGGTGTATACCTATCAGTACCAGATCACAAAGTACAAAGACAGTGTCGCGGATGGAAATAAGCTGGCTTCCGGCGAGACGGTTTCCTTCCAGCTGCTGAACGCAAACAAAGAGCCGATGAAGGTGATTCAGGTCAGTGAGGGTGTGTACCGGCTTGCGCTGTCCGGCGAGACCGGCGTGGAGATCATGACCACCAATGCCCAGAGCACGCTGCTGATTCAGGGCCTTTCCAATGGTGTATATTATCTGAAGGAAACCAAGACCATTGCGGGTTACAACCTCCTGAGTGCTCCCTTCAAGATCACAGTGGCTGTCTATGAAAAAACAACCTGGAAAGCTGACACCGGGTATACGTCCACAGGCCGGACGGTTAAGGATTATCAGTCCACTGCCTACTACACGGACGAGGAAATGCAGAGCCTGTTTGTGGCTGGAAACGGCGACGCAGATCCCACTGCAACGGCCAATTCCAACGTCATCAACAAGAAGGGCTTCGTCCTGCCCCAGACCGGTTCTATGGGCTATCTGCTGTTCTGCGCGGTGGGCCTGGTCCTGATTGCAGGCGGCACGATGCTGATTTTCGGAGGACGGAAGAAGAAAATCCGCTGATCCCGCTCCCTGAAAGGCCAAAACGGACACGGCAGCACATGCCGTGTCCGTTTTCCAATCTATTGCAATTGCCTACAAAAAGTGATACGATATAATGGAATATCGTCAACCGGCAAATTGGTGTTTGGTGGGCACGCCCCACAGTTGGGTGCGGTGCAAACCGCCAATGCAAATATGCAGCATCGGACAAAATCGGCGCCGCCTTCCGGTGCCGTTCTCCCCAGCCAAAGGAGTATCCTATGACAAAAACCAGACAAATCGTAATATGCTTTGCGGTCCTGATGATCCTGACCGGCGCCGCTGTTTTTTCCTACCCCTTCGTCAGCAACGCATTGGCAAACCGGAATGCCTCCGTGGCAGTGCAGGAATACAATGCCTCCGTCAGCTCCCTCCAGCGGGAGGAAATCGACGCCCTCAAGGAGGCGGCGAAAGCTTACAACGATCAGCTCCAGCGGGTGATCGGCAGGAATGCCAAGGGAGAGGGTGTCGCGCAGGGGAGCTACATTGACCTGATCCAGCTTGGCGATGCCCTGGGTTATATCACCATCCCCAAAATCGACCTGAACCTGCCCATCTATGAAGGCACCGGAGCGGATGTCCTGGCCCATGGCATCGGGCATCTGTCGGAAACCAGCTATCCCCTCGGCGGGGCGGGAACCCACTGCGCCCTGTCCGGCCACCGGGGTCTGGCAGAGGCGGAGCTGTTTACCAATCTGGACAAGCTGGCGCTGGGCGACCGGTTCTATCTGCACGTCCTGGACGAAACTCTGGCTTACCAGGTGGACCAGATTCTGGTAGTGGAGCCGGATCAGGTGGAGGCGCTGGATGTGGTGGAGGGAGAGGACCTGTGTACACTGATCACCTGCACCCCCATCGGCATCAACTCCCACCGTCTGCTGGTTCGCGGCACCCGGATGGAATATGAGGGGGAGGAGATTTCCGAATCCAGCGAGCTGTACCAGAGCATCCATACCGGCACCGCAGTCCGCCGTCTGGTGGTCATCTGGCCCTGGCTGGCGCTGGCTGCTTTGCTTGCCATCGGAGCCGAAGCGTTTTTGATGCTTGTCCTTTTGAAACGGCTGAGACAGCAGAGGGAGGATGATTAAGTGGCGCGGCGCATTCGGCAGTGGATTGGCTATTTGATCATGCTGGCCGGTCTCGGACTGCTGGCAGGCCCCTTCTTGCTTGGGGCCAGGGAAGAGAGGGTTCAGGAGCAGGTGGTGGAATCTTTTTATCAGAGCGTGGAGCAGGCACCAGCGGCCCCCACCACGCCGCCTGCTGCTGAAACGGTCCCCCCGCCGCAGCCGGTGCAGGAGCCGGAAGAGATGATACAGGAACCCGAAGAGACGGTGGAACCGAAGCAGACGGCGCAGGAGCCGGAGGATGCATTCTATCAGGCAGCCAAAGCCTACAATGCGTCCCTGCTCCAAAACGGACAGGCCGCCATGACAAGCCGGTCGGATGTGGAGCAATTCGCTCTCAGTGCGCTGGACTATGGATACGCGGAAAACATCATCGGTACCCTCCAAATTCCCCGGATGGAGATTGAGCTGGGGCTTTACCTGGGGGCCAACGGCGATAACATGGCAAAGGGGGCGGCGATTTTCGGCATGACCTCCCTGCCGCTGGGGCAGCAGAGTGAAAATGTGGCCATCGCCGGTCACCGGGGCTGGCGGGGTTCGCCCATGTTCCGGGAGATTCAGAAGCTTCAGATGGATGACCCGATTTATCTCACAACCCCCTGGCAGACCCTGGTCTACCGGGTGTGCGAGATCCGGATTGTGACGCCGGAGGACAACACCTGGTGTAAAATCCAGGAGGGAAGGACCCTGATCAGCCTGATGACCTGCCATCCCTATGGGCAGAATTACCAGCGCTATGTGGTGTTTGCGGAGCTCTGCCAGCAGGAGGAAAAGCCCCCCCAGGAGCAGATCATCGAGGAGAATCTTCAAACCTTTGACCCTGCGCCCCGGGAGGTCATCCTGGTCAATTCCGACGGCACCAGCGAAACGGTTGCAGTAGATCCCGCTTCCATCCAACCGGACAGCAGTGAATACGGTTCGGTACTGTCCAATGTGGTGATTCTGGCGGAGGACAAAATGAAAACGGCCGCGTGGATTGCCGCTGTACTGGTGGCGCTGGTTGGCCTTTGGCTGACGGTTTCCACTCTGCGGGATATCCGAAGGGCGAGAAAAAGAAAGGCAGGAAGCTATGAGTCAGAATGAAAAAGCCATGCAAATCATCCAGGAGGTTTCCAGGGCGATCATCGGAAAGAACGAATGCGTCCGTACCATCCTTTGTGCGATCCTGTCCGGCGGCCATGTATTGATTGAGGATATCCCCGGCGTGGGAAAAACGACCCTGGCGCTGGCCTTTGCCTCGGCAATGGGGCTGGAGCAGAAGCGCATCCAGTTTACGCCGGATGTGCTTCCCTCGGATATCACCGGATTTACCATGTACCAAAGAGAGCAGGAGAAATTTGTCTACCGGCCCGGCGCAATCATGTGCAACCTGTTCCTGGCGGACGAAATCAACCGAACCTCACCCAAGACCCAGTCCGCGCTGCTGGAGGTTATGGAGGAGAACGCGGTCACCGTGGATGGCGTTACCCGTCCGGTGCCGTCCCCCTTTGTGGTCATTGCCACGGAAAACCCCATCGGCTATACAGGCACCCAGATGCTGCCCGAATCCCAGCTGGACCGGTTCCAGGTCTGCGTGGTCATGGGTTACCCCAGCAATGAGGATGAAATCACCATCTTGAAAAGACAGGCCCAGAGCAGCCCGCTGCAGTCCGTTCGTCCGGTGATTGGCAGGCAGGAGCTGCTGCAGATGCAGGACCAGGTGCGCCAGGTGGTGATTTCGGACGCGGTTTATCAGTATATTGTCAGCCTGTGTGACCGAACCCGGCATCACTCCGGGATCGAACTGGGGCTCAGTCCCCGGGGCACCCTGGCGCTGGCGTCCATTGCGAGAGCCAACGCTTACGTTCAGGGGAGGAATTATGTGATCCCGAAGGATGTTTCCGACATGCTGCCCGCCATTGCCGTGCACCGGCTGCGGCTGTCCCAGGAGGCAAAAATGAACCATTGGCGGGCGGAGGACATTCTGAAGCAGATCTTGGAGCGCGTGGAAGCGCCCCTGCCGGAGAGGATGAAATTCCGTGGCTAAATGGTGGAAGCCCATCGCGCTTGTTTTGGTCACATTTGTTCTGGCGGTGTCATTGAAAAATGATTTTCTGCTTTTTCTGCTTGGGTTTGAGCTTTTGCTTGAGCTGGCAGCATACTGCCAGGTGCTTTGGCTGGCCCGAAGGGTGCGGGTGCAGGTATCCCTTCCCCGGACCCGGGCCCTTCGGGGGGAAAGCTTTCAGCTTCGCGCGGAGCTGATCAACGAAAGCCGCCTTCCGATCCCCCGGCTGATGGTGCGGCTGGCGGTACGCGCTTATCCGGAAAAGGAGGAACTGCTGCTCAATGGAAAGCTGATGCTGGACGGTCGGGAACGGGGGCGGCTGTGCTTCCAAATGGACAGCACCCATTGCGGCTGCCTGGAGATCCGGCCCGAGCAGCTGACGGTCACGGATTTTTTGGGTGTCTTTGCCCGCCGCTGCCGGATTGACGGCGGCGAAAAACACCTGCTGTTCATTTTGCCGGAAACGCTGCAGGAAAACCAGAACCCACCGGACCTGCAGGGCATTTTCCCCGCGGAGGACGGGGAGGACCGGAGGCATGGAAACGACACTCCTGATCCCTCGCAGATCCGCAGCTATCAGGAGGGCGACAGCCTGAAGCTGGTCCATTGGAAGCTGACAGCCCGATTGAACAAGCTCATGGTGCGGGAAATGTCGGATTCCGCCGGGAAGCTGACCTGGCTTTTCCTGAATTTGCAGGAAAAGCCGGGAATGCCCCCGGTGCGCCGGGACCCCGACGCATGGGATCATTTTGTTGAAACCGTGGCTTCCGTCTCGGCGGCGCTTTTGCAAACGGAAAAGCGGCATATGGTGCTTTGGATCGACAGCCTTGGCAGTTCGCTTGTGCGTTACAGCGTATCCGATGAGGAGGGCCTGCAGGAAATGCTGTGCGGACTGCTGCGGACCGAGTCCCTCCCTCCGAAAGATTTTCCCCCCCTGCTGAAGGAGATCTATTCAGATGAAACGAAAGGCACATGCATCGAAATCGACCTACAGGGCCATTTTGTCCGTGCAGAAATGCCGTGATGAACCCTCGGGGCTCTACGTTTCCGACCGCTTTTTCCAGCCGGAAAAGGCGCCGAAGCCCCATGGCCTTACCTGGCTGGCAGCGGATGTCTTGCTGCTGGCCTGCCTTGCAGGCGGTTTGCTGCTGCTGGCCGTGTCCGGTTTTTCCGTTCCGGTCTCAACCTGGTTTTTCCCCGCTGCTTTCCTTGCGTGCGGGGCAGCTGCGGCTTTGTTCCGGTGCCAGTGGAGCACGCGCTGCCAGCTGGTGACCGGGCTGGCTGTCCTTCTGGGATATCTTCTGCTGCTGTTTCTTTGCCAGGATATCTTTTTCGAAGGAGCCCGGCAGCTGGGCGGTCTGATCGTGGATACGCTGAACCGGACCTATCGCCCGGAGCAGGAGCTTGCTTCGGCGGTGACGGACACGGATGCAGCGGAGATTTTCCTGCTGCTGGCCGCCCTCCCGGCGATGATATGGTTTGCGGCTGCCTTGTTTCAGAAGAATTCCCTTTTGATGACCAATCTGCTGCTTTTCCCGCTGCTGGTTTTTCTGGCACTGTGCGGCGCCGCGAAAAATACGGCAGCGCTGTTTCTCGTCCTGCTGGGGATCGTGCTCTGTATGGCGTTTTCGAGGCCAAAGCGGCAGAGACGGATGTGGGGCGGCGCCAATGGGGAATTGCAAAAGGCAAACCGGCTGCGCTTTCAGTCCGTTCAGAAAAAAACCACCGGGATGCTCCTGGCTGCCTTCCTGCTTCTGTGCGTCCCGGGATTTTTTCTGGTTCGTCCGCTGCTGGCCGTTTCCCTGAAACCAGCCCAGCAAATCTCTTTGGAGCTGCAAAGCCGCTTCCTGACCAAGATGGTGAAGCTTTTGCCGGAGCTGAGCGCCGGCGCGTGGAATCTTCAAACGGAAGCGGTGGGCGGCGGTGTGCAGGATGGTGCGCTTGGCGGCAATGAGGGATATCTTCTGGAAGGCGTGGAGGATCTGCGCCTGACGCTGAGCGTAAAGCCCAAGGAAGCGCTGTTTCTGAAGGGCTATATCGGCACGGTCTATGAAAATGGCAGATGGGAGAACAATTACGGCACCACCTTTGACGGTGCCGCGCTCAACTGGAATACGGAAGGCCCGGCCAGACTATTCATCCAGAATCTGCCCTTCCTTCGGACGGCCTTCGCTTTGACCCAGGCTCAGTCTGAAAACCCCGGGATCGGCGCTGCGATGTCCGCCTTCGACATTGCACCTGCACAGCTGCTGGTGGAGAGGAAAAACGCCAATGACGCCTATACCTATCTTCCATACGGCGCCTACCTGAATGATTACTACCAGGTCAATTCCGGAGATGGGGCAGTGGCCGGCCAGTCGGAGCAGGAGGATCGGTTTTTCTTCTATTTCCGGGAGGATATGGAGGCGGTGCTCACCGCATGGAATGCGCTGGAGGGAACCGACAACGTTTTGGATCGGGTGGAGGAATCCTACCGGGCGTTCTGCGAAACAAACAAACAGGTCCAGAACCCCGGGATGGATTCGCTGCGGGAGGAAATCGGAGCGGTGGCGGCGGAAAACCGTTGGAGCGCCGGCAAAAACATGGACGAAATCACCTCCTGGATCCGGCACCGCCTGGCACAGAATTATCAGTATCAGCGCAATCCGGAGGCTGTGCCGGACGGAAGAGATCCATTAGACTATTTTTTATTTGAATCCAAAACAGGAAACAGCGTCCACTTCGCATCGGCTGCGGTGGTGATGTACCGCATGTTTGGCATTCCGGCCAGGTATGTGGTGGGTTATGAGATTCCTGCATCTTTGTTCTCAGCACAGTCCAACGGCACCTACACCGCCACGGTGCAGGGGGATAACGCCCAGGCGTGGGCGGAGATCTATGTCCCGGGGATTGGATGGACGCCAAAGGATATGACCCCGGGCGTAATCGGAACCTATGCGGAGGTCGGCCCCGGAGGCGAGAAGGTGGAAGCGGTTGTGGACGGCGGAACAGAACCGGCAGGGAAGCCGGCGCCGGAGGAAGCGCCTTCTGAAAGCCCGGACGGGGATATCCGCACAGATGGAACCGGCGGACTGCGCGGCGCTTCGCTGGAGCAGATCATCAAAGTCCTGACGTACCTTGTTCCGGCAATTCTGTTTTTCACCGGACCCATCCTCCTCCTGCGGCATCTGTGCCGGGGACTTGGGTTCTCTGTTTTTCGCCGGTACTCCCGGCAGCAGCGGATGGTCTTTGTCTTTCAGGCGTTCTATTCCCGGATGTGCCGCCTGGGGCTTTCTCAGGGGGTGGACAGTCAGTCGGAGGAATTTCTTGTTTTCTGTGAGCGGGAGCTGAACAGACGGTGCCCGGCGTGTGTCTGCCTGCTTCGTCCCACGGTGGAAAAGCTGTATCAAGGCTGCTTCGCAGGAGGACGTGTATCCCAGGATGATATTTTGGCGATGCGCCGCCTCCTTCTGGCGAGCTACAAAAGACCCGTTCATCCTGCACGGGCGCAGGCTTGAAGCTGCCCGGATGTGCGAAAGGAGTGGAGAAAATGAATTACCGGCTGAGAAAGGATGCAGAGTGCATTGTACGCCGGGCCATTGCGTCAGTGTGCCCTGAGGAGGCGGTCAAAAAGAGCCTTTCCGGACAGCGGTTTTCCGGACGGCTCTATCTGGTGGCTGTGGGAAAGGCAGCGTGGAAGATGGCTCAGGCGGCCCTGGACTGCCTGGAGCAGCCGGTGGAGCAGGGAATCGTGGTGACAAAGTACGGCCATGTGGAGCGTCCGCTGCCCGGGATTACCTGCTTCGAGGCGGGGCATCCCGTGCCGGATGAAAACGGCTTCGCGGCCACCCAGGCGGTGCTGGACATGACTGCCGGGCTCACCGGGGCGGATACCGTGCTGTTTTTGCTCTCCGGCGGGGGCAGCGCCCTGTTTGAAAAGCCCCTGATCTCCGGCCGGGAGCTGGGGGACATCACCGCCCAGCTGCTGGCCTGCGGGGCGGATATTGTGGAAATGAACACCATCCGCAAGCGGCTGTCGGCGGTAAAGGGCGGGCGGTTCGCCCAGTGGTGTGCCCCGGCCCGGGTGGAGGCGGTGGTGCTGTCCGATGTGCTGGGGGACCCGCTGGACATGATCGCCTCCGGCCCTGCCGCACCGGACGGCTCCACCTGTGCCCAGGCCCTGGCCATTGCGGAAAAATACTCCCTTCGGTTCAGCGGCGAGGCAAAAAAGTGCCTCCGGGAGGAAACCCCCAAGGTGCTGACCAATGTCCATACCCAAATCATCGGCTCTGTCCGCCAGCTGGTGTCCGCCGCGGCACAGGAGGCCCGGGCGCTGGGCTACGAGCCGGTCATTCTGACCGACCGGCTGGACTGCCAGGCCCGGGAAGCTGGATTCTTCCTGGGCGGCATCCTGCGAAGCCACGCTTCCTGCCGCCGGAAGCTGGCCTGGATTGCCGGGGGCGAAACGGTGGTGCACCTGACGGGCAAGGGCCTGGGGGGCAGAAATCAGGAGCTGGCCCTGGCCGCCGCTACCAGAATTGCCGGCCTTCCCAACGCCGCCGTGCTCAGTGCCGGAAGCGACGGCACCGATGGCCCCACCGATGCCGCCGGGGGCTATGCCGACGGGGATACGGCGGCAGTCTTGGAAGAGCAGGGGATCTCCATTCACCGAATTCTGGAGGAAAACGATTCCTACCACGCCCTGCAATCATCAAACGGCCTGTTTTTCACCGGTCCAACAGGCACCAACGTGAATGACGTGACGGTTGGCCTGATTGAATAAACCCGACCGGCCCGGTGTTCAGCGAGACAAATTGTCGGGCAGGCTTCCCTGAAAAGGAGCATCGGAGTTCACCGGGAAATCATCGCATTGCTTTTTTCAAACAACTGTGCTATAATACCTCAAGATTTGGAAGGAGGGGGGATTGCTGTGTATCAGCCGCTCGCGGATTTGCTGCGGCCTCAGACACTGGATGAGGTGTTCGGACAGGAGCATATTC
>JBJDYM010000376.1:0-40946 GCA_051867315.1 Faecousia sp.
GCCACAGAGGGGAGGGCAAGAACCCCACATCCTCAATACCATTCAACCCGCCAAATACCAATTTGTTCCTTTGCCGAGCACAAAACAGGATATATCTATAAAATGTCTCCCACCCGGGTTGGGTGGGAGACGTTCAATTTTCTTATGCGTTCGGCGTTTCGGCATCCATCTGGGCCAGATACTTCTTGACGCTCACCAGCTTGACCACGCAGGTGAACACCTTCATGGCCAGCTCAAGATCGGAATTGGCGGGGAAGGAGGGCGCGATTCGGATGTTGCTGTCGTGGGGGTCCTTGCCGTAGGGGAAGGTTGCGCCAGCTCCGGTGAGGATCAGGCCCACCTTTTTGCATTTGGAAACGATTTCCTTGGCACAGCCGTCCAGGGAATCGAAGGAGACAAAGTAGCCGCCCTTGGGATTGGTCCAGGTGCCGATGCCCAGGCCGCCCAATTCAGATTCCAGGGTGTTGCGGACAATTTCAAACTTGGGCCGCAGAATATTGGCATGGAGCCGCATGTGCTCCACCATGCCGTGGATGTCCCCGAAAAAGCGCACATGGCGCAGCTGGTTGACCTTGTCGTGGCCGATGGTCTGCACCTTCATCTGGGCCCGGATATCCACCAGGTTGTTCTCGGAGGCGGCCATGGCGGAGATGCCGGAGCCGGGGAAGCTGATTTTGGAGGTGGAGGCGAACTTGTAGGCCAGGTCCGGATTCCCGGCCCGCTTGCATTCGGCCAGAATCTCGATCAGGTGATCCTGGTCATGGTCGTACAGGTGGTGGATGGTGTAGGCGTTGTCCCAATAGATCCGGAAATCCGTGGCGGCGGGCTTGAGTCTGGCAAACCGGCGGACGGTATCATCGGAATAGGAGATGCCCTGGGGGTTGGAGTACTTGGGGACACACCAGATGCCCTTGATGGCGGGGTCGGAGGAAACCAGCTCTTCCACCATATCCATATCCGGGCCGGTGGGGAGCATGGGGACGTTGATCATTTCGATTCCGAAATATTCGGTGATGGCAAAATGCCGGTCATATCCGGGCACAGGGCACAGGAATTTCACCTTTTCCAGCTTGCACCAGGGCGTGCTGCCCATGACGCCGTGGAGCATGGAGCGGGCAACCGTGTCGAACATCACATTCAGGCTGGAATTGCCGTAGATAATGACCTGATCGGGGCGAACCTCCATCATATCGGCCATGAGCTCTTTGCACTCTTCAATGCCGTCGAGGACGCCGTAGTTGCGGCAGTCGGTGCCGTCTTCGCAGGTCAGGTCGCTTTCGCTGTTCAGCACATCCATCATGCCCATGGAGAGATTCAGCTGCTCCTGACCGGGCTTACCCCGGGCCATGTTCAGGGTCAGCTTGCGGTTCTGATACTCGGTGTATTCTGTTTTCAGAGATGCCTTTAAGTCCAGCAGCTCCTGGCGGGTCAGTTCGGAATAAGGTTTCATAACTACCTCCGATTGATCAAATGATTTGCAAGTCTTTCTCCCATATCTTGCACAATGAATATATCATACTCCGAAATGCCCGAAATATCAATGGTGAGTATCTACAGATTCCGAAGGAAATGAGAGGGGATTATGCATATCCTGCACATTTCCTGGGGGAAAAACTGGCGGACTGCATATGGGGAGCGGCTTTCTCAATGGCTACTGCTTCAGAAAACCAATCAATCATAAATTGTTTTTTTGAAAGAGAAGCCTCTGTTTTTCGTATAAACAATTCTGTATTTTATGATGCTGGCCCGTTTTTCGCGTATCATTACGCGGTCATTGCCGTACTGAATATTCAGCACGGTATGACACCCAGGACATATTTCAACAGCTGATTCATTCCCACGGCAGTCAGGGTGCACATTTGTAACATATATACCGCATTTGGGGCAATATAGATCTGCTGCCATTTTTCTTTCTCCTTTCGCAGCTGAAAACAGGATATAAAAACACAATCCTTGATGATGACTTTCCGTCCGAAATTAAAATACCATAGTATTTAACAAAAGTCAAGCATTGGATGACAATAGTATTGCAATTTTTGACGTTGGAGGATATTATGCTTGGTCAAAGAATTTGTGAATTAAGGACTGCGCTTGGTTGGAGCCAGGTCCAACTTGCAAAGCGTTTGGGCGCCGCGAAGCAAACCGTCTCTAACTGGGAAAACGACAATATTCAGCCCTCCATTGAAATGCTGGTTCGTCTGTCGAAGATTTTTGGTGTAACCACGGATTATCTTTTGGGGCTGGAAGACACACCAAGGCTGAACGTGGAGGGACTGCCCCCCAATATTGTGGCCCACCTTTCGCTGCTGATTGAGGACTATCGCAGCAGATAGCCATCTTTTCCTTACACCACATTCCTGCTTTTTCATGGTCAAAACGTATATTTTTAATCTACGTGATTGACAATTCGTTGGTGAAGATATATAATTCTATTGTCAAAATATACCAATGGAGGTAAGGAATATGAAAAAGTTCTTAGCAATTGCGCTTTCCCTGGTTATGGTTTTCGGCTTGTTCGCCGTGCGCGGTGTGCAGGCTGAAGAAATGGATGATCTGATTGCCGCTGCCAAGGCAGAGGGCGAGTTGATTGTCTATGGCTCCTGCGAGGAAGAGTATCTGGCCGCTGCCTGTGAGCATTTCCAGGAGCTGTACGGCATCGAAGTCAAGTATCAGCGCCTGTCCACTGGCGAGGTTCAGAGCAAGATCGAAGAGGAGAACGGCACTCCCTCCGCTGACGTCTGGTTCGGCGGCACCACCGATCCCTACAACGTCTGCGCCGCCGAAGGCCTGCTGGAGCCATACGAGGCTCAGAACGCTTCCCACCTGCTGGGCGACGCCTACAAGGATGCCGACGGCCAGTGGTACGGCATCTACAAGGGCATCCTGGGCTTCATCGTCAACATCGACGAGCTGAACCGCATGGGCCTTGAAGTCCCCCAGGATTGGGCTGACCTGCTGAAGGAAGAGTACAAGGATCTGATCTGGCTGTCCAACTACAACACCGCCGGCACCGCCAAGCTGGTCATCAACACCATGATCCAGAAGTACGGCCACGACGAGGGCATTCAGTACTTGGCTGACCTGGACAAGAACATCCATGTCTACACCAAGTCCGGCTCCGGCCCCTCCAAGAACGTGGGCACCGGCGAGTGCGTCATCGGCATCGGCTTCCTGCATGACGGCATTACCCAGATTGTGGACAATGGCTACGGCAACATCCAGTTGGTCATTCCCTCTACCGGCACCTCCTTCGAGATCGGCGCCACCGCCATCTTCAAGGGCGCTGTCCATCCCAATGCTGCCAAGTTGTGGATTGAGTACGCGCTGAGCCCCGAGTGCGTGGAGCTGGCCCAGGAGAACGGCTCTTACCAGTTCCTGGTCATTGACAATGCCAAGCAGCCCGAGGTGGCTGAGGAGTTCGGCCTGGATCCCGAGAACGTCATGGATTATGACTTCGAGGATGCCAAGGTAAACATCAAGACCTACGTCGAAGAAGTGATGAACGTTCTGGGCGGCGGCGACGACCGCTTCATGACCGAGTAATACATCGCGTCGAATTGTCCCAAGTAAAAAACATAAGGGGGATGGAGTCAGTCTCCATCCCCCTTTTCGTAGAGAATTGTTTTCCCCGAAAGGAGGAATCAGCCCATGGCCAGCCGCCAGGGTGCAGCTTTGGATCGGAAAAAGCTGCTGGGTGACCCGATCATGGTCACCACCATTGTGGTTCTGATTGCATTTTTAACCCTGTTCATCCTTTACCCGCTGGCAATTTTGCTGGTGGACAGCGTCTACGGCGCGGAAACCGGCGTGACGTTGTCGGTTTTCAAACGCGTCTTCGCCATGAAGAATTTTCGCAGGGCCATCTCCAACACCCTGAAGGTGGGCCTGACGGTGGGCATTCTGTCCACCGTGATTGGTTTGCTCTTTGCCTATGTGGAGGTTTACGTCAAGGTTCGCACCAAATTTATGGGCGGATTATTCCAGGTGGTTTCCATGCTGCCGGTGGTGTCGCCTCCGTTTGTGCTGTCGCTGAGTATGATCATGCTTTTTGGCAAGGCGGGCATCATTACCCGGTTTTTGCTGCATATCTACGATAACAGCGTCTATGGCTTCGGCGGCATTGCGGTGGTGCAGACGCTGACCTTCTTCCCGGTGTGCTACATGATGCTCAAGGGCCTGCTGAAAAACATTGACCCCAGCCTGGAGGAAGCAGCCCGGGACATGGGCGCTTCCCGGTTCAAGGTATTCACCAGCGTCACCCTGCCCCTGATTCTGCCGGGCCTGGGCAACGCGTTCCTGGTAACCTTTATTGAGTCCATTGCCGATTTCGCCAACCCCATGATCATCGGCGGTTCCTATGATACCCTGGCCACCACCATCTACCTGCAGATTACCGGCGCTTATGACAAGCAGGGCGCCGCCGCCATGGCTGTGGTGCTGCTGTCCATTACATTGGTGATGTACCTGGTGCAGAAATACGTCCTGGAGAAGAAAACCGCGGCCACCCTCACCGGCAAGGCCTCCCGGGCCAGAATGCTGATTGAGGAACGCTCGGTCACCCTGCCGCTGACCATCCTTTGCTCACTGATCGCCCTTTTTGTCATCATGATGTATGTCTGCGTCCCCTTCGGCGCGTTGTTTAAAACCTGGGGCTACGACTTCCATCTGACCACCAAATGGTTTGTTCAGGTCTTCAAAAAGTATAAGGGCCTGAAGGCGTTTAAGGATTCGTTCCTCCTGTCGCTGGCGGCCGCCCCCATCACGGCGCTTTTGAGCATGATCATTTCTTACCTGGTGGTCAAGCGGAATTTCAAAGCCAAGGGCTTTATTGAGTTTGTCTCCATGCTGGCCATGGCCGTACCCGGCACCGTTCTGGGCATCGGCTACATCCGGGGCTTTGTCAAGGGCGTGTTTGGCACCGGCTTTTTGGCTGGGCTTTACGGCAGCGCCGCGATCCTGATCATTGTGTTCGTTATCCGCAGCCTGCCCACCGGCACCAGAAGCGGTATTTCCGCCCTGCGCCAGATCGACAAGAGCATTGAGGAATCCGCTTACGACATGGGTGCCAACAGCTTCAAGGTCTTTATGACCGTAACGCTGCCGCTGATCAAGGATTCCTTCCTCAGCGGCCTGGTCACGGCTTTTGTGCGCAGCATTACGGCCATTTCCGCCATCATCCTGCTGGTGACCCCGGAATTCCTGCTCATCACCGTGCAGATCAATGAGTTTGCGGAAAAGGGTGCCTATGGCGTGGCCTGCGCCTTTGCAACCATTCTGATTGTAATTACCTATGGCAGCGTTCTGCTGATGAATCTCATTATCAAGTTCTTCGGTACCAGCCGGAAAATCAAGGAGGACAATTGATATGGCGAAGGAAAAGAAAGGCGTTCGCCTGGAGCATATCTCCAAAATCTACAAAGATCCCAAAACCGGCAAGGATTTTTATGCCGTAAAGGATGCCAACCTGGAAATCAAGCCCGGCTCCTTCGTGACACTGCTGGGCCCCTCCGGCTGCGGCAAAACCACCACGCTTCGGATGATCGCCGGCTTTGAAAGCCCGGACGAGGGCGAAATCTACTTAGGCAGCGAGGCCGTCAATGCCCTGACCCCCAACAAGCGGGATACCGCCATGGTGTTCCAGAGCTACGCTCTGCTGCCCCATTACAACATCTTTGACAATGTGGCCTATGGTTTGAAGCTCCGCAAGCTGGACAAGGCTACCATCAAGGAAAAGGTGACGAATATCCTCAGGCTGGTGGGCCTGGAAGGCATGGAGGCCCGGATGACCAACCAGCTCTCCGGCGGCCAGCAGCAGCGGGTTGCCCTGGCCAGAGCCCTGGTGCTGGAGCCAGGTGTGCTGCTGTTTGACGAGCCCCTGTCCAACCTGGATGCCAAGCTCCGGGTGAGCATGCGCACCGAGATCCGCCGCATCCAGCAGGAGGCGGGCATTACTGCCATCTACGTCACCCATGACCAGTCCGAGGCCATGGCCCTGTCCGATCAGATCATCATCATGGAAAAGGGCGTGGTGGCCCAGATCGGCACGCCCCAGGAAATCTATTACCATCCGGCCAACGAATTTGTGGCGGACTTCATCGGCGAGGCCAATTTCCTCCGGGGTGAGCTGGCGGAAAAGAACGGCGACCAGGGCGTGGTGACCGTGGAGGGCACCCCGGTGAATGTGGTGGGTGTTCGGGAAATTGACCGGGGAAAGCAGTGCACCCTGGTGCTCCGCCCGGAATCCGCCGTGCTGGCGGATCAGGGGCAGCTGCCCTGCAGGGTCATCGTCTCCTGCTTCATGGGCTCCTACCAGAACTACCATGTGATGGTGGGGAGTACCCTGGTGAAGATCACGGACTTCAATCCCAAAAACAAAAAGATCTACCAGGTGGGCGATACCGCCTGGGTGGCCTTTGAGAAAGAAAACGTCCACGTGCTGTAAAACATCCAAAGCCGGCCTCCTTTGGGGCCGGCTTTTCTACGGAAAATTTCGGGAATTCCTCTTGTAAACGGAAAGAAACTGTGATAAACTCTAAAGGATATGTTTATTTTCATTTAGGAGGCAGCCCCAATGCGTTACGCTCCCACGTAGCGTTCTTCCAAAGAAAACTGCAATCAATTTACTTTGGAGGAATGAGATATGTCTGAACTTGTTGAACAAATCAGCCGCCGCCGGACCTTTGCCATCATTTCCCACCCCGACGCCGGTAAAACGACCTTAACCGAAAAATTCCTGCTCTACGGCGGCGCCATTGCCCAGGCTGGTGTCGTTAAGGGCAAAAAGAATGCCCGGGCTGCCACCTCCGACTGGATGGAGATTGAAAAGCAGCGTGGTATTTCCGTCACCTCTTCCGTGATGCAGTTCCAGTATAATGGCTTCTGCATCAACATTCTGGATACCCCGGGTCACCAGGACTTTTCCGAGGATACCTACCGGACCCTGATGGCGGCGGACTCCGCTGTCATGGTCATCGACGGGGCCAAGGGCGTGGAGCCCCAGACCCGCAAGCTCTTCAAGGTCTGCGCCATGCGCCACATTCCCATCTTCACCTTTGTGAACAAGATGGACCGGGAGGCCAAGGACCCCTTCGACCTGCTGGACGAATTGGAGCGGGAGCTGGGCATTGAGACCTACGCCATGAACTGGCCCATTGGTTCCGGCAAGGATTTCCAGGGCGTTTACGACCGGGAAAAGAGCCAGCTGCTGTTTTTCTCCGGTGTTTCCGGCAAGAACAAGGCGGAAAAACAGGAGATCGACCTGTACGATCCCCAGGTGGCCCAGCTGCTGGACAGCCAGGAAAAGCATCAGCAGCTGATTGACGATGTGGAGCTCCTGTCCGCCGGACGGGAGATGGACATCGACGAGGTCAAACGGGGCCAGCTCAGCCCGGTGTTCTTTGGCTCTGCCCTGACCAATTTCGGCATCGAGCCCTTCCTGGAGTCCTTCCTGAAGCTGACCCCGCCCCCTCTGGCCCGGGTGGCCGACTGCGGGGAAATCGATACCTTCAGCCCGGATTTTTCCGCTTTCGTCTTTAAAATTCAGGCCAATATGAACAAGGCCCACCGGGACCGGCTGGCCTTTATGCGCATCTGCTCCGGTAAATTCCAGCGGGATGCGGAATACTACCATGTCCAGGGCGGCCGGAAAATGCGCCTGTCCCAGCCCCAGCAGCTGATGGCGGCGGAGCGGGAAATTGTGGACGAGGCTTATGCCGGAGACGTGATCGGTGTGTTCGACCCGGGTATTTTCGCCATCGGCGATACCATCACCGTTCCGGGAAAGAAATTCACCTATTCCGGTATCCCCACCTTTGCCCCGGAGCATTTCGCCCGGGTCTCCGCCAAGGATTCCATGAAGCGCAAGCAATTCGTGAAGGGCACCGAGCAGATTGCCCAGGAGGGCGCCATCCAGATTTTCAAGGTCCCCAATTCCGGTATGGAAGAGGTGATCGTGGGCGTGGTGGGCACATTGCAGTTTGATGTGTTCCAGTACCGGATGAAGAGCGAATATGGCGTTGACCTTCGGATGGAGGGCCTGCCCTATGAGGAAATCCGGCTCATCGACAGCTATCCGGGGGACCTTGGTGACCTGAACCTGGGCAGCGATGCCGAACTGCTGGAAGACTACCGGGGCAGAAGCCTGCTGGTCTTTTCCAGCTACTGGGCCATTGATTTCACCTGCCGCCGGAATCCAGGGTTGCAGGTGTCGGAAATCGTAGTCACCGAGGGATGATAAAAAACACAGGATCGCTGTCTTTGGACTGCGGTCCTGTTTTATATGCCTTGCTATTTTTCCTTTCCATATTGCTTGTTTAGGGCGTGTCGATCAAAGGAAGGCGAAGAATCATTAGTAAGGCCGAGGATATAGTCTGTTGAGGTACCATAGAAATAAGCGAGCCGGATCAGGATATCTGTCGGAATATCCCGCAGTCCCCGCTCATACCGGCTGTACTGGGGTTGCTTCATTCCTAAATACTCTGCGATCTGTTCTTGAGAAAGGTCTCGATCCTCCCTCAAATCCCGTATGCGGGAATAATAATTGTCCATACCACACATCCTTTATATCCGTTTGGTATTGACATCTTATCGCAAGAATGATACAATTGCTTATAGTTATAACTGTTTGGTTATAACAAATAAAAAAGGAGGTAACAATATGTGGTTCCTGGGTTTGAGTTGCTGCTATGTTTGGTTCAATGTAGCAACAAAGCTCGCTGGCTTGTGGTAAGTCGTTAGCGCAAAACGGGGGCAGGGCGAAAGTCCTGCCCTTGTTATTTAAGGGAGAAGAGATAAATGCCTCTCAAAGAAGTAAGGCTTGCAATTCTACATCTGAGGCTTTATAATGAAATTAGGAGAGGGGGAGCATTTGTCATGAAGGCTTGGCAGCATTTTATGACCATTACGGCGCACCGCTGGCGGGTCTTGTGTGGCTGCTTCCGAATCGGCCTGTACCGCCAGGGGCTATGTCACGATCTATCCAAATATTCCCCTACGGAATTTTTCCAGGGGGCCCGCTACTTCCAGGGAAATCGCAGCCCCAACGCCGCCGAACGGGAGGACAAGGGCTACAGCGAGGCCTGGATGCACCACAAGGGCCGGAACCGCCATCACTATGAATACTGGACGGATATGAATCCCGAAACCCACCGTTACGAGCCGGTGAGGATGCCCCGGCGATATTTGGCCGAAATGGTAATGGACCGCCGGGCCGCCTGTATGACTTACCAGGGAAAGAACTATCATCCCGGCGCGGAACTGGAATATCTGAAAAAAAGCCAGGAGCATCTGCTGATGCATCCCGAAACCCTGCGCCAGCTGGAGTACATCCTGACCATGCTGAAAGAGCAGGGAGAGGAAGCGACCTTCCGCTATTTGCGGGAGGAGGTCCTCCGGAACAAGCCCTTTCCCTGGGAATAGTAACCTGCCAAAGCCGCCGAAAGCCACCCGCTTCCGGCGGTTTTCCGTGTTCTTATCGGTTTAAAGCAGCAAATCGTTCAATTGTTGTTTGGCAGGCAAAAAATGTACACGCCATCGTAGGGGAGGCTACGGATGCCCACCAAGTTACGAAACTGAGTGCTTAGTTGAATGGTAACATGTCCGATGTGGTGCGAATTCGCCGAACCTGGCCGGTGGTTATGAGTTTGTACCGCGCGGGAGGCTAATGGCCTCCCGGTTGGCACGGTGATGATTGAAACCGGGTTGCGTTCAACCGAACATCATAACGCAAAACACCAATTTGCTGGGCAGTACTGGTCGAGGGGCCCAGGAGTTGTGGGTTGATTGCCCAAAGTTCGTAACGAATTGGCCGCGGGCCCTGCCCGCCAAACACCAATTTGCTGGGCAGTACTGGTCGAGGGGCCCAGGGCGTAAGGCCGAGATGCATTTTTGTGAAAGCTTAAGATTGGATAAAGATTCTCAAACCCGATTGACAGAGCGGGGCAGCGGGTGCTATCTTTGTATTAATAGAAATTGGAAAGGGTGGATCAATCATGAAGTTGAAAAGAATGACAAAAACTTTATTCCCCTGCCTGATGTGCGCGGTGTTACTTGTGAGCCTGATCTCCGGAATCTCTGCCGGGGCGGAGGAACTGCCCAAGGAAACGGAGCGCGCGGGCACGGTCCAGGTATCCACGGTGGATGAATTCCTGGCGGCCATCGCCCCGGACACAGAGATCGTCCTGGCTCCCGGGGAGTACAATCTGACGGAAGCAAAGGGCTATGGCCGAACCGGCGGAAAATACTACCACTGGGAATCCGTTTTCGACGGCTATGAGCTGGTGATCACCGATGTCAGCGGCCTCACCATCACCGGGGCGGAGCCCTTTACGGTGACCATCTCCACCGAACCCCGGTACGCCAATGTGCTGCGCTTTGACTATGCCGCCGATGTCCGTATTGCGGAGATTACCGTGGGCCACACCAAGGAGCAGGGCAGCTGCGTGGGCGGTGTGCTGTATTTTGAAAGCAGCAGCGGTTTGGAAATCCAGAGCACCCGGCTCTACGGCTGCGGCGTCCGGGGCATCAGTATGCACAGCTGCCAGAATGTTCACGTGGATTGCTCCGACATTTATGAATGCAGCCAGGGCTGTGTCTACATCCAGGGCAGCAGCAATGTCCTCTTTGAAAACAGCAAATTCTACAACTGTGTGCTGGCCGAAGGCGTGTTTGAGATTTTCAGCTCCAATGACGTAGCGGTGATCAATTCCGAGGTCTACGGAAATTCCAGCGACTATTTTTATTCCAGTCTGGTTCGTTCCGGTTGCTCCGGCATTTATCTGGGCGGCCTGGATGTCCACGACAACCAGTTTACCTATATGTTCAACACCGACCCGAACCCGGTGACGGTGGAAAATTGCCGCTTTGATTACACGGAACAGTGGGCGGAAAGTGTGATGCCCGTGTCCCCCGACGGGCAGGAGCTCACCGCCGGAGACCTTTCCTCCATGAAAATGCGCACCGTGACCTGGGAGAGCACCGGACGGCCGGAGGTGCCCAAGGTGGAGGCAGGGGAGGATGGAAAGATCCATGTGTCCAATGTGGATGAATTCCTGGCGGCCATCGGCCCCGACACCACCGTCTATTTAGAGCCGGGAGAATACAACCTTGCCGCTGCCGCCACCTATGCCGGCCTGGGCGGGGAATACTACCGTTGGGAAAATTTGTTCGACGGCTATCAGCTGGTGATTCGGGGCGCGGATAACCTGACCATCGAGGCGGCGGACCCCGAGACCGTATCCATCGTCACGGAGCCCCGATATGCCGATGTGCTGGTGTTTGAGAACCTGTCCAATCTGACCCTGCGGAACGTGACCGTAGGTCATACCCCGGAGGCGGGGGTATGCTCCGGCGGCGTGGTGCTGCTGGAATATGTGGATGATGCTGCCATTTGCGGCTGCAAGCTTTTCGGCTGCGGAACCGTGGGAATTCGGGCCATGAGCTGCACCGGGCTTAATGTGGCGGATACGGAAATCTATGAATGCAGCAGCGGCGGCGCCTGGTTCTATGGCTGCAGCACCGTCCGCATGGATGGGTGCAGCATCCACGACATTGAGGGAATGGCGCTTTACGCGGACTATTTCTGCAAGGATGTGCTGGTGGATGGAAAGCCCATTCCGGATGATATTTCCTGATAAAAAAGGAGCCGCAAGGCTCCTTTTTTGACGCCGGGAAAAAATGTGGCAGATTTCGTGCGGCTGTGCTACAATGAGGCAAAAGGAAGGTGACGGGGATGGATTATTCGGTTTCCATCTGTGATGACAACGAAGTGGATCGGGCGTATCTTTCCGGTCTGGTCAGAAAATGGGCGGAGAAAACCGGCAGGGAAGTGCGCATTTCAGAATATCCTTCCGCGGAGCAGTTTCTCTTCCATTTTCCGGAGCAGGGGGCGGATCTGCTCCTGCTGGACATTGAAATGGGTGGCATGGACGGCGTTTCCCTGGCCAAAAAACTCCGTTCCCAACATGATGCGCTGGAAATCGTTTTTAACACCGGGTATTCCGACTACATTGCAGAGGGCTATGAGGTTTCGGCTCTGCACTATCTGATGAAGCCTGTAAAAGAGGAAAAGCTCTTCTCCGTGCTGGACCGGGCAGTGGAGAAGATACAGAAAAACGAGCGCCAGCTGATTCTGGAAACCGGCGGGGAGCTGGTACGTCTGCCCATCTACCGCATTCGCTATGCCGATGTCCAGGGAAATTATGTGACGGTCCACGCCGACGGGGACCATACCGCCAAAATGACCCTCAGTCAGCTGGAAAAGCTGCTGGATGACCGGTTCTACCGGGTGGGCCGTTCCGCCATCGTCAATCTGACCCAAATTTCCCGGGTGACCAGGACGGATATTTTTCTGCAGGATGGCACTGCGATCCCCCTGCCCAGAGGGGCCTACGAGGGGGTCAATCAGGCAATCATCAGAATGGGGTGATAACATGGGGCTGCTTTCTAAAAGAATCGACAAACAAATCGCCGCCTATCAGCGGGAGCTGATCGAGACCCACTATGCAGAAGTGGACAATATGTACCACCAGATCCGGGGCTGGCGGCATGATTACCGCAACCACATCCAGACCATGAAGGCCTACGCCGCAGCAGGGGACTGGGCGTCCCTCACCCGGTACTTAGACGAGCTGGAAACGGATCTTGCCACGGTGGACACGGTGATCAAAACAGGGAACCCTATGACCGATGCCATTCTAAATTCCAAAATCTCCCTGGCCCATTCCAAGGGAATCCAGGTCAGCGCCGATGCCCAAATTCCGGTGCGGCTGAAAATCTCCGAAATCGATCTGTGCTGCATCATCGGCAATCTCTTTGACAATGCCATTGAAGCAAGCAGCAAGCTTCCGGAAGAGCAGCGCCTGATTCGGGTCTACATGGACATGAAGGGCACCCAGCTCTACATCGACATCCGAAAATACCGCTACGACGATTACATGAACATCTTCTCCGTGGTGTTCCGGGACTTCCAGCTCCTGTCCCAGCCACTTGGGGCCAATGTGGCGGGCAGCGGCCGCTATGACCGGCAGCGGGTGATAAAAGCGCTGGAGGATGCGGGCTTTGGAGAGCGCCTGAACGAATTGCCCCAGGGATTGGACACCTGCTTGTACCGGGATTTTGCCGAGGAGGGCGTGGAGGTTTCCGGCGGCGAGGCTCAGAAAATTGCCATTGCCCGGGCACTTTACAAGGATGCGCCGTTCATCATCCTGGACGAACCCACCGCCGCCCTGGACCCCATCGCCGAGGCGGAGATATACAGCAAGTTTAACAGCATTGTCGGGGACAAGACCGCCATTTACATCAGCCACCGGCTGTCCAGCTGCAAGTTCTGCGACGAGATTGCCGTGTTCCAGGATGGCAGCATCGTCCAGCAGGGCACCCATGAGGCGCTGCTGGCGCAGAAATCAGGCCAATATGCCAGGCTCTGGAATGCCCAGGCCCAGTATTATCAAACAAATGAATAGTTTTACCCGCCGGAGAAGCCTCTCCGGCGGGTAATCTTTGAAAAAAATGGAGAAAAAGCGCATTTATCGGCAACGGTTACATTTTGTGGTTGCGTCATTGGAGGCTATGGTGTATAATTCAAAATCGTATGAATATGTACGCTTGCAGAGGAAGTTTTTCTATGAAAACATATGATATTTCTGAATATATTGTTCCCGGCCGCCGGGTGCACCTGGTTGGCATCGGGGGTGTGTCCATGCGCCCCCTGGGGCTGGTGCTCAAGGGCATGGGCCTGGAGGTTTCCGGTTCGGACATGAGCGCCTCCCTTTCCACCGAGGAGCTGGAGGAGAAGGGCATCCACGTTGCCATCGGCCACCGGGCGGAGAACATCCAGGGCGCGGACTGCGTGATTCGTACTGCTGCCGTCCACAATGATAACCCCGAAATTGCCGCCGCCCGCAGCGCAGGCATCCCTGTCTTCGAGCGGGCCCAGGCCTGGGGCGAGATCATGAAATCCTATAAAAACGCCATTTGCATCTCCGGTACTCACGGCAAAACCACCACCACCTCCATGATGACCCACATCCTTATGGAAGCCAAAATGGACCCCACGGTGATGATCGGCGGCTATCTGCCCCTGCTCCACGCGGGCCACCGGGTGGGCCACGGGGATACCATCGTGCTGGAAAGCTGCGAATATTGTGATTCCTTCCTGAATTTTTTTCCCACCCTGGCGGTGATTCTGAATGTGGAGGCCGACCATCTGGACTATTTCAAGGATTTGGCCGACATCCAAAAGTCCTTCCACAAATTCGCTGAGATGGCCACCTTCGGCGTGGCCGCCAATGGCGACGATCCCCACACCATGGAGGCCGTGAAGGGCATCAACCATGTTTCCTTCGGACTGGGAGAGCAGAACCGGGTACGGGCGGTGAACATTTCGGAGGATTGGCGGCATTTCAACGTATCCGTGGATGGGAATGTGTATTGCCATGTGGACATGGGCGTGATGGGCAGGCACAATGCGCTGAACACCCTGGGCGCTGCCGCCGCTTCCTGGATGCTGGGCATTCCCGGGGAAGCGGTGACCAAGGGCATTGCTGCGTTCCACGGCGCAGGACGCCGGATGGAGCATAAAGGCACCTACCATGGGGCGGAGGTGTATGACGACTACGCCCACCACCCCGACGAGCTGCGGGCAACGCTGGAAACTGCCCGCTCCATGGGCGGGCGCCTGGTGGTGGCCTTCCAACCCCACACCTATTCCAGGACCAAGGCGCTGTTTGATGATTTCGTCCGGGAGCTTTCCAAGCCCGATGTGCTGGTGCTGGCGGAGATCTACGCCGCCCGGGAGAGAAACACCACCGGCATCTCCTCTTTGGATTTGGCGGCCAAAATTCCCGGTGCGGTGTACTGTGAAACCCTTCCCGAGGTGACGGAGTTCCTGCGCCAGCATGTTCAGCCCAATGATTTGGTGATTACCATTGGCGCGGGGGATATTTTCCGGGCCGGTGAAGCGCTTCTCAAGGATTAACGAATAAGTGAGGCTAGAGTCGTGAAAAAACTGAGTGTATGCATCCTGTTTGGCGGAGTAAGCCCCGAGCATGAGGTTTCTCTGCGCAGTGCGGAGTCCGTTCTGAATCACATTGACCACAGTAAGTACAATGTGTTCCCCGTTGGCATCACCAAGGATGGCGACTGGATCCACTACACCGGCAAGGACTATTCCATGCTGCCCACCGGCCAGTGGCGGACTTATCCCGGCAACCGCCGGGCAGCCATTTCCCCCGTCCGGGGCCAGGGCCTTCTGAGCTTCGAGGGGGACTGTGTGGTGCGGGAGCGCATCGATGTGGTTTTCCCCGTGCTCCACGGTGAAAACGGCGAGGACGGCACCATCCAGGGCCTTTTGCAGCTGGCGGGGATTCCCTATGTTGGTCCCCATGTGGCCGCATCTGCTGTGGCCATGGACAAAACCCTGACCAAGCTGGTGGCCGACCAGGCGGGCATTCCGCAGGCCGACTGGCTTTTGGTGCGCCGGGAGGAGCTGGACTGCCGGATGGACAGCGTGGTAGCAGGGCTGGAAAAGCGTTTTGAGTATCCCATGTTCGTCAAGCCTGCCGGAACCGGTTCCTCCGTGGGGGTTTCCAAGGCGGCCAATCAGGAGGAGCTGAAGCAGGGCCTGCTTTCCGCTGCTGTGTATGACGAGAAGGTACTGGTGGAGGAGTTCATCCGGGGCAGGGAAGTGGAGGTTGCCGTCATGGGCAACGACAGTCCTGTGGCTTCGGTCTGCGGCGAGATCGATTCCGGCGCAGAGTTCTATGACTATGACGCCAAATACATTACCGATACCTCCGTCGCCTATATCCCTGCCCGGATTCCCGAGGAAGCGGCGGAGCAGGTGCGGGAGATGGCGGTGCGGATCTACCAGGCCATCGGCTGCCATGGGCTGAGCCGGGTGGACTTCTTTGTCACGCAGGATGAAAATCGGGTGGTGCTGAACGAAATCAATACCATTCCCGGCTTCACCTCCATTTCCATGTATCCAAAGCTCTTTGCCGCCAGCGGCATTCCCTATCCGCAGCTGATTGACGAGCTGATCAACCTCGCCATGGAGGACCAGGAATGAGCATTCCGGTTATTTTGACCATCCAGGGCCGCCAAACCTATGTGGGCCAGGAGCCGGAGATGATCCGTCTGGACACGGAGGGTACCATGGAGTTCCGGGATGGGGGCTGGGACATTATCTATGAGGAGAGCGAGCTCACGGGATTGGCCGGCGTGACCACCACCTTCCGGGTGGAGCCGGAGAAGGTTACCCTGATCCGAACCGGCAAGCTCTCCAGCACCATGGTTTTCCAGGAGGGAGTTGCCCATGATTCCCTCTACCGCATGGAGTTCGGTGCGCTGATGATTTCCGTCAAAGCCACCCGGCTGTTTTTCGACATTGTGCCCGACGGCGGCTCCATCGACCTGGTGTACAACATCGTGATTGAAAACACCGAGGCCGGTGTGATCGACTACCATTTGGACATTCGTGCCAAATAAGCAAAGAAGCCATTTTCGGTGCATTGCATCGGAGAATGGCTTCTTTTCATGTTCCAGCGGGCCGGGATAATCAGGTGTGTTTATGGTACATCCGAACCATATTTCCGCCGTCCTCCTCCACCATTGTGAAGAAGCTCCAGCCGCAGTGTTCATAAAAGTCCGTGTGAGTGGTGATCAGATAGGCGTCATGAATCCCTTTCTTTGCCAGCTCCCGGCACACGTGGTTCAGCAGAAGTCTGGCCAGCCCCTGCTTGCGAAAGGCTTCCTCCACATACACGGCGCAGACATTGGGAGCCAGATCCGGCCGTTTGTGGAAATCGTTTTCAATGACACCCAGTCCGGCAACGATGTTTCCGGCCTCGTCCAATATCGCGTACCAGGCCGGTACGCCGCTCCGGCTGTGCTTTGCCTCGGCCATGCTGTCCAGATAGGCCTGCACGGGAACGCCCCATTTGCCATGCTGCCACCGGGCGTATTTTTCCACCAGCTCCGGGTGGTTGTTTAAGTTTAAAATATCAGCTTCACAAAACATGGTTTTTACTTCCTTCCTCTCAGCTTGATGGTCGATGATTGGAGCTGTCATGGCAGGACAGGCGCTCATAAATGATCCGCTTATTCAATGTCAATCAGAACTTGGCGGAATATCCGGCGGTCGAATCAGAGGGAAAATGAATTCTAGGGCGATTTCCGAATGCTGATTTCCGCGGAGGAAAGCTGATCAACGGTGCCGTCTTCGTAGCGCACGATCAGACGGCAGTCCTTGTCCACATCCAGGGCGTAGGCGTTTCGCACTCCCGCCGGGGAAATGACCTGGATGGGGCGGCCAATGACCATGCTCTTTTCCCGATAGGCGGCGGCATATTCCGACGTGCCGTCTGAATGGTAGATTTCCAGGAAATGGTTCAAAAAGAACGCTGCCAGGCGGTTTTTCCCCTCGTCTGTTTGATTCCGAAGAATGGAATCCGCAATGTCTGCCAGCTCCGGCGGAAAGCCGGCCGCAGGGGGATACACGTTGAAGCCGATTCCCACAATGACATAGTCCAGCCTGCCGGTTTCCAGACCGAAGGAAGCCTCTGTGAGAATGCCGCAGACCTTTTTCCCGTTTTTAAAAATGTCATTGACCCATTTGATTTGGGCCTGCTTGCCGGAAACTTCTTCGATCGCCTGGCAGGCGGCCACCGCGGCCATGGTGGTGAGCCTCACCGCCTGAGTGGGCTCCAATGCCTGGGGCCGCAGCAGCAGGCTCATGTAAATGCCGGTGTCCGGGGGGGAATAGAATTCCCGGCCCAGCCGCCCACGGCCTTTGGTTTGCCGGTTCGCCAAAATGACGCTGCCCTCCGGTGCGCCCCTTGCCGCCCGTTCCCGCAGCAGGGTGTTGGTGGAGTCGGCGCAGGGAAGTACCTCCAGGTCGAGATAATCCCAGCGGGGGTTCAGATGCTTCCGGATGCCCTGGACGGACAGAATATCCGTGTGCGCATCCAGACAGTAGCCCCGGTTCTGCACGGCGTCGATTTCATATCCGGCACTGCGCAGGGCATTCACCGCCTTCCACACCGCCGTCCGGGAGACGGACAGCAGCCGTGCAATTTCCTCTCCGGAAAAGTATTCTCCCTTGTGGCTTTCCAGCAGAGCAAGCAGTTTTTCTTTGGTTCCCATGGGCACTCCTCCTATGAGGTTATTATCAGGGAAAACCATCCAATTGTCAACCCATACTTTCCTGATTGCCTCTCCACAATCCATAAACTGTTAACCAAAAACAGAATAGAAGGTTGACAAATGTAAAAGAATGCGGTATCTTAACGCCAGAAAAACAGTCAGGAGGCCTTTGATATGAAAAAACAGTCCGCTTTGTTCAATATGACCAGCTGTGCCCTTATGGCGGCGCTGATGTGCGTGCTCTGCCCGCTGTCCGTGCCCATTGGGCCGATTCCCATTTCTCTGTCCATTTTGGTAATTCTGATCACGGTGGTGGTTCTCGGCACCTGGCGGGCGCTGGTCAGCTACACGGTATATCTGCTTTTGGGGGCGGTGGGCATGCCCGTGTTCTCCGGCTTCCAGGGCGGTCTTGCAAAACTGGCAGGCCCCACGGGCGGATATTTGGTTGGCTTCTGGCTGATGATTCTCATTGGCGGTCTTGTCATGGAGGCGTGCAAGCGGAATCTGTGGCTGACCATGCTGGGGATGGCCGTGGGCGTGGCTGCGGACTATGTGCTGGGCACGGCCTGGTTCGTGTTCCAAACGGAAAGTACCCTGGCCCATGCGCTGGAGGTCTGTGTGTATCCCTTCATTCCCTTCGATCTGGCCAAAATTGTGGTGGCCACCCTCTTCGGTATGCTGGTTTGGAAAGCACTGACCAAAGCGAAGCTGCAATAGAAATTCTTCAGGGGCTGCTCACGTGGATGTGAGGCAGCCCCTGATTTCTTTTTAGGTTGTTCCATTCCCATGTAAACCAAAGCTCACCGCAATGGCGTTGTCCACCATGGACATCTGCTGTTCATCCAACCGTCCCATATGCTCCCGCAGACGGCGTTTGTCAATGGTTCGGATCTGTTCCAGCAGGATGACCGAATCCTTGCTCAGCCCCACGCTGCCGCCGGCAATGTTAATGTGGGTGGGGAGCTTGGCCTTGCCGGTCTGGCTGGTAATGGCTGCAGCAATCACGGTGGGGGAGTGGCGGTTTCCGGTGTCATTTTGCACAATAAGGACGGGACGGGTGCCGCCCTGCTCACTTCCTACCACAGGGGACAAATCCGCGTAAAAAATATCGCCTCGTCTGACTGTGCTGTCCATACGCATCACACTCCGTGCTTGAAGAATCGGGCGCGCTTCCTCTCCCATTGAAGCGCGGCTGTGTATCTATTCTCCCACGCACATCGGTTTTTTATACCGCGTCGCCCTCACATAATTCTATGCGAACTCTCGGGGAAATTCTATTCCATTCTAAAATTTTTGACATCCAGCGACAGAATTTTCCTTTCCCGGAACAAAATCTCCGCCTTGACCGGGGTATTGGAATTGTCCAGCCAGATGTCCAAATGGAGTGCGTCATCGGCGTAGCTGTCGTCAATGCTCAGACGAAGGGATTCCTTTCCCGCTCCGGCGGAGGTGATGTAGCCGCTGCGCAGGGTTTTTACCAGCAGCCAGGGAGCGCTTACCGGCGTGACCTGATTGTCCGCCAAAAGGGGAAAATGGAGCGCAATGTCGTCAAAGGTCAGTGTTCCGTCCGTACCATCCACGCTGCCCTGGATGCCGGCAATGCTGTCCGGCTTTGTGACGGTGAACCGGATGCTGCCTTGGTCATCTGCCTGGCATTGGAGGGAAAAAGTATACACCTTGTCCCCGTAGTCCGCCGTGATGTCCACATCAAAGCTGCAGGAATTGCTGCCCAGCAGCTTGGTGCGAAGCTGGATGCCCCGCTCCAAATCCCGGTTCTGGCCGGTGCATCCGGCCAGAAGAAATACCGCAAGCAAAATCGCAGCAGCTTTTTTGAGAGCTTTCAAAAGAATCCCGCCCTATTTCAGTAGTCGCGGAAGGGCGCTGAGCATGTCCGTCGGGAGCATTCCATACTGCCCCATTGCGGCGGCGCATTCATCCCCCGCCTTACCGTGGAGCCAGCAGGCGCAGGCGGCGGCTTCCAGAGGCGGCAGGTGCTGCCCCAGCAGACTTGTGATCATGCCTGCCAGAAGGTCGCCGCTTCCGCCCACGGCCATGCCGGGATTGCCGGTGCAGTTTATGTATTCCCGCTGTCCGTCGGTGATGCAGGTGCGGTGGCCCTTGAGCACCAGGGTGCAGCCCAGCTCCCGGGCGGCACTGCGGGCCGACTCCATCCGGTCGACGCTGATGGAGAAGCCCAGCCGGGCAAATTCTCCGCTATGGGGGGTCAGAATGGTGCCCCCTGCTCTTCCGCGCAGTAAACATTTATGCCGGGAGATGAGGTTTATGCCATCGGCATCCAGCACCACGGGACATTCTGCGTGCTCCAGCAGCCACCGGACAACGGTTTCGGTTCCCTCGGACTGCCCCAGGCCGCAGCCGACCAGCACGGCGTCCATTTGGGGCAGCCTTCTTTCCAGCTCCGGGATGGCCTCCTGGCTGAGCATCCCACCCCGGTCGGGCAGGGGAAAGACAATGGCTTCGTTCAGCTTCACCGCCTCAATGGCATAAATGCTCTCCGGTACTCCCAGAAACACCAGTCCGGCTCCGGTGCGCAGCGCGCCCATGGCCGCAAGATAGGCCGCGCCGGTGTAGCCCCGGCTGCCGCAGAGCAGAAGAATTTTTCCGAAATGCCCCTTGTGGGCGTCCTCGTCCCGGTCCGGAAGCAGGGCGAGCACCTCTTCGTGGCTCAGGATCATGTGTAAGACTCCAGGGATTTCAGCATTTCAACGGTCTGTGCAAACGTTCCCTTCGGGCCGTTCCAGGGGTGATCCTGGCTGGAAATCATCCAGTCGGTGATCAGCCAGCAGTTCAGTCCTGCCCGGATTCCGGCGTACATGTCTTCGTTTTCATCGTTGCCGATCATCAGGCACTGGGCCGGGTCCAATCCCATTCGCTGGCAGATGGAGGTATAGTACATGGGATTGGGCTTGCAGTACCGTTCGTATTCATAGGAGGTGACCAAATCAAAATCCGACGGCTTCAGGCCCACCCAGCTCATCCGGGTCTGCTGGCCCACCATGGGGAACATGGGATTGGTGGCCAGGATGACCTTTCCGGCCTTTTCCCGGGCCAGTCGGACTGCCTCGGCGGCCAGGGGATTCTCACCGGTGAATTGCCGGGCCTGCTGGAATTCGTTTCCGTAAAATTCCAGACAGTCGGCGTTGATCGTGTCCTTGTCCGTGCCCGTCAGCTGGCAGAAGACCTGCCAGAACCGCTCTTCGTTGGTGGCAGCGCCGTCATTTCCCACCATGGCGGAAACCCCGGCCCACATATTCCTGCCGAATTGGTTGGGGTCAAGACCATACTTGGCGAGCTTACGGAAAAGAAGCTGAAAGTATCCTTTGACGAACTCGTTTGTCTCCATGGGCACCAGGGTGCCGTCCATATCAAAAAGAATTGCCTGGTATTTCATATTTTGTGCTCCATTCTTCATTATTTATTGGCATTGCGTTATTTTTCCGCCTCGGCTTCCTCTATGGTGGAATATTCTTCCCACAGGTCGTCGCTCATTTCGTAGAAGATCCGCCGGGGATGGAAACGGTTGGGAGCGGTGCGGGTCAGCTCCAGGGTGAGCAGAATTTCGTCCTCCTCACTGCATCGGCCCATGGAGATGTATTCGTCGTGCTCTGCCCGCAGCCAGTCTCCCGCGGTGACGGTTTCTCCGCACCAGGGGCATTGGTACCGCTTCAGTCCTTCATCCTCCAAGGCGGCCTTTGGACTTTCAAACACGGTCTTCAGAGGCTGCTCCGCAAAGGCCCGGGAGACGTATTCCCCGGCGTATTCCTCCAAGTCCAGATGATTGCACACCAGCACGGTGTTTCTGGAATCGTTCAGCGCATCGTGGGCAATGTCTCCTCTTTCATTCAGGATCTTCAGGGCGTCGTCCAGAGACATACGCCGGGAGAAGCGCATGATTTCATTGCAGAAGATCCGCTGCAAATCGTAGGTGTCCGGCAGATTGGAAACATCGATGCCATGCAGCAGCATATTGTCCACCAAAATAGGCAAATCGGAGGTGCTCCAGGTCATAAAGCTGTATTCCTCACCGCAGAATGCCCGGAATTTCTCATAGGCTTCCGGGAAGGAAAGCCCCTGCTCCGCCAACATCCGGTCCCGGATTCCGGTCAGGGTGACGATCCGGCGGTGGAGCTTGCTGTAATATTTGGGCTTGATGTAGAGCCGGAGCTCGTCCACCTTTTGGAAGGTATCGTCCAGCTTTACCGCACCGATTTCGATGATTTCCCCGGGAAGACAGACGGGGTCGGTGAGGATCTCACTTTCTGAGCCGCATTGGTTCCATTCCAGGTCAAAAATGATATAGTTCATGGCAGGCCCCTTTCTCTTTTGCCTTCCATTATAAGCATGCCGGGGCCGGATGTAAAGAAAAATCGAAGAGAGAATTCCGTTCTTTTCCGCTGCCTCCGGTGCATAGCTTTGGATGGAGGCGGTGAATTGGCTATGGATTATGGGGTTTATTTCGGCGAAAAATCGGTGGGAAAGGCCCAGGTAACCCAGCAGGGGCTGTATTACCACGTGATTTGCCGGTGCAATCTCTCCGGTGAGGTGATGTACCGGCTGGAGGTAGCCTGCGGGCAGAAACGGGAGAATCTGGGGATTCTGGTTCCCGGGGAGAATGGCTTCGGGCTGGATACCCGTTTTCCCATCAGCCGGGTTGGCCGGGGGGAATTGTCCTTCCGCCTTTTGCCCCGCCATGATACGCTGCAGGGCAGAGTGTTTGTTCCCATCACCCCGGAAGAGCCCTTTGCCTACCTGTCCAGGCTGAAAGAAGCTTTCCTGGAAATTCAGGAGGGAAAGAAGGGGGCAAGCCTTCCAAACAATCGGGATAAAAATATTGATTTGTAGGCTTGACATTCTCTGCTTTTGTGATAAACTGTCTTTGGAGAGAAAAGCAGTGGCGGCCCTTGGGCCGCTGAAAAGGGAAGCAGGTGCGATGCCTGCGCGAACTCGTCACTGTATACAGCGTGAGATCTGGACATTATGTCACTGGAAACGGGAAGGCGTTCAGATTTGCTGTGAGCCAGGAGACCTGCTGTTTTTCTGGATGAGAAAACCACGAGTAATTGGTTTCGTCTCACACGATCCGCAGCGCCTGGCATTGGGGTATTCCATACCCCGGCTGCAGCATGCCCTGACGCTCCTGATTTTGTGATATGAACCTCTCGGCCGTGGTTTCGGCTGAGAGGAATTTTTTTGTTCAGGAGGAAAGAATATGAAAAAACTGATCGCCATCCTTTGCGCACTGACCGTTCTTTCCGGCATGTGCACCTTTGCAAGTGCCGCAGCCAACACTGACCAGGAAGCTGCCGACGCAGCTGCAGCCCTGATCGATGCCATCTATGTCCAGGTTCGCACCGAGGACACCGACGCCCAGTGCGCCGCCGCCAAGGCAGCCTGGGACGCGCTGACCGAGGAGCAGAAGCTTTTGGTAGAGGGCGAGGAAGCCAGCCCGGATTATTTCGGCCTGGATACCGGGGACGCCTCCCTGGATGATCCCCGCAATGCCGATGGGATCGGAGAGAAGGAAATTCTGGTCGCCTCCTTCGGCACCTCTTACAACGGCAGCCGGGTGGAGGATATCAAATCCGTAGAGGATGCCATTGCTGCCGCGTTCCCGGATTGGTCCGTCCGCCGGGCGTTTACGGCCCAGATTATCATCAACCACGTTCAGGCCCGGGATGGGGAATTCATCGACAATATGGACCAGGCCTTGGAGCGGGCGGTGGCCAATGGGGTCAAGCACCTGATCATCCAGCCCACCCATCTGATGCACGGCGCGGAGTATGACGAGCTGATGGATGCGGTGAAGGCTTACGAAGACCGGATTGAGACCATCACCGTGGCCGAGCCCCTGCTGGGCCAGGTGGGCAGCGACGCCACCGTCATCAATGCGGACAAGGCTGCCGTGGCGGAAGCCGTAGTTGCTGCCGCCGTGGCCGATGGCGGCTTCCAGTCCGTGGAGGACGCAGCCCAGGCCGGTACTGCCGTTGTCCTGATGGGCCACGGTACCTCCCACACCGCCAAGGTGTCCTACAGCCAGATGCAGACCCAGATGGAAAAGCTGGGCTATGAGAATGTGTTCATCGGCACCGTGGAGGGAGAGCCGGAGGAAACCGCCTGCGAAAATGTGATTGAAGCCGTTGCCCAGGCAGGCTACACCAATGTGATTCTCCGCCCCCTGATGGTGGTTGCCGGCGACCATGCCAACAACGACATGGCCGGTGACGAGGAAGACTCCTGGAAATCCATGTTTGCTGATTCCGGCAAGTTTGAAACCATCGACTGCCAGATCGCCGGTCTCGGCCGCATCGATGCGGTGCAGGAGCTGTACGTTGCTCACACCGCTGCCGCCATGGAAGTAGTCAAGGAAGATGCCGCTCAGGCTTCCGCCGTCCAGACGGCCCTCACCGGTGAACTGGCTGACGGTGTTTACACCGTGGACGTGGAGACGGATAAGGGCATGTTCAAGCTGAACGAGGCCATGGAGGGCAAGGGCACGTTGACGGTTCAGGATGGTAAGATGGTCCTGCACATGACCCTTTCCGGCAAGGGCTTCAGCAAGCTTTTCCTGGGCTCCGCGGAGGATGCCCAGCAGGAGGGCGCGGAAATCATCGACTGCGTGGAGGACAGTGTGAACTATTCCGACGGTACCACCGACACTGCCAACGGCTTCGATGTTCCCGTGGCAGAGCTGGACGTGGACCTGGCCGTGGCCGCCATGGGTCAAAAGAGCGGCTCCTGGTTTGACCACACCATCCGGGTTTCCAACCCTGTGCTGCAGTAATTTATCGGGTACCTCTAAAAAGACCCTTTTGCGGTTTGGACGGATCTTTTGTCCAGAGCATCAAATAAGTCGTTTTTTGAGGTCGCCTATCAAAAACGCTGCCCGGTTCGCCGGGCAGCATTTTTGTTGACCAAAGAAGGCCGCCGTGGTAGAATGAAGGCAAACCGCGTTTCGGGAGGAAAAATCTTGGATACACAAGCTGCCGTTCATATTCTGTGGGACTATCTGTGCCTGCATCAAACGCCCAAGGAGGCGGACTGTATCATCGGCTTTGGCTGCTATAATGAAGATGTGGCCCGCCGGGCAGCCCAGCTGTATCGCCAGGGGTTGGCGCCTCTGATCCTGTTCACCGGCGGACTGGGAAGGAACACCAGTTCCATGTGGACCGAAAGCGAGGCCAGCCGCTTTGCAAGGATTGCCATTGCCGAGGGCGTGCCGGAAAGCGCCATCCTGGTTGAGGAGCGCTCCACCAATTCCGGAGAAAACCTGATTTTTTCCCGCCGGATGCTGATGGACCGGGGGCTGAGTCATCCCCGGATCATCGGCGTACAGAAGCCCTATATGGAGCGCCGCCTTTACGCTGCCTTCCCCGTTTACTGGCCGGAGGCGGAGGTGACGGTTACCTCCTGGCAGCAGACCTATGAGCAGTACCTGTCCGGCCTTTCCCGCTGGGGAAGAACCGAGGAGGATACCATCCACATGATCGTGGGGGATTTCCAGCGCATTTCCGTCTATGCGGACCGGGGCTTTCAGATTCCCCAGGTCATCCCGCCGGAGGCGGAGGAGGCCTTCAACGAGCTGGTAAGGCTTGGCTACACCAAACAGCTCATCCAAAAATAAGCAGCACCTGCGACGGCAGCATTACCTCGCAGGTGCTTTCTTCTCCCGGTGCGTCAGCCGGTACAGGCCGTAGCCCAGGCAGGCGCCCAATACATTTAAAATCAAATCGTCGATGTCGCAGGTACCCACCAGCAGGAGCATCTGCAGCAGCTCCACGGCGGTCATCACCCCGGCGGAAAGCAGTGCGGTTTTCCAAAGCCGCTGCATTGGCTCCCACAGCAGTGGGGGAAACAGCCCCAGGGGAATGAACAAAATCACGTTGCCCAGCAGGTTGATGTGGGCAAGACGCACCAGCCAGGGGCGGGGGGATTTGGTCCAAAGCCGCAGATACAGCCCGATGGTGCGAAAGGGGACGGGATTAAAATGGGCTTTTACCTGCCCCCAGTAGGGCTCGTCGGTAAAGGCGGGTTCCCGGAAAAACAAAAGATATACCATCATTTCAGCGTACAGTACTGCAAAGGTAATCAGTATTTTTCGTTGTCTTGTCACGGTGCACCTCCTTTCAGGCATAGGGATTATAGCAGAGAAAGACTCTGAATGCAAGAAAAAGCGCCTGCCTTTCGGCAGACGCTTGATTCTTTGGAATCAGGCTTTCTCCAGAGCCAGAGTGCGGGTGGTCAAATCGCAGACCTCTGCGGGGCCATAGTACTGGATGGCGCCGGGGTAGGTGAAGCAGGTCTCCTCCGCCCACTGCTGACGATGCTCGCAGAAGTAGGTGAAAGGCTTGCCGTCCAGCTCGACCAGAGCCTTGCGGATAACGGGCTTGTCCTGGCCGTTTCTTCTCTCCATGTTCATCATTTTGGTGATGGGCATACCACCGGCAACCCACTCCTCGGCGGGCCTAGACAGGTTGGAAACCTTGGACAGATATCCGGTGTAACCGTACTGGATCAGCATGAAGGCATTGTAGCCCAGGGAATAGCAATAGTCAGCGTCGAAATTGGAGGGGAAAGCGCATCTGCCTTCGTAACCGAAGAAGTGATGCTGGGCGCTGAACTTGCCGCTAAAGGTACCGGCGGCCTTGCGTGCAGCCATCTTGTCGGCAACCAGGGCGGAGAACAGCTTTTCGGACTCAATCAGAGAGACCTGCACATTGCCGTGGGGGTCGCGCTCCAGGAACAGCTGCTGCTGAATGCCCTGGGGCAGAATGGCAAAGACAGCCATGGCCTCCTTGCTCAAACCCTTTTCGATGAAAGCGTATTTCTCTTCCCAGCTGCTCAGCGCATTGAAAGCAGCGGTCTTCTCACCGGCCAGCAGCTCGTTGATCTCGGCAATCAGCATGGAAAACTCGGGAACAAATTCCACGATGCCTTCGGGAATGATGGCAACACCGAAATTCATGCCCTTTGCGGCTCTTGCGGCCACGGAATCGGCAATGACATCGGCCACAGCGGACAGGGACATCTTCTTGGCGGCAACCTCTTCACCAATCAGGCAGACGTTGGGCTGGGTTTCCAGAGCACACTCCAGTGCGACATGGGAAGCGGAACGGCCCATCACCTTGATGAAATGCCAGTACTTCTTTGCGGAGTTGGCATCCCGCTCGATGTTGCCGATGAGCTCGCTATAGGTCTTGGTTGCGGTATCGAAGCCGAAGGAGCATTCGATGTCTTCGTTCTTCAGGTCACCGTCAATGGTCTTGGGGCAGCCAATCACCTGAACGCCGGTATTGTGGGCAGCCATGTACTCCGCCAGCACAGCGGCGTTGGTATTGGAGTCGTCACCGCCGATGATGACAATAGCGGTAATGCCGTGCTTCTTGCACACTTCGGCAGCGATGGCAAACTGCTCTTCGGTCTCCAGCTTGGTGCGGCCGGAACCGATGATATCAAAGCCGCCGGTGTTGCGGAACATGTCGATGTACGCATCATCCATAATGCGGTAGTTGTCTTCCAGAAGACCGCTGGGGCCGCCCTTGAAGCCGTACAGCTCATTTTCGGGATTGGTGGCCTTCAGAGCGTCGTACAGGCCGCAGACAACGTTGTGACCGCCGGGGGCCTGACCGCCGGACAGGATAACACCCACAATGTGCTTCTTAGGGGCGGAAGTGTTGATACCTTTCTGGAAGGTGATTTCGTTCTTTCCGTAGGTATTGGGGAACAGCGCCTTAATCTTTTCCTGGTCGGCAACGCTTTTTGTGGGCTCGCCGACCTTAACACAGATTTCAGAAATACCGTTTCTCAGCATACCGGGCAGCTTCGGGGTGTACTGATATCTGGCAGTCTGAAGAGGAGACAGATTCATCATTACCAAACTCCTTGCGTAAAAAATCGCTTATTTCAGCAATATGATTATACGATACGGAACCGAAAAAGTAAACTGGTATTCTGACAAAAAAACGGGTAAAAACGAGAGGAAAATACATCTAAAGCTACACTGCATCCTGGAACAGACCGGCTGGCGTCGAATTTTTGTGCCGGTTCAAAGCTCAGAATGCGGGAATTCTCACCGTTTTTCCAACAATAGAAGGGGAAAAAAGAGCCGCTGAGATTATTGAATGCAAGGATACGGTTCCGCCATAAATATTTTTATTGAAAAACAGGAAAAATGTGATATAATATGTTCGAAAACATGCGGAGCGATCCGCTTGAATGATGAAAGGAATGATTCCAATGGCTCTTGTAACCACAACTGAAATGTTCAAGAAGGCATACGACGGCGGCTACGCAATCGGTGCTTTCAACGTCAACAACATGGAGATCGTTCAGGGTATCACCGAGGCTGCCGGCGAGCTGAAAAGCCCCGTCATCCTGCAGGTTTCCAAGGGCGCCCGTGCCTACGCCAACCATACTTACCTGGTGAAGCTGGTCGAGGCTGCCGTTGCCGAGAACCCCGAGATTCCCATCGCTCTGCATCTGGACCATGGCGACAGCTTTGAGCTCTGCAAGAGCTGCATCGACGGCGGTTTCACCTCCGTGATGATCGACGCTTCCTCCAAGTCCTTCGAAGAGAACATTGCCCTGACCAAGCAGGTCGTTGAGTACGCCCATGACCATGGCGTTGTGGTCGAGGCGGAGCTGGGCACCCTGGCCGGCGTGGAAGATGAGGTTGCCGTGGAGCACGGCAAGGAGAGCTACACCCGTCCCGAGGAAGTGGAAGAGTTTGTCTCCCGCACCGGCTGCGACTCCCTGGCCATCGCCATCGGCACCAGCCACGGCGCTTACAAGTTCAAGGCTTCCCAGTGCACCCGCAATGCCGACGGCATCCTGGTTCCGCCCCCCCTGCGCTTCGACGTGCTGAAGGAGTGCATCAAGCGGCTGCCCGGCTTCCCCATTGTTCTGCACGGTTCTTCTTCCGTTCCTCAGGAATTCGTGAAGATGGTCAATACCTACGGCGGCAACATGCCCGACGCCATCGGCATCCCCGAGGATCAGCTCCGGGAAGCTGCCAAGCTGGCCGTGTGCAAGATCAACATCGACTCCGACATCCGTCTGGCCATGACCGGCAACATCCGCAAGTATTTTGCCGAGCATCCCGACCACTTCGATCCCCGCCAGTACCTGAAGCCCGCCCGTCAGGCGGTGAAGGACATGGTCGCTCACAAGATTGTCCACGTTCTGGGCTCCGACGGCAAGGCCTGATCCTGATTTTCCCCGATCCGTGCACCCTTTCCGGTGCACGGATTTTTTTGGATTAAGCATCCTTCGGAAAACGGAATCGGAACCATTTTTTTCACTTCAGCCCCGGCACTATTGAAAAATACGACGGGTTAGGGTATACTTAGCATATCATAATCCAAGAAGTATGCCGATCCGACGCCTGTGAAATCCCGAAAATAACAGAAGTTCCGGGATACCGGCGCGGAAATCAAAGAGAAACGAGGAAATGGACTTATGGGAAAGAAAGCGTTGATCACCGGCGTGACAGGCCAGGACGGGTCTTTTTTGGCGGAATTGCTCCTGGAAAAAGGGTACGAGGTTTACGGGATGATCAGAAGATCCTCCGTGGACTACCGGGAGCGAATTGCCCATCTGGAGGGGCTGCCCCGGTTCCACCTGGTATATGGGGATCTGGCCGATGCGGTGTCCCTGATCAAGGCGGTGACGGAGGTAAAGCCGGACGAGGTGTACAATTTGGCGGCCCAGTCCCATGTCCAGGTTTCCTTTGATGTGCCGGAATATACGGCGGATATTGTCGCCACCGGTGTGCTGCGGGTGCTGGAGGCCATCCGGATTGCAGGGCTGGCAAAAACCTGCCGGATGTATCAGGCCTCCACCTCCGAACTCTATGGAAAGGTGGAGGAGGTACCCCAGAGTGAGAAAACTCCCTTCCATCCCTTCAGTCCCTATGCTGTGGCCAAGCAGTACGGCTACTGGATCGTGAAGGAATACCGGGAAGCCTACGGTATGTTCTGCTGCTCCGGCATTCTGTTCAACCATGAGTCGGAGCGGCGGGGGGAGACCTTCGTCACCAGGAAAATCACCCTGGCGGCGGCCCGCATCAGGCAGGGAAAGCAGGACAAGCTGATTCTCGGCAATCTGTCCGCCCTGCGGGACTGGGGCTACGCCAAGGACTATGTGGAGTGCATGTGGCTGATGCTCCAGCAGGAGAAGCCGGAGGATTATGTCATCGCCACGGGAGAGCAGCACAGCGTGCGGGAATTCTGCACCCTGGCCTTCCGCTATGTCGGCATTGAGCTGGAATTTGTGGGAGAGGGCGAAAATGAGAAGGGCATCGATAAGGCCACCGGTAAGGTGATTATCGAGGTATCCCCGGTGTTCTACCGCCCAACGGATGTGGTCAACCTGTGGGGGGACCCCTCCAAAGCAAAGCAGTCCCTGGGCTGGAATCCCACAAAGACAAGCTTTGAAGAGCTGGTGAGAATCATGGTGGAGCACGATATGAACCAGGTGGCCAGGGAACGGCTGGAGGAAAACGTGAATTTGTATAAGATCGAGGCCCTGGAAAAGGGCGTGATTGAATAAGCAAAAAGAGGACATACATGATGGATAAAATCGGCGTGGGTTACGCATCGGTAACGGAAATCGAAAAAAGATATGTGATGGACGCATTGGACCATGAGCGGCTTTCTCAGGGGAAATATGTCAATCAGTTTGAACGGGAGTTTGCAAAGGCCCATGGCCAGAAATACGGGGTGATGTGCAACAGCGGCACCTCCGCGCTGCACCTGGCTTTGGAAACTCTGAAAGAGGTGGACGGCTGGGACGAGCATACGGAGGTCCTGGTCCCTGCCATTACCTTCATTGCCACCTCCAATGCCTGTCTGCATGCCGGACTGAAGGTAACCTTTGTGGATGTGGAGAAGGAAACCTACAATATGGATCCCAGTGACATGGAGCGGCATATCACAGAGCATACCAGGTGCGTGATTCCGGTCCATACCTTTGGAATGCCCTGCAATATGAATGCAATCATGGCCATCGCAAAAAAGCACGGCCTGCGGGTGATCGAGGACTGCGCGGAGGCCCATTTTGCAAAGGTGGACGGCCGCAGCGTGGGCAGCTTCGGCGACATCACCTGCTTCAGTACCTACGTGGCCCACACCATTACCACCGGTGTCGGCGGCGTGGTTTGCACCAGTGACAGAAGCTTTATGGAGATTCTCCGCTCCCTGGTTGCCCACGGCCGGGCCTGCACCTGCGAACGGTGCATCGCCTCCGACGGAAAAACCGTTTGTCCCAAGAGAATGCAGACGGATCTGGACCGCCGGTTCTGCTTCGAGCGGATCGGCTACAGCTACCGGGTGGGAGAGATCGAAGGCGCCCTTGGCCTGGCCCAGCTGGAACGAAAGGACGAGATCATGGGCAAGCGCCATGAGAACGCCAACTATCTGATCAAAGGCCTTGAACGCTATGAAGACCTGATCCAGCTGCCCCGGCATCCTGAAAATATTGAACACACCTACATGATGTTCCCCATTGTCATCAAAGAGGGCACGGGAATCAGGCAGAAGGATTTTGTCCTGTATCTTGAAAAGTGCAATATTGAGACAAGACCCATGCTCCCGCTGCTGAATCAGCCTATTTATCAAAAGCTGTTTGGGGATTTGGAACCCCAATATCCCAATGCGGCGTACATTGACCACAATGGCTTCTACGTGGGCTGCCATCACGGCCTGAAACGTGAAGAGCTGGACTATCTGATCGACTGTATCGGAAAGTTCCTGGAACCCTACCGGAAATGAGGCCATGATGGATAAGAATGCAAAAATCTATGTGGCGGGCCACACCGGCCTGGTGGGCAGCGCCTTTGTCCGGCGGCTCCGGGCCCAGGGGTATGAAAACCTGGTTTTGAGAACCCACGGGGAGCTGGATTTGCTCAACCAACAAGCGGTGGCGGACTTTTTCCGGCAGGAAAAACCGGAGTACGTCATCGATGCCGCTGCCAAGGTAGGGGGCATCCGGGCAAACAGTGAGGCTCCTGCGGATTTCTTCTATGAAAACATGGAGATGGAGCAGAATCTGATCTGGTCTGCCTTCCAAAATCAGGTGAAGAAATTCCTGTTTCTGGGCAGCGCCTGTATGTATCCCAAGCAGTGCCCCCAGCCCATGAAGGAGGAAATGCTGCTCACCGGACTGCCCGAAATCACCAACGAGGGCTACGCTCTGGCGAAAATCGGTGGACAGCGGCTGTGCAGCTATCTGCGGCGGCAGTATGGCGTGGACTTCATCACGGCCATTCCGGCCAACGCGTACGGTATCGGCGACAATTTCGATCCACAGCACAGCCATGTGATTCCCGCCCTGCTGGTGAAATACCGGGAGGCAAAGAAAAACGATGCGCCCAACGTCACCCTGTGGGGGACGGGAAAGGCGCTGCGGGAGTTTATTGATACGGACGACCTGGCGGACGCAGGCATTTTCCTACTGAACCACTATTCCGGGGAGGAACCGGTGAACATTGGAACGGGGGAGGAAGTGTCCATTCTGGAGCTGTCCCGGATGATCAAGAGAATCACAGGATTTGAAGGGGAGATTGTCACCGACCCTGCCAAGCCCGACGGCATGATGCGCAGACTCTGCGACAGCAGCAGAATTCACGCCCTGGGGTGGAGCTCCACCGTTTCTCTGGAACAGGGAATCCGGAAGCTATACCAGTGGTATCTGGCCAGTCAAGACGAGAAGGAGTAAAAGAACATGCTGACAACCCTTAGCCAGCTGAAAGAGGCAGCGCTGCAAATCAAAAAGGATCTGCTGACCCTCTGTGCGCAAAAAAGCATCCATATCGGCGGCGACCTGTCCGTGGCGGATGTGATGACCGCATTGTGGCAGTATCAGATGCGATACGATCCCCAAAATCCGGAGGAGGAAGGGCGGGACCGGTTTATCCTGTCCAAGGGCCACGCCGCAGCGGTGACCAGTCTGAATCAGGCGGCAATCGGGTGCTTTCGGAAAGAGGATTTCTTTGAGGAATACGCCACCAATGGCGGGCGGTTTTCCATGCATTCATGCAAATTGGTCAATCCCTTCGTAGAGGTTTCCACGGGAAGCCTGGGTCATGGGCTGTCCATCGGCGCGGGAATCGCCGCAGGCTTGCGGCGCAAGGGAAATGCGCAAAGCCGGGTGTATGTGGTGATGGGCGATGGAGAGCAGGGCGAGGGTTCCGTCTGGGAGGCGGCCATGCATGCGGCCCATTACCGCCTGGGCAACCTGATCGCCATTGTGGACTGCAACGGCCTTGAGGCGGACGGAACGGTGGAAGAGCTGACGGGAATCGATGATGTTGGAAAAAAATACCGGGCCTTTGGCTGGAACGTTCTGGAAATCGACGGGCACTGTATGGAGCAGATCAAGCAGGCTTTCGACAGTCTCCCGGCGCCCACTGCTCAGGTTCCCACCGTGATTGTGGCCCACACCGTAAAAGGGAACGGCGTCAGCTTTATGGAAGGCAATGTGAACTGGCACGCCGGAAAAATGACGGCGGAGCAATACGAGCAGGCCATGAAAGAAATCGTGGAAAAGGCGGCGCAGCAATGATGGAAAAGAAAAAGAGATGGGTCCGGGAGGTCATTGGAAACTATATGGTGGACCTGGCCGCCCAGGATGAAAAAGTGGTTGCCGTCTCGGCGGATTTGTTCCGGTCCTGCCGCATGGAAAAATTCATGGAGCGCTGCCCCGACAGAATGTACAACACGGGCATTGCCGAGCAGAACATGGTTGGATTTGCGGCTGGGCTTTGCCGGGAGGGCTTCAAGCCCTATGCCTTTTCCATGGCATCCTTTGTCTCCATGAGGGCCTGTGAGCAGTGCCGCACGGATATCGCCTATGCCAATGCCAACGCGGTACTGGTGGGCGTTTATTCCGGGGTATCCGGGGGCCTTTCCGGCGCGACCCATTGGAGCATTGAGGACTGCGCCATCATGACCTCCTTCCCCAATATGACGGTTTTGGAACCCAGCGACGGCGTCCAGGCTCAGAAAATGCTGAAAGCCACCCTGGACTGGAACGGGCCGGTGTACATTCGGGTCAGCGTGGTTCCCTCCGTGGACATTTACCCGGAGGACTACGACTATCAGATCGGCAAAGCCTCCGTTGCCCGGGGAGGAAATGACGGGGCGATTCTTTGCTCCGGCGTCTTGGTGCAGTATGCCCTGGAGGCCGCCGAAGAAATCCAGAAGGAGACGGGGAAGTGCGTCCGCGTGGTGGATATGCACACCATCAAGCCGGTGGATCGACAGGCCATCCGGGACGCGGCGGCGACAGGCTGCGTTTTGGCCGCCCAGGACCACAATATCATCGGCGGACTGGGCTATCAGGCTGCCGCCGTCATCGCGGAGGAGGGCCTGCAAACAAAGTTCAAAATTGCGGGCATCCAGGACCGGTTTGTCCCCATGGCAAGGCCGGATTATCTGTATGCCATGTTTGAGATTGACAAAAACGGACTGAAAAAACAGATGCTGGCCATGATGGAGGATGCGAACCATGTGTGACATTCAGAATTGGCCCTATGGAATCGGGCTGGGTACGGCGGAGCTGGACAAAGAGCAGCCCGAAAAAATGGCGGAGCTGATCGAGCAGGCAGTGCTCAGCGGCTACCGTTTCATCGATACCGCTTACTCCTATGGCACAGAGGAAATCGTTGGAAAAGCCCTGAAAAGCCTCTTTGACCGGGGCGTTCCAAGAGATTCCCTGTTTATTCAAACAAAGTTCTACCCGGTGATGCCCTATGACGGCGGCTCGGTGCGGCCCCAGCTTCGGGAGAGCCTGGAGCGGCTGGGGCTTGACGATGTGGATTCCTATTTGATTCATCAGCCGGTGCCCCGCTATTCGGAGCTAAGCTATGCGGAAAGAAACATATCCGTCTGGAAGGAAATGGAACAGCTGCTCCGGGCCGGAACGGTCAGACACATTGGCGTCTCCAATTTCCTGGAGCGGCATATCCTGCAAATTACGGAAAACTGCCAGGTAGCTCCGGAAATCAACCAGCTGGAAATCAATCCCCAGTTCCAGCAAAGAGGTTTGGCAAGCTTCTGCAGGGACAGAAATATATCCGTCCAGGGCTGGGGTTCCCTGTCCGTCACAGAGGACGAGGTGAAGAAGACCTTGCAGGAAGTCGGGGAAAAATACGGGGTTTCCCCGGCGCAGCTTGCCCTGAAATGGAACCTGCAGATGGGAAATATTCCCATTTGTTCCTCCAGAAATCTTTTGCACCTGCAGGAGAATCTGAGATTGGATTTTGAAATTTCAGAACAGGATATGGAGCAAATCAGACTCTGCAACAGCGCCATTGCCCACCGGAAAACCTGGTGGTATCCCCGTCAGCAAATGTACTGATGACCACAAGCGGGAGAAGAACTATGAATATCGTTTTGCTATCCGGCGGCTCCGGCAAACGCCTGTGGCCGCTGTCCAATGACATTCGCTCCAAGCAGTTTATCAAGATTTTCAGGCAGGAGGACGGCACCTATGAATCCATGGTGCAGCGGGTCTACCGCCAGATCAAACAGGCAGATCCGGATGCAACGGTGACCATCGCCACCAGCAAGACCCAGGTGTCCGCCATCCACAACCAGCTGGGAGACGGGGTGGGCATCTCCGTGGAGCCCTGCCGCCGGGATACTTTCCCGGCCATCGCCCTGGCCGGCGCTTACCTTGCTGATGTGATGCAGGTTGCCCCGGAGGAGCCGGTGGTGGTCTGCCCAGTCGATCCCTACGTGGAGGACGACTATTTCACGGCACTGACCGCCCTGTCGGAACAGGCAGCCAAGGGGGAGGCCAATCTCGTCCTCATGGGCATGGAACCCACCTATCCCAGCGAAAAGTACGGCTACATCATTCCCGAGAGCGCCGATCCCATTGCATGGGTCAAAACCTTTAAGGAAAAACCCACCGCCGATGTGGCGGCAAAGTACATCTCCCAAGGGGCGCTGTGGAATGGCGGCGTGTTTGCCTTTAAGCTGCGCTATTTGCTGAACAAGGCCCATGAGCTGATTGACTTTACGGATTACGACGACCTTTTTGCCAAGTACGATACCCTGACAAAAATCTCCTTTGACTATGCCGTGGTGGAAAAGGAAGAGAAGATCCAGGTGAAGCGGTTCTCCGGCGCATGGAAGGATCTGGGTACCTGGAATACTTTGACGGAAGCCATGGGCGAGTCGGTGGTAGGCAAGGGCGTGTTGGACGATACCTGCGGAGGGGTTCACATCGTCAACGAGATGGATGTGCCGATTTTAGCCATGGGTTTGCATGATGTGGTGATTTCCGCCTCGCCGGAGGGAATTCTGGTCTCTGATAAGGACCGCAGCAGCTATATCAAGCCCTATGTTGACAAATTTGAGCAGCAGATCATGTTCGCCGAAAAAAGCTGGGGCAGCTTCAAGGTGCTGGATGTGGAATCAGGCTCCATGACCATCAAGGTTACGCTGAACCCCGGTCATAGCATGAACTACCACAGCCACCGGAACCGGGATGAGGTCTGGGTGGTGATCTCCGGCGCCGGAAGAACCATTGTGGACGGCTTTGAGCAGGCGGTGAAGGCGGGCGATGTGATTACCATGTCCGCCGGCTGCCGCCACACGGTGGTGGCGGATACGGAGCTGAAGCTGATTGAAGTGCAGCTGGGAGAGGAAATCAACGTCCAGGACAAGCAGAAATTCCAGCTGGAATACTGATTGGGAAGAAAGGAAGGGAAAAGTGAATAACCCGTTTTTACTTCGCCCTTCCGGGAAGGATTACCTTTGGGGCGGAAAACGATTAAACGACGAATTTGAAAAAGGGATAACGCTTTCTCCCCTGGCAGAGACCTGGGAATGCTCCACCCATCCCGACGGCCCCAGCTACGTGGCGGGGGGCGTGTTTGAAGGGGAGAGCCTGGCCTGCGTGATTGAAAACCATCCGGAATATCTGGGGACCAGACACTCCGGTGAAAAATCCTTGCCCATCCTGATCAAATTCATCGATGCCAAGCAGGATTTGTCCATCCAGGTCCATCCAACAGACGATTTTGCCCGGGAGCATGAAAACGGCCAGCGTGGCAAGACGGAAATGTGGTATGTTCTGGATGCGGGAAAGGATGCCAGAGTGATCTACGGCCTGAAGCACGACAGCAGTCAGGAAGAGCTTCACCGGATGATTGCAGATGGGTCGATTCTGAAAGCCCTCCAGAAGGTGCCGGTCAGAAAGGACGATGTTTTCTTTGTGGAAGCCGGTACCATCCATGCCATTGGCGCCGGGGCGCTGGTGGCGGAAATCCAGGAAAACTCCAACCTGACCTACCGGCTCTATGACTATGACCGGGTGGACAAGGATGGAAAAAAACGCCGGCTCCATGTGGAGAAGGCGCTGCAGGCGGCGAACCTGAACAGCAGCGCGGAGCCGAAGCAGCCTCTGCGGGTTTTGAAATACCGGCAGGGCGTGGCCTCGGAGCTGCTTTGCCGGTGCAAATATTTTGAAGTCTACCGGATGATTGTCAATACTGAGCGGCGGCAGCGGGTTTCTTACCGGGCGGACGAGCTGTCCTTCCGGGTGCTGCTCTGCGTCAACGGCTGCGGTATCATCCGTTTTGGGGACGATGAAATCATCTTTTATAAGGGCGACTGCATTTTTGTCCCCGCGGATTCCGTGCCCATGAGAATCCATGGTCAGGCCCAGTTTTTGGATGTAAGAGGATGAGTGGATGAAACAGACAGATGAGATCAAAAAAGAATACAGGCGTTGGCTGAACCATGCTGTCTCTGATGCGGACGTGGCGCAGGAGCTGAGGCGGATGGACGAGGCCAAAATCGAGGATGCCTTCTACCGGGATTTGGCCTTTGGCACCGGTGGCCTGCGGGGTATCATCGGCGCCGGCACCAACCGGATGAACGTCTATACCGTGGCCAAAGCTTCCCAGGGGTTGGCGGAATATCTGAACAGGAGGGAGCCGGCGCCCTCGGTTGCGATTGGCTACGACAGCCGCATCAAAAGCGACTTGTTTGCCCGGGTTGCGGCAGGGGTTTTCGCAGCCAATGGGATAAAGGTTTTTATTTGGCCCGTCCTGATGCCGGTGCCCACGGTTTCCTTTGCCGTCCGGCACCTTGGCTGCTCCGGGGGCGTGATGATTACGGCATCCCACAACCCCAGCAGGTATAACGGCTACAAGGTCTATGGCCTGGACGGCTGTCAGATCACCACCGAAGCAGCGGCGGAAATCCTGGCCGAGATTGAAAAGCTGGATGTCTTTGAAGATGTCTTAACGGGCAGTTTTGAAGCAGGACTGGCAGACGGCAGAATTCAATACATCCCGGATGATGTGTATACCGCGTTTGTGGAAGCGGTGAAGGCGCAGTCGGTGTTATATGGCGAGGCGGTGGACAGGAACGTCGCCATTGTATACACCCCGTTGAATGGCGCGGGCCTGAAACCGGTTACCCGCACCCTCCGGGAAATGGGCTATACCAACATCACCGTGGTGCCGGAGCAGGAGCAGCCGGACGGCAATTTCCCCACCTGTCCCTACCCCAATCCGGAGATCAGGGAAGCCATGGCGCTGGGCATGGAATATGCCCGCAGGTGCAACGCGGATCTGCTGCTTGCCACCGACCCCGACTGCGACCGGGTGGGCATCGCCGTTAAAACTCCGGCAGGGGAGTACCAGCTGCTCTCCGGCAATGAGACGGGGCTTTTGCTGCTGGATTATATTTGCAGCCAGCGCGTGAAGCGCGGCAAAATGCCTCCTGACCCGGTGATGGTGAAAACCATTGTCACCACGGATATGGCAGAGCAGATTGCCCGGCACTACGGCGTCCGTACCGTCAATGTGCTGACGGGCTTCAAGTTCATCGGCGAACAGATCGGCCGGCTGGAGCAGCAGGGGGAGGCGGACAGCTATCTTTTTGGCTTTGAAGAAAGCTACGGCTGCCTAACCGGCACCTATGTCCGGGATAAGGACGGCGTGGACGGCGCATACATGATCTGCGAGATGTTCAGCTACTACGCCACCCGGGGCATCAGCCTTCTGGACAAGCTGGAGGAGCTTTACAAAGCTTACGGTTATTGCTTGAATACGCTGCTGAGCTTTGAATTCGACGGCAGCGCGGGCTTTGCCAGAATGCAGTCCATTATGGAGTCCTTCCGCAGCGGCGTCCCGGAATTTGGCGGAAAAAAGGTTATCAAGCTGCTGGACTATGCCCAGGGGCTGGACGGCCTGCCCAGGTCGGAGGTGCTGAAATTTCTGCTGGAGGACAATTGCTCCCTGGTCGTGCGCCCTTCGGGCACCGAGCCCAAGCTGAAGCTCTATGTCTCCGTCAGCGCGCAGAGTAAAGAAGCGGCCCGGATCATCGAAGCGGAAATTGTCAGGAGCGCGGAAGATTACCTATAATGAAAAGCGTGTCCATCGCATCAAACCGCAGTGGACACGCTTTGCTGTTAGTTCCGGGAGAAAAACTGTATCAGTGCCTCCATGGTCACCTTCGCCTGCTGTTCAAAGGAGAAAGGCCGGATGGCGTCAAGATTGTTTTGTGCCATGCTTTGACATTCCTCAGGATGGTCCAACAGATAGGAAATTTTCTCCGTCAGGCCCGGAACGTCATTGATATCCACCAGGAAGCCGTTCCTGCCGTCTTCGATCAGCTCCAAGCCGGCGGCGCACCGGTTTGTGGTGATCACGGGCAGACCGTTTGCCATGGCTTCGTTCACGAACAGACCCCAGGTGTCGTACCGGGTGGGCACTGCCAGAAAGTCCGCCATCTGATAGTAGCGCCAAAGCTGCTCCTTGGGCACAAACTCCACAAAGTGAACATTGGTCAGCTGATACTGGTCAAGCAGTGATTGCAGCTGCTTGGTGGGCGGGCCGCCGATGATGTAGGTGCCCACGTTTTTGGGCAGCTCCTTTACGGCTTCAATCAAAATGTCGTGGGCCTTTCTGGGGATGATGGCCCCCACACTGATGATCACCTTTTCCTCGGGAATACCCAGCTCTGCCCGAATGGCCTGTTTCTCTTCACTGGTTTTGGGCCGATCCAGGATGTCCTTCTGATAGAAGGAGGCGAAGGGATAATAGACGATATTGGCAGGGGGAGCGCCGTAGGCCAGAAAATAACAATGCTCCGGCCCTGGCGCGCTTAAGTACAGCCGGGCCCCGGTGAGCAGTGTCCGCTTGTATTTTTCCTTCAGGCTGGATTTCCCATCCCCGGGGAAGCCGCCCTCACACTGAAATGCAAAGGGGATTTTGTGCAGCTTCAGGTACCAGATGAGCAGCATTCCCGTGGGAGAGATCGGGTCATGGACAACGACAGCGTCGTATTTCTCCCGTTTCAGAATCCCAATGATCTGGGGACAGAATGCCATATCTGTTGAAACATGAATCCCGTGCATGATCATCAGATTGTGAATGTTGGGCGCGGAGAATTTTTTCCAGCTGTCATCCCGTTCGCTGGATGCGCTCCGCTCGAATACCACCGTCAGCTCGCACAGCTTCCCCAGTTCGTTCAGAAAGCCCACGAAATAGGGGGAGGGGTAATTACAGTAATAGAATACTTTCATGTTTCTCCTTTCGTATTTGGGAAATGCAGTTTCATTTGCAGGAGTTTACCTCGATTATACTATCTCATCTGTGTTCCGTCAATCTTTTTAAAATTGTACACACGACAAACGCATGAATGACCTACCCCGCAGATTTTGCGAATCGGGATTTTTTGAAAAATTTCACAGCTTAAGAATATCCTCTAGAAGCCTCATTGGGCACAAGCTGATATTAAACCTTTTTCTCTTTAGTGACATTT